>JAZROQ010000022.1:0-3941 GCA_045648765.1 Acutalibacteraceae bacterium
GTTGTCGCCACACAGTGACAGAGGGGGATAATAGAGTGTTAAATGGTGTTGACGGCAAACCTCTTCCATGCGGCGGCGCAAACCGGAGTTGGCGGAAACGCCGCCGGCTAAAACAACCGTATCATCACCGGTTTGAGAAACGATATCTATCACGTGGGAGGAAAGAATGTCGCAAACCGTGTGTTGAAAAGATGCGGCAAGATCGGCGGTGTTGACGGTTTCGCCGCGCTGTTCTGCGGTGTGTAACAAGTTGATGACGGCGGTTTTGAGCCCCGAAAAACTAAAATCGTGAGGGCAGCCTTCGATTTGTGGGCGAGGCAAGGAAAAGGCGTGGGGGTTGCCGTTTTGCGCCAAGCGGTCCAAATGAATGCCGCCGGGATATGGCAAACCCATGGCGCGCGCCGCTTTGTCAAAACATTCGCCTGCGGCGTCGTCGCGGGTGCGACCGTAAACGGTAAAGTGTGTGTAGTCTTCTACACGGACAATATGACTATGCCCACCGGAAACAACCAAACATAAAAACGGGGGTTTTAGGTCGGGGTGAGCCAAATAGTTGGCAGCAATATGAGAACGCAAATGATGTACGGGGATCAGCGGTAACCCTGCGGCAGAAGCCAAACTTTTGGCAAAGTTGACGCCGACAAGCAAAGCGCCGATTAAACCCGGCGCGTAAATGACGGCTATTGCATCGATTTGCGAAAGAGTTAAGCCGGCTTGTTCGAGCGCGGTTTGGGTTAGGCCACTGATGGCTTCGGTGTGGCGACGGCTGGCAATTTCGGGAACTACGCCGCCGTACAATTTATGTTCTTCTACCTGCGAGGCAATACAATTTGAAAGTGCTATGCGACCATCTTGTACTACCGCCACGGCGGTTTCGTCACAAGAAGATTCAAAAGCAAGGATGTTCATAGATTTATCACTCCGATTTGGGATAATAATAACTGTAAATATACGCGTCTTCGGTGGGGTGCGTGTAAAAGCGAGGACGAACGCCGTCTTTTGTAAAGCCGAGAGATTCGTACAGTGAGATGGCGGCGGTGTTGGATTGCCGTACTTCCAGTGTAAGGCGAGAGAGCCCGACGCCTTGTTCAATGGCAGCGTTCAATAACGCACGCGCAACGCCGTGCCGACGGTCTGACGGAAAAACGGCAACGTTGGCGATAAAGCCTTCGTCGACAATGTGATGACAGCCAAGATACCCTGCGACGCGGGAGTCAATTAGCGCTGTTAAAAAATGAGAGCAGGAATTTTTAAGCTCTTCTTCCAAAGCGGCGGCACTCCACGGTTCGGAAAAACAAAGGGTTTCCAATTGGGCAAGTGCCGAAATGTGAGAGATGTTCATGGGAACGACAACTATGTTCATAAGGCACCTAAATCGTCAATTAATTGTGGCATAGCTTCCACCAACAAAGAGAGGCACGTGCGATAGGTAGCCAAATTCCGACCATAAGGGTCGGGAATGCCTGCGCCGACAATTAGTATTTTTTCGGGGTCTACATCATATTGGAAAGCTAACGTTACACCGTGTTCGGGAGAAAGCGCAACAAAAACGTCGGTATTCTCGACAATTTCGGGGGTGAGCTGGCGGGAACGGTGTGCGGTAATATCATACCTCAACTCTTTCATGGCGGTGACGGCGTGTTCGGAAGCGGGGGCGCCGTCGTACGTGCCGGTTCCCGCGCTGGAAACGGTGTGTTCGGCAATGCCGCGAGTGTTCAATTCTTGACGCAACAATTCTTCCAACATAGGACTGCGGCATATATTGCCGGTACAGACACATAATATCCTCACACAAATTCCCCCTTTTGGATGTATATTCCTATTATAACGAAGAAACCGTAAAAGTACAACCATTTTTATATATTGTATTTAATACAGGAGAAAGGTGTTTTAAGATGGAATTGTTTTTTTCTCGTTCCGACAGGTATCGAAATCCGATTGGCGCGGTGGCGCAGGAAACGAGCGTGGCGTTTCGGGTGTGTTTGCCTAGGGTGTGGAAGTGTTCGGCGGTGTTTTTGGTTTGCCGTGAAAATGGCAAGGTTGCTCAGTGGGATGCCATGTTTTGGGCGGGGGAAGACGGAGCGGGAAACGAGTGGTGGGAGTGCCATTATACGCCGACAGAAGAGGGCGTGTATTGGTACCGCTTTGTGATAGATACAAAAGACGGGCGGCGGTTTTTGGTACGTAATGCCGATGCTACGGCATCTGTTTGGGAAAGCGAGGGGGCCGAGTGGCAATTGACGTGCTATGACAAGGGTTTTACGACGCCGAGTTGGTTGGCAGGCGGGGTAATATATCAAATTTTTCCCGATCGTTTTGCCAAAGGGGAAATTTTGCAAGAAAACGTGCCGACAGATCGTGTTTTACGGCAAGATTGGGGCGGATGTCCCGAATGGCGCCCCGATGAAAACGGTGTGGTGCGAAACAACGATTTTTTTGGTGGCAATTTAAAAGGAATACAAGAAAAATTACCGTATTTTAAACGCTTGGGTGTAACGTGCTTATATCTTAATCCTATTTTTGAAGCACATTCCAACCACCGTTATGATACCGCAAACTATCGACGCATTGATCCGTTGTTGGGAACGCAACAAGATTTTGAAGAACTGACAAAAAAGGCGGGAGAAGTAGGTATCCGTGTGATTTTGGATGGGGTGTTTAGCCATACGGGTGCGGACAGCATATACTTTAACAAATATGGGCGCTATGAAGAACTCGGTGCGTACCAATCCTTTGACGCTCCCTATTCGTCGTGGTATCGGTTTTCAAACTGGCCAACAGAGTACGCTTCGTGGTGGGGGTTTGACACGTTGCCGGAAGTGGACGAGTTGAATCCGTCGTTTGTGGAATATATATTAGGAAAAGAAGGGGTTGTGCGAAAGTGGATTGCGGCAGGTGCTTCCGGTTGGCGATTGGATGTGGCAGACGAATTGCCGGACGCCTTTTTGGAACAGTTGCGAACAGCTGT
Source organism: Acutalibacteraceae bacterium (assembly GCA_045648765.1). GTDB lineage: Bacteria > Bacillota > Clostridia > Oscillospirales > Acutalibacteraceae > RGIG3009. Next base: position 2,969 of record JAZROQ010000022.1, read on the forward strand.
CAAGCAAGGTGATGATGAAGCGGTGATTATTGGCGAAGTGTGGGAAGATGCCAGCAACAAATACAGTTACGGCGAGCATCGGCGGTTTTTGTTGGGGAAAGAACTTGACAGCGTAATGAATTATCCGTTCCGTGGGGCTATTTTAGATTTTTTGCGCGGAGGAGAGGCGGCGGATTTTTTCAACGTGGTGGAAAACATTTTGGAAAACTATCCGCCACAGGTGATTCGTTTGTTAATGAACTCTTTGGGGACGCACGACACCGAGCGCGCCATTACCTTGTTAGCGGGTGAAGAATGTCATGGAAGAGGACGGGAGTGGCAAGCAAAAACGATGCTGACAGAAGAACAACGAAGACGCGGTATTCAGTTGGTGAAGCTTGCTTCGTTGTTACAATACACGCTACCCGGGGTGCCGTGCCTTTATTATGGTGACGAGCGGGGGATGGAAGGATACAAAGATCCTCTTAATCGCGGGTGCTTCCCTTGGCACGAAAGCGAGGGCGAGTTGGTTGCGTGGTTTGAAAGATTGGGCATCGTGCGCAAACAAAATGCCGCGTTAAAGGACGGCGCGTTTAAAGGTTTATATAAAGAGGACCGCGTGGTGATGTTTGAGCGACAAACAGCGGAAAATGTTGTTTGCTGTGCGGTGAATCCCACCGAAGAAACGAAAAGCATACCCATCGGCGCAGGGAGTTGGGAAGTTTTAGTGGGAGAGGCGAAAATTGACAGTCAAAATCTCTATTTAAATGCGCTTTCGGGTGTGATTTTAAGGGCAAAACTAACAAAATGAAAAAAATCGAAAAAAACCCCAAAAAAAGTGTTGACAAAGGGGATAAGTAGTGGTATGATAGCAAAGCTGTCCCGAAAAAATGGGGTAGCAAAAGGACCTTGAAAATTAAACAATGTGAAAGAAAGAACGAACACACAACCCGTAATTTCTTAAAAAAAGAGATTCGAAAAGAATCCGGTCAAT
>JAZROQ010000023.1:0-24276 GCA_045648765.1 Acutalibacteraceae bacterium
CACTGGTTTCAACCGCCGTATTCTTTTGTCACGTTTTTGAAGGAACAAGGGGTAGAAATCACTAAAATCGATGTTTCGCAACCCGGCTATTTGGAAGATTACGATGTCGCGATTGTCGAACAAAACGGCTTTAACGACTACGTCGAAAATGACGAACACTATATCCACGACTGGGTAAAACGCGGCGGCATCTTGTTCTTTATGCACCAAGATTACGAGCGTTGGGCGCCGTACTTCTTGCCGCAAGAAGTGGGTTACACCCAACTTATTCATCGTCACGTTAACACCATTAACCTTTGCACACCCGACCAAACGTTTGACGACGATAAATCGTCTTATAAAAACTATATGATGCCGTGGATCGAAGAAAGCGGTCGTCGCTTGTTCAGCGAACCGGAAGTTATCACTCCCGACGAAATGTTCGACTGGCGTATTGCCGCCAACTCCTTTGGCATTTTGCGCCCTCATAACATCAAAAACGCTGCCGGCGAAGAAATGGCAGGCCACCAAGTTGTACGTACTGCGGCGCAATCGTGCTACTTGTTGCCGAAAAACTGGGAAGTCATCGGCACCTATATGGACCCCGCCGTACGCGACGGCGCGTTGATTGCACGCGCACAATACGGCAAAGGTATGTTCTTCTTAAACCAAATCTTGTTCCCCGAAGTGAAAAACGATTTGGCAGAACGCTCGTTTGCTTTCTGGAAAAAATACGTCAAAAACTTGCTTGCCTACTTTGCGCGTTTCAAAAACGGCGAAAGCGAAGTGCTGCCGCCCAAAGCTCCGCAAACCTTGGCTCTCAAAAAGAACTACAAAATGCCCATTCACATGCACTCTTTGGACTGGTACGGTTGCGACTGCGCGCCTGGTACCGCCAATGCGTTGATGCGTTATATGGGTTGGGACATTTGTGCTTTGGCTGTTAAAGATAACGCCCCGTACGACGGCAAGTTAGACACCGCCAAATATTCCGACGACAAAGTGTTGTTCTTAGACGGTCAAGAATATCATCCCTTTAACTGGAACGATAGATTCGAGCATTTAAGCCACAACACCTATCACATGTTGGCCATCGGCATCGATTCCGACGCCTATACCCCTCGCTTTACCAAAAGTCTGTTCTCGGACGCCGAGGTCGCCGCTTATCTCAAAGAGTCGGTAGATTACGTCCACGAACACGGCGGCGCCATTTGCGCCACCCACCCGTATTTTGACTATTGGTTAAATTACGACGTTGACGGTGTCGACAAAGAACCGCTCATCCCGCTCGGCGGCACCGACATGGAAAAAGCGTGGCTCGCCGGCAAACGTTTTGCCGCCATGGTATCGGTCGACTTTTTCGGTATGCGCCGTGCTTTTGATAATCCGGCAGTCAACTTCTTGTACCTCGGTGGGGAAGTGCCGTGCCGCGATAACGTGGTTCGCGCTGTTCGCGAAGGTCACACCATTGCCGCTGTCGGCTTTGACGAAGTGGATATCACCCTAAACGGCTATGTCCCGGGCGACGAAGTCCCCGTAGCAGAAGCACAAAACGGTGTGCTCTCCATCTCGGCAAAAGCCATGAAAGGCAAACCCGTCTGTGCGGTGCGCGTCTATTCCGGCGCCAATGTCATTTACCGCAAGAACTTTGACGAAAACGAAATTGCATTTGAACTCCCGCTCAAAGATTTCGAACTCAATCAATACATTCGTGTCGAAGTGCAAGGCATCACCAAACACTGGATCTGCACTTCCACACCGATTTATTTTAAATAAGAACAACAAAAGGACTATCGCAATGCGATAGTCCTTTTTGTTGCAAAAAATAGAAAAACGCGCTATGATGAACACCTATGTTAGTAAAAGGGGAATACATATGGACTACAAACTGATTGCCAGTGACCTCGACGGCACACTGTTTAATACCAAAGGTGAAATCAGCAAACAAAATTACGATGCCATCAAAACATTGTACGAGATGGGCGTTTTTTTTGTACCGACATCGGGTAGGTCCTATGGCGAAATGCCCGCAGTGCTCAAAGAAAACCCGTATATTCGCTATTATATTGGTTCCGATGGCAGCACAATTTATGACAAACAAACCAATATCACGCACTCTATTTCCTTGCCGCGTAAACTTTCCCACTTTGTGCTGGATAAATTTTTTCAATATTCCGTTAATATGATGTTTCATGCCGATAACCAATCGTATGTCGATGGTGATCGACACACGGTCGAAGATTACAAAGCCTACAACTACAGCGAAAACTGGGTCGATTTTGTTTTTGATACCAACGTACCGATTAAAAACTTCAAAGAAATCGCCTACGAAAAAGATGTCGAATCGCTGGTGGTGTTTTTTAAGAACTACGATGATCTCCTTATTTGCAAAGAGTATTTCGCCGCACACCCCGACTTGCTGGTGGCACAGTCTAACAAATATAACCTAGAAGTATTCTGGAAAAACGCAGGCAAAGGCAACGCCGTGCTAAAACTTGCCGAGATACTGGGCGTTGCCCCAAAAGAAACCATTGCAGTGGGGGACAGTACCAACGATTTCACCATGGTACAAGCAGCAGGGCTTGGCTTGGCAATGGACAACGCTGTCGACGAATTAAAAGCCGTAGCAGACACGGTGATTTGTTCCAACGACCAACATTCGGTACAATACATTTTAGAACATTATATAAAAAAGGATGTGTAAGTTACACTTACACATCCTTTTTTGAGCGTTGTTATTTGCCGTACAACTTAACAAAGTTTTCAAAGCCGTATTCCGTGGCGGTACAAACGGGGTACAATAAATTCTTAAAAAACCCTTCGTCCACGTATGGCCCGGATTGCCACGTGCGATGAAAAGCACGTTCGCGAAGCCGTTCATCCGTAAGGTTAAAATAATAGTGATACGCATCGTCGGGATCGCCGCCTACCGGGTCGTCAAAAGTTACGTCACACTGATACCATTTACCCCCGATTTTCACAGCGTTCCAGGCATGATTATCGTTACTGATTCGTGTGCACGGAATCCCCACGGCGTTGCACAGGGTTTGGAAAGATTCCGCATACGATTCACATACGCCGGTGTGGTTTATCAGAATACCGTAGGCTGTCCAGTTGTCAGCAGCCAACCCATCCCATTTACCACCAATGGCGTTGGAGTCTCCGTTGGCAGCGGGCAGGTTGTATTCACTGCTTAATAAAATTTTATCATAGATCATACGTTCCTTAACCACGTCCGGAACATTTGCGGGAATGGTGCTGATAATATCGTTTACAGCTTTGTCAAATTTAGCTTTTTTGGCTCGGATTTTTTCTCTTAAAGTATCGGTTATTTCAGACATCCCACCGCCATATTCCCCCGGTTTATTACCAACGGAATACAAAAAGCTAATGCTGCTTGTTTCGTTACCGTGTTTTCTCAATGTCATGGTACATGCCAAATAGAACAGCTCAGGCGTGTCTAAACAATAGATAAAGTAAATTTTGTGTTTGCTATCTTGGGTAATATCGGTATTAAAAGTAACTTCGGCTTCCAAATTGCGTACTGCCGCGTCAATTTGGCGGTAATAGCCTTTCCATTCGTCATCTAAAAGTGAGTAATAGTACCGTTGTTCCAACGGAAGCCATGTGTGTTTTTGGTTGCTGGTATATTCGTACGAAAAGATCTTTTTCGTTGTTGTGGTGGTCGCACTGGTAGAAACGCCGGATTGCTTTGTGGTGGTCGTTGTGGTAGTGGTAGTAAATACCGTGGGGATCGGCGCAGGCTTTTGGGTGGTGGAAGGTGGCACGGTTATCTGCGTTGTCGTACCGGTAGAACCGCTCTTTTTGGTGGTGCTTGCTGTGGAGGTTGTTTTCTTTTGCGTGGCGGTCGAAATCGGCTTGCTGGTCGAGGGGATAATAGGATTAACAATGGTGCTACCCGCGTAAGTATACGTTGTCGTACCGTCCGGGTTTTCGGTTACGGTGGTGTTTTGGTCAATCTCATCCAAAATTTCATCCAACGTGGTACCGGTGGTGGTTTGGTTGGCGGTAGTGGTGGTGATACTATCCCCGTTATTATAGGTACATCCTGTCAGCGCAAAAGCGTTGGTTGTGCATAACAAGATCAAGGTTACCGCAAAAGCAACTGGCTTTTTCAAAAAAATCATCTCCAAAAAAATAATTTTTTACTCTTTTGTTTTTTGTTCCAAATACCGTTTTGCCTGTGTGTTAAACAACGTGCTGTATTTTCCTTGCAACGCCAATAACTCTTGGTGATTGCCTTGCTCTACCAAACATCCGTTTTCCAACACCAAAATGCGGTCGGCAATGGTGGCGCTGGACAAACGATGCGAAACAAAAATTGTGGTTTTATCGTTTCGCAATTGATCGAATTGATTAAAGATTTCTTGTTCCGCCATGGGATCCAACGAAGCGGTCGGTTCGTCTAAAATAATAATATCCGAATCAGCATAAAACGCGCGCGCAATGGCAAGCTTTTGCCACTGACCGATCGAAAGTTCCAAACCGTTTGCCTCAAAAATTCGCATCAGCGGTGTGTTGTACCCATCGGGCAAATTTTTGATAAAATCAGCAGCCGTGCTTTGCTTGGCAGCAAATTCCATTTGTTCGGTGGTTTTTTCCTTGTTTATGTCACCAAAACGAATGTTTTCTTCCACCGAAACGGCATATTTCCCAAAATCCTGAAAAATAATACCAAACGTATCATACAAACTCTTCACGTCGTATTCTTTCAGGTTTTTGCCGTCCAAAAGTATTTCACCTTCGGTGGGGTCGTATAACCTCGTCAGCAATTTAATCAACGTGGTTTTTCCGGCACCGTTAAGACCTACCAACGTCACGGTTTCACCGGGGTTAATGGTAAAACTAATATTTTGCAAGACATATCGTTCGCAACCCGGATACCGAAAACTCACATCAACAAACTCAATCGTGTGCTTGGTACTTTCGCGTTTTACGGTCAAAGCGGGGGAAACGCTCGGCACAACCGACCTTTTTTCTTTCATAAACACAATCAAGTTGTCAATGAACAACGTTCCCTCGTAAATCACTCCCGACGAAGTAATCAACAAGCTTACACAAGAAGCAATAGCGGTTAAAGCCCCCGTATATAACGTGTAGTCACCAATTTTAATGTTCCCGATAAACACTTGCTTTGCCAGCACAAAATAAAACAACAAATTAATAATGCCGGTCAGTGCCGCAAACAGCAAATGCCATAATCCTTCGTGAATGATCAAACGCCGCAATCCTGTGTAATACCGCTTAAAAACCGCCAAAAAGCGTTGGATAAACGTGTCGGCAAGATTATACAAACGAACTTCTTTGATAAGATCTTTGTTTACCAGCAAATCCGAAAAATAATTCATTTGTCGGCGCTCTTTGGAACGATGCCGCATATATTGGAAGTTTTTGCGACGATAAATAAAATTCACAATTGCCGAGGGGATAGATACCAACAACACCAAAAACGTAATCCACGTCAAACCGGGAGCGGTAATCAAAATCACCAAAAAGCTGATAAGTTCAATAACGGCACTGATAGCGCCAAACGTTTCGGTCAAAATCATAACGGGACGGTTCCCCGCTTCGCGGTTGGCGTTTTCCATTTTTTCATACAAAATCGGATTGTCAAAAGACGCAATATCCAATTCTTTGGATTTTTCCATAATTTGTTTTTTGACTTCCCGCACCACTTGTTCACCCGCAATTCGGTTAACCGAACGACTGACGGTGTTTACGATTTGAAGCACCAAACCATAGGCAAACAAGGCTACCAGCAACGGAATAATACCGGAAGCAAAAAACTCACTTTCCGGCAACCCGCCTTTTTGGATCACGTTTTGCAATTCGTTCAAAACGTTTTTGGAAATCACCGAACCGACAACAGGTGTAACACCTTTGAAAATTGCCACCAAAAACAGAACAAACGGAATCCATTTACCGGTATTCCAAACCAGTTTGATAACATATCCAAATCGCGAAAAAAATCCCGAAAGCAACTCTTTCAAATAGCGTGGAACATCCGAAACCGATTTCGGCGGTTGCGGTCTATCGTAAGCATAGGGGAGCCGTGGTCCTCTGGAAAATTCAGCCATTGACAGTCCTCCAAAACGTACAGCGTTTTTATTATTGTATAACGTTTTTGCCTTTTTTGTCAAGTAAAGACGCTGTCCGCAAACACCTTGTGTAAATTTTTCTTGTTCCCCGCCTTAAAATGTGGTATAATATATAAAATTTGCTTGGAGGAACGGTATGTCTGCTCAAAAGAGAAATAAAAAACAATGGATTTCTCCTCGGCACACCATTGTCAGAAATATATTGTATTATCCATTTCTTTGGTATTGCAATCTTGTTTACGGCATCGCTGTCGAACCGTTTAGCGGGGATAACGAACGTCCATATTTGATATTGTTTAATCACCAAACCGCGTTTGACCAATTTTTTGTTTCGCTCAGTTTCAAAAAACACGTGTATTACGTTTCAAGCGAAGATCTTTTTTCCAACGGTTGGCTTTCCCGCTTGATCACGTGGTTGGTGGCTCCCATTCCGTTTCGCAAATCCACGTCGGATATTGCGGCAGTCAAAAATTGCTTGCGCATCGCCAAAGAGGGCGGCAACATCGGCATGGCACCGGAGGGGAATCGTACATACAGCGGCACAACAGAACATATCAAACCTTCGGTTGCTGCACTTGCCAAAGCACTCAAACTGCCTATTGCCCTTTACCGTATCGAAGGTGGCTATGGCGTGCACCCGCGGTGGAGCGACACCATTCGCAAAGGCAAAATGCGGTCCTATGTTTCCCGCGTGATCGAACCGGAAGAATATTCCGATATGAGCAAAGAAGAGTTGTTTGCTTTGCTTAAAGAGGAATTGTATGTCGATGAACGTCGCGACACCACCTTGTTTTACAGCAAACGCAACGCCGAATATCTCGAACGTGTTATGTACTATTGCCCGTTTTGCGGCTTGTCAATTTTCGACAGTGAACGGGATACGATTACTTGTCGTCGGTGCCGTCGTGTGGTACGTTACTTGCCGGATAAAACCTTGCAAGGCGTTGGTTTTGATTTCCCGCATAAATACATCAAAGACTGGTACGACGCGCAATGCCGCTTTATAGTGGATATGGATACATCCGTTTACGGCGAATCACCGTTGTTTAGTGATACGGTTTGCTTTAGCGAGAATATTTATTGTCAGCGCAAACGAAGAATCGATAAAAACGCCACACTAACGGCCTATGCCGACCGTCTGGTGGTGGATGCGGCAAATAAACGCTACACTTTTTCCTTCTCCGAGTTGTCGGCGGCAACGGTTTTGGGGCGGAATAAGCTTAATTTATATATTCAAAATCGAATTTTTCAATGCAAGGGCAACAAACGGTTTAACGCCGTCAAATACCTAAATTTGTATTATCGCACCACAGGGGATGAGCAGGAGGATACACATGGCAAATTTTTGGGATTATAGTGTGTGGGGCGGCGTAAGTCTTGTAGCTGTCTTGCTTGTAAGTTTGCTGTTGGCAAACGTTCTCAAACGCAAAATTCCGCTTCTTAAAAAATCGTTGATTCCCACGTCTGTTTTGGGTGGTTTGTTGTTGCTGGTAATTTCCATTGTTTACAAATCCATCAGTGGCGATGACCTGTTCAACACCCCATTTTTTGGCGGGAATGGAATCACCTTGCTCGAAACCATCACCTATCACTCTTTGGCAATCGGCTTTATCGCTACCTCTTTTAAACCGTCCAAAGAGCGTATTAACAAAAAACGCACCGGCGAGGTGTTCAACACGGGGCTTACCACGGTAGCCACCTACCTTATCCAAGGCATTGTCGGTTTGGTCATTACGTTGTTTGCAACCACTTTTGTGCTCAAAGAATTTTTCCCCGCGGCAGGCATTCTGTTGCCGTTCGGTTATGGTCAAGGCACCGGCCAAGCCATGAACTATGGTAACATTTACGAAATGGACTATGGCTTTGTTGGTGGAAAAAGCTTTGGCCTTACCATTGCGGCCCTTGGTTTCTTGTCTGCCAGTTTAGGGGGCGTGTTACACCTTCATTTGCTTAAACGCAAAGGCAAATTTAAAGGCGCAGTGGAAGAAACAGCAGAACAATATAGCGGCGACGATATCCAAACTGCCGAAGAAATCCCCATGAACGGCAGTATGGATAAAATCACGGTGCAATTGGGTTTTGTTTTCATAGCTTATTTTATTGCATATCTGATTATGTATGGCTTGGGCACCTTGTTGCCGGGTCTCAAATCCATTTTGTATGGCTTTAACTTCTTGTTTGGTGTGTTGGTAGCGGTGGCTGTCAACTCGGTGTTGGCTGTTTTGCGCCGCAAAGGTGTTATGAAACGACAATATATCAACACCTTTCTTATGAACCGTATCAGTGGTTTCTTTTTCGACATTATGATCGTTGCAGGCATTGCCGCCATCCAACTCGATGTTCTCAAAGGCTATTGGGGCATCTTGCTGGCGTTGGGTGCTGCGGGGCTGCTTGTTACCTACGTTTATGTTTTATTTGTTTGTCGCAAACTGTTCCCCGACTATGCCGAAGAACAATTTCTGGCAATGTACGGTATGCTCACGGGTACTGCCAGTACCGGCATCATCCTGTTGCGGGAAGTCGATAAAAACCTCTCTTCTTTTGCGGCAGAAAACTTGGTCTACCAAAACTTGCCCGCCATTGTTTTTGGTTTTCCCATGATGATCGTGGCAACACTTGCACCGCAAATCCCGCTGATTACGCTTGGAATCATTATTGTATATTTTATCATTCTAAACATTATTTTGTTCCGCTCCAAAATTTTCAAAAAGAAAAAATAAAAAAGAACTCCCCTGTGGCATGTGCCATAGGGGAGTTTTGTTATGCTTTGTTGTCGGCTTGATCTTGCAACCGATACTCTCGCGGCGAGATTCCTTCGCGGGCTTTAAAAAACGTGCAAAAATGTGAAGTGCTTCCAAACCCGCAATCTTGTGCAATTTGTGTGATTGGACGTCTGGTTTCAACCAACAGCTTTCTGGCAACAGAAAGCCGCGTTTCTTTAAGATATTGCATAACTGTCATACCGGTTTGCGCATGGAACAAGTGACACAAATAAAACTTGTTCAAATGCGTATCTTGCGATAAAAGGTCAATGTTAATGGGATCGGCAAAGTGCGTATGCAGATAATGCAACACAAAATGAATGCGTTCATCGCAACCTTCTGTCACCGTTTCTTTTTCTTCCATAGCAAGCAACAGCAACCGCAACAATGCACTAAACGTTTTACCGTTTTGCGAATCAAACGAATGAGCGGCAGAACGGAACAAATGGTCAACTTTTTCTGCCTGTTCTTCGGAAAAAGGCACAAATAGGGAGGTGCCCGAAAAAAGACCCAACAAATTTTCTGCTTCAATTGCCTTAAAAGCAAGTATTGTTTTATCTTTTTCCAAAATCCACTTATTGCGGCAATATTCACTTTCATCCAAGGGGTTAATAGCGTGAATGTCCGCAGCGTCAATAAACAACACCGCGCCTTTGGTCAGGGGATAGGTTCGGTCCTTTATCAATACATTGCCACCGTCAGATAATACCTGAATAATTTCCAAAGAATTGTTGTCTGTATGGCGGTGATGCAAAAACGGATTTCTTCCCACTTCTTGATAAACCACTTCACGTGTCAAAGACAAGGCATTCATCTCCTTTTTGACTATTATAAACAAAAAAGCAATAATTTGCAATAACACCGCAATAAAAGGGTATTATTTTTATTATTTTTGCGATATACTAAAAACAATATTAATGGAAAAGGAAGAAAAACCGTATGAGTATTATCAAGCAATTGGTTGCCGACAACTTAAAAGTAGAAGTACATAACACCCGCGCTTCCATGGGCGAAGCCGCCGGCAATGCAGCGGCGGAACTGATCCGTACATTGCTCAAAGAAAAAGAAGAAGTAAACGTCATTTTTGCAGCGGCACCGTCGCAAAACGAAACATTAGACACTTTGGTTGCCGCCAAAGATATCGATTGGTCCCGCGTCAACGCTTTCCATATGGACGAATACGTTGGTTTGCCGGCCGATGCACCGCAAGGGTTTGGCAACTTTTTAAACGAGCATTTGTTCTCGCGTGTTCCGTTTGGCAACGTCTACCGCCTGAATCCCGCTGCCGATGCAGCTGAAGAATGTGCGCGTTACAGCGAACTGCTAAAAGCGTATCCCACCGACATCGTCTGTTTGGGGATTGGCGAAAACGCTCACTTGGCATTCAACGACCCCGGCGAAGCCAAATTCGACGACCCGCAAATTGTCAAAGTTGTCACACTGGATAACGTGTGCCGTCAACAACAAGTCAACGATGGTTGCTTTACTTGCATCGACGAAGTCCCCACTCATGCACTCAGCTTGACCATTCCCACACTCATGTGCGCCCCACATTTGGTGTGCACGGTTCCCGCAGCCACCAAACGAGATGCCGTCACCAAAACCGTGTTCGGTCCTATCACCGAAATGGTTCCCGCCACTGCCATGCGCAGTCACCCCGATGTGGTCATGTATTGCGATGCCGATAGCGGCGCGGATTTATAATCGTTTTTTCAAACAAGCCTTTGATTTTCAAAGGCTTGTTTTTTTGTGCGCCGACTTTCGACCAAAAGAGCAAAGATGGACATGCTATACTGACAATCAAAAAAAAGGGGGAGCAGTATGTCCTCAATGTTTTCAGAAAACCCGTTTTCCATTTACGAATGGTTAGGATGCCACCATACAAAGCAAGGCTATGCGTTTCGCGTGTGGGCACCGCAAGCATCGGCTGTATTTTTGTGTGGCGATTTTAACGGTTGGGACCGTCAGTCATTGCCTATGCAACACATTGGTGACGGCGTGTGGGAAATTATAACCAACGCCCCACAAGAATATGATGCCTATAAATATCATATCGTTTCTCAAAACGGAAATAGTGTCTTAAAATCCGATCCATATGCCTATCACTTCGAAACCCGTCCTGCCACCGCTTCCAAAGTTTATTCACTCAAAAGGTATGCTTGGAACGATAAGGAATGGCAACAACAAAAGACCATTGTCAATGCCGCCGATTCTCCGCTGAACATTTACGAAGTACATCCGGGCTCTTGGAAACGCCATGCCGACGGCAGTTTTCTTTCGTATGTTCAACTGGCAGATACGCTCATACCCTACATTTTGGAAATGCACTATACTCACGTTGAACTTATGCCGATAATGGAACATCCCTTGGATGCCTCGTGGGGATATCAGGTAACGGGATATTATGCGCCCACCTCACGCTATGGTACACCGCACGATTTTATGGTGTTTGTCGACCGTTGCCACCAAGCGGGTATCGGTGTGATATTGGATTGGGTCCCCGGTCATTTTCCAAAAGACGAAAGCGGACTTTTCCGTTTCACCGGTCAATCGTGCTACGAATATGCCGACGAGCGCAAAGGCGAACATAAAGAATGGGGAACCTGCGTGTTCGATTACGGCAAACCCGAAGTTCGCTCTTTTTTGTTTTCCAACGCTCTTTTTTGGCTCAAAGAATATCATATCGACGGATTGCGGGTAGATGCCGTGTCCTCTATGCTGTATTTGGATTATAACCGTTCACCCGGCGCGTGGATACCTAACATTTATGGCGGTAACGGCAATTTGGAAGCCATCTCTTTTTTTAAGGAACTCAACACTGCCGTTTTTTCAACTTGCCCACACAGTTTGATGATAGCAGAAGAATCCACCGCTTGGTCAGGCATTACTCATACGACAGAATCGGGCGGTTTGGGCTTTTCGTATAAATGGAACATGGGTTGGATGAACGACATACTGCGGTACATCTCACTTGACCCGCTGTTTCGCAAAGAAGTGCATAATACTTTAACGTTTTCCCTTGTTTACGCCTTTTCCGAACGGTTTATTTTGCCGTTTTCCCACGACGAGGTAGTACACGGCAAAGGCTCTTTAATCCAAAAACAGTTTGGCACCTACACCGAAAAATTTGCAGGTTTGCGGTTGCTCTTGGCATATACCATGGCACATCCCGGCAAAAAATTGTTGTTTATGGGGTGCGAGTTCGGGCAATTCGATGAATGGACCGAAACCAAAGAATTAGATTGGTTTTTATTGGACTATGAAACTCATCGCCAAATGCATCATTTTGTCAAAACCCTCAACGCGTTTTATCGCGCGCAATCCCCACTTTGGCAGCAAGACACATCGTGGGATGGCTTTTCTTGGATTTCTCATAACGATAACACGCAAAGTGTCATAGTATTTCGCCGTATGGACCAACAAGGCAGGGAAGTGGTTGCTGTTTGCAACTTCACACCTGTCAAACGAGAAGACTACCGCATTGGTTTACCTCAAAGCGGTAACTACCGAGAAGTGTTTAGCACCGATGCCAAAGAATTTGGCGGCGGCGGTGTTTGCAACGGCACGGTAAAAACACAAAACGTTCCGTTTCACGGATTCGAGCAATCGGCAACTTTCACCTTGCCGCCGCTATCCGTAATCTACTTAGAACCGATGTAAAGCCCTGTCAAGTAACTCTTGAAAAGATGAACGCTATCGTGTATAATAAAAGGGAACTTTGTCAAAAAGTTTTCTTTATTGCAAATGTGGGGTGAAACGCATGGCATCTTACTCTTCGGTAGCGGTCATTATTCCGTCGCTCAGTCCGGATGAAAAACTACTGGCTTTGTTGGACGATCTGCGCAAAGCAGCGTTCGAAACCATCGTTATCGTCAACGACGGCAGTAGCGATCAATACTCTTCGTATTTCGAAACCGCGCGTGATTCGTTTGGCTGCACGGTTCTGACACACGCTGTCAACCAAGGCAAAGGTCGCGCTCTCAAAACAGCGTTCAACTATTTGCTCAATCAGCCGCAAGTTTGCCACGCTGTCACGGTGGACGCCGACGGTCAACACCGCATTGCCGACATCATATCCGTTGCCAGGGCCACGCTCGAACACCCCGATTCGCTCATCATGGGTTGCCGCGATTTTTCATCGAACAACCAAAACATTCCGGCGCGTAGTCGTTTTGGCAACCGTACAACCAGCCGTGTGTTGCGCTGGATATGCGGCATTTCCCTTTCGGACACGCAAACAGGTCTGCGTGGTTTTTCTCCTGCCGGAATGCGCCGCTTTTTGGCAACCAAGGGTGAACGCTTTGAATATGAAATGAACATGATTCTCGACGCCAAAGAATCCGAAATCCCTTTACACGAAGTCCCCATCGAAACCGTATATATCGAAGAAAATCGCACTTCTCACTTCAATCCTTTGCTCGATTCCATGCGCATCTATGCCGTGTTTTCCAAATTTATTCTTTCTTCGATTTTGTCGTGGATTGTCGACATTGGTATGTTTGCGCTTTTGTTTTGGGTTTGGCGTTTGTTCCAACTCCGTGCCGATGTGGGTATCGTGGCAGCGGCATATGTTGCACGTGCCGTTTCAGCGTTTGTCAACTACTCGGTTAACAAACACCGCGTGTTCAAAAGTAACGACTCCGGTCACGGCACCTTGTTGCGATATGCCGTACTTTGCGTTTGTCAAATCACCGTTTCGGCATTTTTGACAAAATGGCTGGTATCGTTGTTTATGTTCAACGCTACGCCCATCAAAATAGTGGTAGATATTTTGCTGTTTGTCATCAGTTTTCGCATACAGCGCGGTTGGGTTTTCCGCACATAACAAAAACAGCGTGAGCACACCACGTGCTCACGCTGTTTATTAAGGCTGGCGTAAAGAGTTCGGCTCCCGCCAGCCTAAGCAGAGAAGTCATATCCGAACACGCTGAAAACGGCAGAATTTCGGTGCTTTTCGGATTGTCGGCGTCGTCAGGCGACAGCCTTGCCGACTTCTCTGCGCCAAAAACCCCGCGAAATTCTGCTCGTTTTGAGTCAAAGAATTTTCACAAAGCGGATTTTTGGCTATGCAAGGCATAAAACGCAGTAAATCCTTTCGGATTTACGAGTATTTTAACACAGCAGAGGCAGAAATCCGCCTGTGAAAATCGGGTTCGGATACGGCTTATCTGCTTAAGATTGCACCAATATTCCCAACTGTGTTTCCGCATTAGCAATCACATTGTTTAGGGAGGAAGCCAGCAACGGATAAGCTTTTGCCAATTCATCGGGGAGTAACGAGGGGATTTTCCCTCCCGAAAGCGAAGGTGGCGCCATTTGCGCAATGCGCGCAGCAGTCAGCGGTAACGCAGCAGCGGCAGAGGCTTGGTACAAAGCACTCGGCACGGCAAACACCGCTGCGGGGGTACGGGCGTCGGCGCTGTATAACGAACGAAGTGCCGTATACACAGCCACGTTCAAATAGGCAGAAACTTCTTCCGTCATTTCCTTGCGGTTGCAACGCTGTAACACCTCAAACAGCACCGTCACGGAATTAAGCAATAATTTCTTGTTAAGAGTGCATAACATGCTGTTTGCCGACCGGCCGCCTTTGTTTTGCGCGGTCGATTCGGGAATGTCGTCAACCGTAATCATCGCGCCGGATTTGTCGGTGGTACGTCCTAACAAATAATCGCACGAAACGTTATAATAATCGGCAATACGCACCACAAAATCCAATCCGCATTCACGAATTCCTTTTTCATAGTGCGAAAGCAAAGCTTGTGAAATTTTTAAAGATGCGGCAACTTCCTTTTGGCTTAATCCGCGTTCTTTGCGCAACAACGTAATGGTGCGCGGGAAACTGGCATGCATAGTGCGATTCTCCTTACTGAATTATACGCTGGGTTTTTAATTATACTGTAAACATTACTATTTGTAAAGTGTGAGAAATGCCGATTTTGGGAGGAAATTTCTGTGAAAAGTTACAAAATTCATCTTATTCGCCACGGCCTGACCGAAGCGAACGAAAAAGGACAATATCTCGGCAAAACCGATCTGCCGTTATCTCCCGCGGGGCTTTCGGATTTGTTGCAAAAAAAGCAAGAAGCCATCTATCCCAACGCAACACGTTTTTACACCGCACCTTTGTTGCGCTGTAAGCAGACGTTGTCGGTGTTGTATCCCGAAGCCACCCCCTACGAAGCGGCAGGGCTTTCGGAATGTGATTTTGGCGATTGGGAGGGTAAAACCGCCGCCCAATTGCAACACGACGACTCGTTTCGCGCTTGGATTGCGGGTGAACGTTCCGAAATACCGAACGGTGAAAACGCCGCCGCGTTCCAACAACGTGTAACGGAAGAATTCGAACGTATCGTACAAGAAGTCCTGCGCAGCGGCGATACCGATACCGTCATTTGCACACACGGCGGTGTTATCATGCTGCTCATGGCGGCCTACGCGTTCCCGCGCGCCGAAATGTCGGCATGGGGTGCCGAAAGCGGTTGCGGCTTTACGCTTCGTATCACACCCTCGTTGTGGATGCGTGAACCGGTTGCCGAAGCCATCGACTATGTACCGCTGATTCCCGAAAAATAAAAAACCGCGTGATGTTTTAAAACATCACGCAGTTTTTGTTTACAATGTAAACCCCACTCTGCCGTAATATCCCTTGGTGTAACCTGCTACTAACGTAAACAGGTGGGTTGCCGCCCAAAAGATTCACGCTCCCTTCGTCCCGCAAAGGCGGGGAGGTCTGCAATCGGCTTTCGGAGAAAGGCTCCCGTGTAAAAAGTGTAGTAGGGTTATAAAGGGACGGTCCGCGTACAGGGTAGGGGATAAACCTTATTCGGCCGGTTGTTCCATTTCCTCGATTTCGTAAAGGTCTGCCAAACGTTCCTCAAAGATACCGGCAATTTCTTCAAACTCGTCGTCATCTTCGATCGGCAACAATAAATCCTCGCCGTTTTCTTCTTTCACGGTTAAAATCACCAATTCGCCGTCGTCGTTGAGCAATTCTTCAGGATTGTGGTAAACAGGCAACAAAGCCACATAACGGCCGTCGTCGGTTTCGATGGCATCAACAATTTCAAACTCGTGTTGATTTCCTTCGTCGTCAACAACCGTAACAATATCGTTTCCGTATTCTTCAGACATATTCATTCTCCATTCTAAACGTACTTTCAGTTGGTATCTTTAATATTACCTTGTTTCTCGTCATTCGTCAAGTGGCAAAATAATGCATAAAAATTTTCAAGAAAGTGCAAAAAAACTGTTGACAAGCAACAAAATATGTGCTATATTAAGGGTGACAAAAGAAATTGTCCAAAACAAGAAAAGGAGTGAGTCCCGTGTACTAATAAGCAGCGCCCCTTTAAGATTTTGAAAGAGGTGAGTCCAAAAGTTTACTGAGAACGCACCCCAAACAAATTAAACTCTAACAAATTTGATAATAAGGATGATTCCTATGCTTCAAACGAAAGGATATCTCAAAATCATTTAAGAAAGGGAGAGTCCCATGCACTAAGAATTCGTTCGCTTGAACGTGGAACCAACAAAAATATTTTGAAAACCAACTAAAATATACACTAATAATTTCTTCAAGCCGTCATGCGGCTTGCACTCACAAAAAACAAAAGACCGCCTTCGTTTTGTTACCGAAGGCGGCTTTTTTGTGCATAAAATTTTCAAAAAGGGAGAGAGTATTTTTATAACCATACAAGGAAAGGCGATGGCAATTTGAAAAAATCCGCGCGATATCTCATCATTGGCTCTCTTGCCGGTGTAGCTAACGGTTTGTTTGGCAGCGGTGGGGGATTGTTTTTGGTGCCGCTGTTCACCAAATGGAGCGGCTTAGAACAAAAACGCGCGTTTGCCACGTCAGTTGCCGTTGTTGTTCCGTTGTCAGCAGTGTCTTTACTGGTGTTTTTGTGGCGCGGCAGTTTGGATTTTGTTGCCGCCTTACCGTATTTGATCGGCGGTGCCGTGGGCGGTATTCTTTCGGGATGTTTCTTTTCCAAATTTTCTGCCACACTGCTGCGCCGTTTGTTCGGCATACTGCTGATATACGGAGGGGTAAGGGCGGTGTTTTTGTGGTAACGTGGGTGATTGCGGCGTCAGTTGGTTTGGCTACCGGAATTATCAGCGGTTTTGGCGTCGGCGGGGGATCGCTGCTTATTTTGTACCTTACGGCGGTAGCGGGAATCGACCAATACACCGCGGGTGGCATCAATTTGCTGTATTTTTTGTGTTGTGCCCCCGCTGCACTGATTTCGCACATTCGTCACCGCCGTGTGGAATGGCAAGCGGTTCTTTGGTGCTCCCTTGCCGGTGCGATCACTTCTGCTGTTGCAGCGTATTTTGCCGCAGGAATCAACACCGATTGGTTGCGCCGCTTGTTTGGCGTGGTACTGTTGTATATCGGTATTCGCGAACTGTTTGCAAAAAAGGAAACGACCGAACGATAAACGTTCGGTCGTCTTTCTTTTATTCGGCGGTGTAGTTGTCAAAATAACCTTGGATATACACAAACGGTGTACCCTTGTCACCCGAACCCGAAGTAAGGTCGCACAGCGAACCGATAAGGTCGGTCAAGCGACGAGGCGTAGTGCCTTGTGCTGCCATTTTGCCAACAAGACTGGAATCGTCTTTTTCAGCAATCTTGTTTTTGATGGCAGTGCGAAGCTCTTCACCTTTCAAACCGGCAAAATCGTTGTCGGCCAAGTATTTAAGTTTGAGTTCGTTGGGCGTACCTTCCAAACCGGCGGTATAAGCGGGGGAAACAACAGGGTCAGCAAGTTCCCAAATTTTACCCACAGGATCTTTAAACGCGCCGTCACCGTAAACCATAACTTCCACGTGTTTTCCGGTTTTGTCAAAAAGGCGTTTTTGAATATCTTCCACCAAGTCTTGGCAATCACGCGGGAACAACTTGATTTTGTCTTCGGTGGATTTGTTCGAACCGAGCAAACCGTATTTTTCGTTGTAACCGCTGTCACCAATGGGTGCGCTCATGATTTGGTCCATACCGTAAACAATTTCGGCACCGGCTTCTTTCAAAATTCTTCTGGTGCGGAAGCGGGTATGAATGTCACAGTTAAGAACTTTTTTGGTGTATTTCAAAATGGCTTTGGGATCGTTTGCAAACACAAACTCAACCTCGGCGCCGCTTTCTTTAATCAGTTGTTCATAGTACTCCACATAGTCCATACCGGTAAAGGGGTGTTTTTCGTAACCGAAAAGTTCGCGATATTTGGCTTTGTCGAGCACGTCAGAAAAAGGATTAACACCGGTTTCGTCAATTTTATCGGGGTTGACAAGGTTGTTTCCCACTTCGTCGCTGGGGTAACTGAGCATCATAACCACTTTTTCGCAGCCTTTGGCAATACCGCGTAAGCAAATGGAAAAACGGTTGCGGCTGAGGATGGGAAGAATAACACCAACAGTACCACCACCAAATTTGGTGCGCACATCATTGGCAATATCGTCAACAGTAACATAGTTACCTTGAATACGTGCAACAATCGATTCGGTAATAGCAATAATGTCGCGGTCGCGAACGGCAAAATCGCCGTTATCGACAGCTTGCATAATGCAATCAACCACAATTTGCGCAAGGTCTTCGTTTTCGCGGATAATGGGAGCACGCAAACCTCTGGCAACGGTGCCTATCATACGGCTCATATAAAGCACTTCCTTCTAAAAATTTGATTTAACTGACAGGTACTTTTCGTACCACAAAAAACATTTTATCAAAGTTGTTTTTTGCTGTCAAGAAAAGTTTTCCCATTTTTTGTAATTTTTTTAACTGTAAAAGTTTACCACAACTCAGGTTCACCCACCGACACGTTTTCGCAAAACGGATACAACCCTTCGGGTAAGTTTTCCCAAACCATTGCGCACAAATTAGAGGCGCCGGCGCCGGGAGTGTCGGCAAAGTAAACAAGGTCGGAAATGGTGCTGTACGGCTCTTTAAACGAGGTGTTGGCTTTAACCACTACCAAGTCACACAAAGCGGGATCCACACCAAAATGACGCAAAACCTGCGGGTCGCCGGAACAAGCGCACCGACAGCATAAAACGACGTCAATGTTACCAAAACTGACCACAGCGGTTTTGCCCAACCAGCTGGGGTTTCCGCGGCCTGCTTTGCCTTCTTGACGGAACCAACCATCGTGGAGAGAACGCACCAAACCTTCACCTTTCAAAGGACCGGGCATCCCTTTGGTATATCCTGCGCCCACCGAAAAATCGGCTTTGTTTCCCACGCCTACCTCAAAGGCAAAATCCACGGCGGCAGGGTCAATAATAAACATACCGGTACGAAGTTTGCTGCCTCGTTCCATAAGCCGCAATGCCACGGCGCAACTGTCACCCACAGCACCGCCGTTGGGGGAGTCAGCCGCATCAATGAGTAACACGGGTTTCCCGGTGGTGTTTTTTTCGGCGGCATCAATGATTTCGTCAATCGGCACCAACTTCGGCCACATCTTGTCTTTGGCATCAAACAGATCTTGTGCCAATTCCGTAGCACAAATTTGCGCTTGTTCGGCATTTTCGGAAATGGCAACCACGCGGCTCATAATTTCAGGGATATCCAACCAAGGCTGTACAGGAAAAACCGTTGCATCGGCAAGTTTGCCGTCGGCAATCATACGTTTTGCTTTTTCAAGCAAACCCTTAAACGGTTCTTCGCGAGTCGTATAACCGGCAGGAGGAACAAAAACCGGCAAACTCACCGTAGCCATGTGGTAGGTTTTACCTTCCAGCAACTCCATCAACAGTTTTGCTGCACGGTAACCGGTTTCAAAAAAATCAACGTGGGGATAGGTTTGATACCCGCAAACGATATCGGCGTTTTTGAGGATTTTGTCTGTAATCTTCGCGTGTAGGTCGAACGAAGCGGCAATGGGTTTGTTGCCAACCAAAGTCCGCAGTTTTTCCAAAAACACACCGCACGCGTCGTCTTCACTTTCGGTACAAGTCGCGCCGTGCAACGAAGCATAAACACCGTCAAACTCCTCGTTTTTGGTGTAATAAGTCATCCGTTCACACAGAAAATCCAACACTTCATCTGCCACGCGTCCGCCGGAACCGGCATCAAGAAACACGGCGGGAATCACCTCACCGCCCGCCTCGGTAATGGCGGTGCAAGCCCCTTGAACGGTTGCTTTACCGTTGATGGGGCCTTGTGTGTGGGCAATCCCCTCAAAATCTCGGTTTTTACCGAAACGGTCAATTTCCCAAACAATCGGATTAAATGTGTTGGATTCTTGATGAAAATCGCAAACTAAAATTTTCTTTTTCATACGTTGTATTTCTCCGTCATTTGAGTAACTCGGTCAAACATCTGCCATCGGCTTCTGGCAACGTTTGCCCCAATACAGCTGCCAAAGTGGGGGCAACATCCACCAACTTGGCATTCTCTAAAACTGCTCCATCCTCAAAAGCAGGACCGTGCGCCATAAAAACAGGTTGTGCGCCTTTTTCGGGCATATACCCGTGACAAGCCACGTGCGTTCCTTTGGGATTCTCAACAACAATGTCACCGGTGATACCGTTGGCAAAATTGCTTTCTTCATCCGCTTCCAACATAAAGGAAAAAGGACCGCCCTGACCATATCTTTCCTGTAATTCGTTCATGGTCAAAACCGCTTCAATGCCGTATTCGGGTTTTTTTTGAAGTTGCAGCAAATAGTCGTAAACTTGTTTATATAACACTTTGTTGTCTTTATCCCGCAAATGAACCGTGGTGGATTTTCCATTGGACTGGGCATAAGCCCACCAGTCATAAATCGTACCATCGGGCGAAACGTCAATAAATCCGCCTTCGACTAACAAAGCGTTAATCCGAACAGCGCGGGTATATTCCCGTTGCCCGTGGTCACTAAGAATCACGAAGTTGGTATCTTCGTAAACTCCCGCATCTTCCATGGCGGAAATCACATCGCCCAACCATTCATCTGTTTTGTCCAAATATTGTGTCAAAGAATCAAAGAACACGCCGTTTTGATGCCTAAAAGTATCCAACACACAGTTGTGAACCAACATCACATCGGGTTGTTCATTGCGAATCAAACTGCACGTGCAACCCATGATAAAAGCATCAAACTGTCCGTCAAAAGGCGTTTTCCCATCCTTTTTGGGGAATAAGTGCAAGTTTTCACGAACCGCTTTTAAAGCCGCTTCGTTGGCACCTTGGTTTGAAAAAACTTCTTCTATACGCTTGCGTTCTTCGGGATAATAAAAAAAGTATTCGTTGATAATGTAGTCAATGTTTTTATTCCGACCGGTAATGGGCCAAAAAACCGAAGCTGTCGTGCAACCGGCACGTTTGGCAGCGGCAAACAAATCCTCTACCAAAACCGATTTTTGGAACAAAGGCCAGTGGGGAACATGGTCGTCGTAAATTTTGAGCGGAAAATTCGCATACACACCGTGTTTACCGGGATAACACCCGGTCATCAACGTGGTGTGTGCGGGATAGGTACTGGCAGGGTACACGGTGGTAACCTTGCTAACTTCGGCCCGCTTTTCCATAATTTTCTTGAAATTCGGTTTTTGCGAAAGATATGCTATATCCTCGCGGACCATAGCATCCATTGACAACACGAACAACTTTTCCTTCACGGTTTAAGCCTCCACAGATTTGGTGGCAACAATATCCGCACCACAACCACAAATATCTTTAATAATCACGTCGTGTTGAGTCACAGGGGCTTTCACGGTTGTTGCGCGAATGACCGCCATGCAATCAAACAACTTTTCTTTGGGGATAGGTTTGTTCGAACGAACAGGCAACAAATTGTTGTCTTGGCCGTCCAATTTCACGGTAGTGGTCAAAATGCGAACAGGGTGTGCAAATTCGGCAGCAGCATATTCCGTGCCGCGTTTGCAACCATACCCTTCCATCGAAAGGATTTTTTCGCCTTCACCTTCCACGGTGATGTGGCAGCCGCGAGGGCATACCGTACAAATAATCTCTTTTTTCATGGCATTAGCCCTCCTTAACCACTTCAACCGTAACGTTATTGCCCGAAATCTTGTCAATCTCAACGGTAAGATGATTCATTTCACCGGGATTCACGCGAATTTCTTTTTTCTTCGCAATAACCGTGTCACCGCACTTGGCGTAAAGCGTCACGTTTTCTTGCGGAGCAAGCACGCGGAAATAAAGGGTCACCTTTTCGCCTTTTTCACCGGCATCAATGGATTGCGGGCAAAGATACCGCACATTTGTACCGGTGACGCATTGCACGGTTTGTTGCTCGTCAGAAAGTTTTCCAAGCGCATACTTGGCGGCATATTTACCCGCCACAGCGCTTTCTTCACTCACGTTGTCAACCAAGTCGTTCACGTGAACAACGTTACCGCAAGCGAACACCGATTTTGCCGATGTTTGCATATATTGGTTCACGGCAGGACCGTTGGTAATAGGATTAATCTCAATACCCGCTTTACGTGTCAGTTCGTTTTCGGGCAACAGACCGACCGAGAACAACACGGTATCGCATTCGACAAATTCTTCTTTTTCCAAAATAGGCTTTTTGTTTTCGTCAACAGGCGCAACGTATACACCGCTCACGCGCGTATCACCCACAATGCGGGTAATGGTATGCGAAAGTTTCAGCGGGATACCAAAATCGTCAAGACATTGCACGCGGTTACGGGTAAGACCGGCAAGGTAATCCATCAATTCTACCACCATAACCACTTTGGCGCCTTCCAACGACATACGGCGAGCCATAATCATACCAATATCGCCCGAACCCAAAATAACAACCTTTTTACCCACCATAATATTTTGGCGGTTCACAAGGCGTTGTGCCGAACCCGCGGTGTAAAGACCGGAAGGACGTGTGCCGGGCACCATAATACCCGCGCGTGTTCTTTCGCGGCAACCCATGGCAAGCACAATGCTGCCGGTTTTAATGCACGAAAGACCGTGCTCGCTGCCCGTGGCAATCACTTCGTTGGTTTCGTGGTTAACTTCCAACACCATGGCACCGAGCATATATTCAATGCCAAGTTCATTGACACGGTCAACAAATCTCGAATAATATTCAGGACCGGTCAGTTCTTCGTTAAAACGTTTCAAACCAAAACCGGGGTGAATACATTGTTGCAAAATACCGCCAAGAGCATTATCGCGCTCGATAATAATAACTTTTTGTGCGCCTTCTTCTTTTGCTGCAATGGCTGCCGCAAGACCCGCAGGACCGCCGCCGATAACAGCAACATCACAAAGTATTGTATTCATAGCGTTATCATCCTTTCCTGATCAGCGGGTGGTACCCGTAACCATGTACGAGCCATCGTTGTTTTTGTTGATTTCGGTAGCATCCACACCAAGTTCACGGGCCAAAATTTCAAGTACTTTGGGACCGCAGAAACCGGCTTGGCAACGCCCCATACCGGCACGAACGCGGCGCTTTACGGCGTCAACGCTCTTGGCACCGAGCGGGCGGTGAATCGCTTGCAAAATTTCTGCTTCGGTAATGGTTTCGCAACGGCAAACCACATTCGCATACAGCGGGTTTTCTTTAATCAAAGCATCTTGTTCGTCGCGTGTGCATTCGCTAAACTTCACAATGCCTTTGCGTTTGGCAACAAAGTTTTCTTTAAGCGTAAAGTCAGCACCGCTTAACAGCATTTGTTCCACAACGTATTTGCCCATCGCCACCGAAAGGGTAAGACCGGTCGAACGCACACCCGAAAGGTTAACGTAACCTTCAAGGTCATCCCACATATCAAAGTTGAGCCCTTCGGGCACACGGTTGGGACGAAGCCCCGAATATTGCGTAATGGTATCGCGCACGTTAACGTTCGGAACCAAGTTTTTAACGTCAGCCGTAATCGAGGCAAGACCTTCGGTTGTGGTTGACTTGTCAATTTTCGAATCTTGGTCTTCGGCGGTGGGACCGACCAGCATGTTGCCGTGAATGGTGGGGCACATCAGCTTACCTTTGGTAACTTTTGTCGGGATAGGCAACACAATATGTTCCACTTGGCACGAAGTGTTCTTGTCAAGAATAAAGAACTGACCTTTACGCGCCACCACTTTGTATTCGGCTTTGCCGACCATTTCGGCAATTTCATCGCAATAAAGGCCTGCGCTGTTTATTACATACTTGGTTTCAATTTCACCTTTTTCAGTAACTACACTTTTAATTTTACCGTTTTCAGTTTTAATATCAGTTACCTTTGCATTCAAAAGGAATTCTACACCATTAGCACAAGCGTTTTCTGCCAATGCCTGTACAAAAATAAACGGATCGATAAGGCTTTCTCTCGGAATGAAAAGTCCACCCTTAACTTCAGGATTAAGATTGGGCTCCATTTCAAGGAGTTCTTTGCCTGATTTATATTCGACATCATACACATGGTTTTTAAACGCTTTTTCCTTAATTGCAGGAAGTTGGCTGAATTGTTCTTCTGTA
>JAZROQ010000024.1:0-22584 GCA_045648765.1 Acutalibacteraceae bacterium
CATACGTGTTGTCACGCGAGCCATCATCCACAAAAATGAGTTCATATTCAATTTTAGCGGCTGTCAACACTTCGGAAAGCCGTTGTACCGCTGTGCTAAAATTATTTTCCTCGTTATACGAGGGAATAACCACTGACAATAAACTCATATTTTCACCTTCAACTCTTTTGGCGCAACGCGCGTTCGGCTTCGCGCTTCATTTCGCGACGCGCCGCATCTTCTCGTTTATCATACAATTTCTTACCGCGGCACAAGCCCACTTGCACTTTCACACGAGAGCCCTTAAAATACAGCGACAACGGAATCACCGTCAATCCTTGCTGCTGTTTAAGCAATCCATACCACCGCATAATTTCGCGACGGTGCATCAACAGTTTTCGCACCCGTATCGGGTCACGATTAAAAATATTGCCTTGCTCATAGGGGCTAATGTGCATCCCCTTAATGAACATTTCACCGTTTTCCACGGCACACCAAGCATCCTTCAAATTCACGGCACCTTTGCGCAACGACTTCACTTCGGTTCCGCACAGTTCAATGCCCGCTTCCAACGATTCCTCCACAAAATAATCATGGAAGGCTTTTCGGTTTTCAGCAATGGTTTTTGTTGCTACACGTTCACCCGCCATGCTTATCCTCCTAAGGTGACATGACTAATCCGAACCTTGTTTTAAGAAGGCGGATTTTCGCTCACCCGTCGTTAAAATACTCGCCAATACGGGCGTATTGGCTGCGTTTTTGCCTTGCTTGACCGAGAAATCCGCTCTTCTTAAAATCTTCGACCTGAAAGCGAGAAGATTTCGAGGAATTTGTGTTCAAGTTGGGCGAAGCAAGGCTTTCGCCTTGCGAGAACAAATTGGGCAGAAATACCCGAAATATGCCGCTTTAAGGCAAGGTTTGGATTGCTCATGTCACCTTATAATTCGCTGCGGCCTTCCAAAGAACGACTAAGTGTCACTTCGTCGGCATATTCCAAATCGCCGCCCACGGGGATACCATAGGCCAAGCGCGTCACCTTAATTCCAAACGGCTTTAACAATTTAGAAAGGTACATAGCCGTAGCCTCTCCTTCCACCGTAGGATTGGTTGCCATAATCACTTCTTCTACTTCGGTGTTTGCCACACGTGTCAACAACGGTTTAATACGGATTTGGTCAGGGCCAATACCGTTAAGCGGTGAAATCGTACCGTGTAACACATGATAAACGCCATCGTATTCGCGAGTACGTTCAAACGCCATCACGTCTTGCGGTTCTTCCACTACGCAAATCACGCTTTCGTTACGGTTGGAGGCATTACACACCGAGCAACGCTCGCCGTCGGTTAAGTTGCAACAAATTTCACATTCGTGCACCGTGCGACGTGCTTCAGTAATAGCATTCACAAAACGGTTGCCCTCTTCTTCGGTCATAGAAAGCACCGAAAAAGCCAAGCGAACGGCCGTTTTATGCCCAATGCCCGGCAACTTTTGAAACTGTTCTATTAACTTTTCAAGCGCCGCAACACGATATGCCATTTCTACGCTTCCTTTCGCGAATAATAAATTCCTTTGATCAAAAACCCCACCAAAACGGCAACACCAATGCCAAGCAGGCTACCCGACCAGTCTTTCAGCAAATCTACCCACTCAAATGCTCTGCCGGCCGCCAAGGCGCGTTGCAAGCATTCGTCTGTCACCGCCACCAACACGCACGACGGATACGCCACCAAAAAAGAAAAGCGCAAGTCATAACTGCGTGTGAGCATATACACACAAAACCCCAACGCTGCAAAGGTGGCAACGTGCGCTGCACTGCGAACAAATTCTTGAGCTACCGACAACACCGCTTTTTGCCCTTCAAGCGACAATGCGTTATACGACGGAAAAAGCGATAATAACGTTTCGGTAAGCGAGCCGCTAACTTGCGAGGATTCTGCCGCCGATTGGCTTGAAAAACCAAAAATCATAAAAAGGCAGGCAACTGTCAACACCCACCAAACAATTTTTCGCACCATCATCAAAAAGGCAATTGCATGCCGCCGGTGATTTTACCAAGTGTTTCTTCCGAATCGGCTTGTGCTTTACGAACCGCTTCGTTAACAGCCGCCACAATCAGATCGGATAACATTTCGGTATCATCGGGGTCCACTGCTTCGGGTTTCAGTTCAATCGAACGCAGCAAATGTTTGCCATCAACCGTGGCAGTCACCATGCCACCACCCGCTGTTGCTGTGTATTCGCGTTGTTCCAATTCCCCTTGCGCGTTTGCCATATCTTCTTGCATTTTTTGGGCTTGGCGCAACATGCTTTGCATGTTCCCGCCGCCACCACCATATCCTTGCGGTAATCTTGCTTTCATTTCTATCAACCTTTCATTTCAACCGTTATACCGGCATCAGAACTTTGCCGCAAAAACGCCGATAACGGGTCGGTTTCTTCTGCTTTTTCTTGTTTGGCAGGGCGACCGCGTTTAATGCGCATGGGATGTCCCGTCACCGCTTGCACGGCATTCACCAACACCGTTTTGTTGCTGTCTTGCCGCACTAACGTACCAAACAACTCATTGTCTGTCACAATAATCAATTCTTGTCCGTTGCTCATAGCAGTGGAGTCCATCAACACGCCATAAAGCGGCGGACTTTGCTTAGCAATATAATCCAGCACTTCTGCCCATTGATTAAACGGCTCCACCGGTCCCGCCGCCACAGCAGGCGCTTCCTTTTGTTCTGGTTGTGCTTCTTGCTGCTGTGTCGGTGTTGCCGGTACTTTTGCAGCAGACGGAGCGGGAGAAGACGGCGCAACAGCAGGCTGTCCTGCTTCCAACCGTTCAATGCGGCGCAACAACGCTTCGGGCGTGGTATCCAATCTTGGGTTGCACAAGCGCAGGAACATGGTTTCCATCTCTACGCGGCGGGAGACACCACCTTTTAAGCGGTCTAACGTACGCTGCAACACATCCATAATATGAAGCAACGTTTCAGACGAAACAGCAGCAGATTCCGTGCGCAGTTCTTCCATTTCTGCGGCAGAAACCGGCACCAAATCATCCGCTTTTTTCACGCTTTTCAAAATCAGCATGTTGCGGTAACAATCAATCAGTTCCACGCAAAGACGCTCCATATCTTTGGAGCCTTCGTACAATGTGTTCAGCAATTCCAAAGCGCCTGCGGCATTCTGTTCGCGAACAGCCGCTACCAAGCGGAACAAATATTCCCGTCCCGCCATGCCGGTAGCTTCGGTCACAACATCCACGGTAATATCGTGGGACCGAGATAAACACTGGTCCAAAAGCGACAATGCATCGCGCAAACCACCGTCTGCCAAACGAGCAATCAACCGTGCGGCATCCTCTGCCAACGTAAAGCTTTCTTGCTCGGCAACATATTGCAACCGTGCGGCAATGTCGTCCACCGCAATGCGACCAAAGTCAAAACGCTGACACCGCGACAAAATCGTTGCCGGCAGTTTGTGGACTTCGGTGGTAGCTAAAATAAAAATCACGTGTTCAGGCGGTTCTTCCAACGTTTTAAGCAACGCATTGAAAGCGCCGGAAGAAAGCATGTGAACTTCGTCGATAATGTACACGCGGTACTTGGCAATCGCAGGTGCAAAATTGACTTCATCGCGCAAATCGCGAATGTTATCTACACCGTTGTTGGAGGCGGCGTCAATTTCCGTAACATCCAAAATCGTACCCGCATCAATGCCGCGGCAATTATCACATTCGTTACACGGGTCGCCATCTTGCGGGTGCAAACAGTTTACTGCTTTTGCCAAAATTTTGGCGCAAGAAGTTTTACCCGTTCCGCGAGAACCGGTAAACAAATAGGCATGCGCCAAACGGTTAGATCGTAATTCGTTTTTAAGTGCGGTGGTGACCGCCGGTTGACCATACACCTCGGACAACGTTTGCGGACGCCATTTGCGATATAGCACTTGGTACATGGGTGTTCACCCCTTCAATAAAAATACCGTGTTTTTTCGGGCATACGGGCAAACAGACTGACTGCGGCGCACGGAAAAAACCGCTTAATGCTGCTCGGTTCCCCGCCTGACATGGTTCACAGCCCACCGTCGCACAGGGCCCGCCTGCCCGTATGCCCCAAAACACACGGCGTTAGTATATAGTATAGCGTATTTTGTGAAAAAAAGCAACACTCTGCCTGTATTTTCTTTACAGGCAGAGTGCTTTTTCGCAATAATTACGGTTTATTGATTTTTTTGAAAGTTTTTGGTGCCTTTTTCGTAAATTTCGCAAATTAATTTTTGGATTTTTAAGGCTTCTCTGCCACTGATGGTGGGTTCTCTATCGTTTTCCACAGCATCGTAAAAATCGGCTATTTCGCGAATGTGTTGGAAGCCCCAATAATCCTTGCCGCCTTCGTACTCTACGTCGGGGTCAATTTCGGTACGGGCAGTCAACACCGTTCCATCGTTTAAGGTGATGGTGGCTTCGTCGTAATCCATCACAACTTTGCCGTTTTCGCAGCACAAACGAATTTCAATCGGTTCATCCACGCCGTAGTTATTCATTGCCCAGAAACCGAGTGTGGCGCCACCTTTGTAACGAATAAAGCCTTCTGCCGAGTCATCCACTTCCATAATGTTGTGACCGCGATTGGAAAGCTGTGCTTGTACGCTTTCGATTTCGTCGTCAATAAACCAGTTTGCCAAGTCAATCGAGTGAATGGCTTGGTCAATCACAACGCCGCCGCCTTCTTTTTCCCACGTGCCTTTCCAGTCGGACAAGCTGTAATATTCGTCAGGTTTGCACCAAGTGAGAACCACGCGAGCAGAAATGATTTTACCAAGCGTACCGTCGTTTAATTTTTCTTTAACGATTTTGGCAGCATCGTTATAGCGGCATTGGAAAATAATGCCGTATTTTACGTCTTTTTCTTCCGCAAGTTTCACGTTTGCAACGGCATCTTCGTATTTGATGCTCATGGGTTTTTCGCAAAGAACGTTTACCCCTTGTTCGATAGCATAACGCGAAATGATGGGATGCAAATAGTGTGGCACACAAACGTGCACCACATCGATCAAATCTTTGTTAATCATTTCTTTGTAGTCGTAGTAAGCTTTACATTCGTATTTAGCAGCCGCTTTATCGGCACGATCCTTTTTAACATCGCACACACCGACAATTTTTGAATTTTTAAGATGATGAGCGCTGGTGGCATGCATAGTGAAAATGTTGCCACAGCCAACAATACCTACTCTAAGCATAGAAACAACTTCCTTCCAAACAAACTACAATGTGTTTCATAAAAACCACTTGTATCTTATCACCTTGACGCAAAATAGTCAAGCAAAAAAGGAAACCCGCCAAAGCTTTTCTGCTTTGGCGGTTTTGGTGATCCATCGGGGATTCGAACCCCGGACACCCTGATTAAAAGTCAGGTGCTCTGCCAGCTGAGCTAATGAATCATCTTTCCATAAAAGAGCAGTCGAACAGACTGCTAAGATATTATAGCCAACTCGTCGACGATTGTCAAGGAAAATTTTAAAATCTTTCTGATTTTTTAAAAAAAGTTTCTTTTTTCCTCAATTTCGGCAAAGAAAAGACCTTGTTATTGCAGTTTTTGCAAAAACTTTTGAAAATATTCGGGTAACGGTGATGTAAATTCCATGTATTCTCCTGTGCGCGGATGCACAAAACCAACGGTTTTGGCGTGCAAACATTGCCCTTGCAATTCAGGCGGTTGTTTGCTGCCACCATACACCGTATCCCCTGCCACGGGGTGACCAAGTGATGCCATATGCACCCGAATTTGGTGGGTGCGTCCCGTTTCCAGTTGTACGCGGATATGCGAATATCCCGCATATTCTGCAAGTACGATGTAGTGCGTGACTGCCGGCTTGGAATTACGGTCGGTAACCGCCATTTTTTTGCGATGTACAGGATGTCTGCCGATCGGCGCATTGACAGTGCCGCTTTGCTCTTTGAGATGACCGACGATAACCGCTTCGTACACGCGAGTAAAACTGTGTTCGGCGATTTGCGTTGCCAAACCTTGGTGAGCAACATCGTTCTTGGCAACCATGAGCAACCCACTGGTATCTTTGTCGATACGGTGCACAATGCCGGGACGCATCACGCCATTGATACCTGACAACGTGTCGGGGCAATGTGCCAACAAGGCATTGACCAGTGTGCCATCCTCGTTACCGGCCGCAGGATGCACCACCATTCCTTTGGGTTTATTCACCACCAACAGATCATCATCTTCGTAAACAATATTCAGCGGAATATCTTGCGCGACGGCTTCGCAAGCGGTTGGTTGCGGCGGAGTGACTACAAGGGTATCCCCTGTAGTCACGCGTTCACTTTTGCCTAAGTTTTTCCCATTAAAACGGACAACACGCCCCTGCTCCAACCATTGTTGTGCAGCAGAGCGTGTTATATCCATAGCATGGGAAACATAAACATCCGCGCGTTCACCGCTGTTTTCAGCCGATACTATCAGTTGAATCGGATTCATGAGTCCCCTCCGTTTTTTCGATTTTTGCCGCCTTGTCGTCGTATATGAAGCAGAAAAATATCAGCAACAAAACCGAACCGACAACAATGTAGCAATCCGCAACGTTAAAGACGGGAAAATCGATAAACAAAAATTCGATAAAATCTACCACGTAGCCGTGGATGAGGCGGTCGATAAAATTACCGAAACCGCCTGCCACAATCAATGTAGCGCTGATATTGAACAAGGTATAACGGCGGAAATTGCCAAACAGCAAAAGCAGCAATACCGCCACCATCGTCACACCGGTCAACACCAAAAAGAACCAACGGGCTCCTTGCAAAATCCCAAACGCGGCGCCCTCGTTTTCAACATAGGAAAAACCCAGCACCTGAGGAATCCACGAAATTGCCGGTGCTTCTTTTAAACTAAGTACCGCCAACCACTTGGTGAACTGATCAAGTCCCACAAGCACAGCGATAATGGCTAATACGGTAAATTGGAACATGCCGTTTTCCTTTCTGTTTAGGCTGGCGGGAGCCAGCCTATTACCCTAAAATCGCAGCACAACGAGCGCACAAGCCTTGATGTTCACCATCGGCGGCAACATCACCCGTGTATGCCCAGCAACGGCAACATTTTTCACCCGAAGCGTGTTCTACCGTTACA
Organism: Acutalibacteraceae bacterium; assembly: GCA_045648765.1. Lineage (GTDB taxonomy): Bacteria > Bacillota > Clostridia > Oscillospirales > Acutalibacteraceae > RGIG3009. The sequence goes on from JAZROQ010000024.1 coordinate 7,114, forward strand.
GACAAACCAGTCATATCTCCCACAAATTCGCCGTTGCCTTCGCCGCAAATTTCCACTTGCGAAACAATCAGCACCGTGGGAAGCAAATCTTTGATTTCGGTAACGAACGGCAACAATTCACTGTCGCAGAACAACGTAACTTTGGCATCCAACGAGCCACCAATGATTTTGGCGGTACGGGCGTTTTCCAACGCTTTTTGCACGTTGTCACGCAAAGCGTGAATGCGGTCCCACTTTTCTTCGAATGCAGCATCGGCATACGAATTGTCGGGTTGCGGAATTTCGTTAAGCAACACGGAACGTGCATCTTCGTCGGCTGTGTGCGGCATGTAACCCCAAATTTCTTCCGAGGTGAATGCCAAAATAGGTGCCAACATACGAGTGATCGTATTCAAAATGCGATAGATAGTCGTTTGCGCAGCACGACGAGCTTTGCTGTCGGCTTTTTCTACGTACAAGCGATCTTTGAGAACATCCAAATAGAAGTTGGACAAATCGACCACGCAGAAATGGTGAATAGCGTAGAACGCATCGTGGAATTCGAATTCGTCGTATGCGGTGCGCACTTTTTCCACCACTTGGTTGAGGCGCAACAACGCCCAACGGTCAATATCGTGCAACTCGGCATCCGAAACGCTGTCGGTATCGGGATTAAAGTCGTGAATGTTACCCAAGATGTAACGTGCCGTATTGCGCACTTTACGGTAAGATTCGGACAATTGTTTTAAGATTTCTTTGGACAAGCGCACATCCACACGGTAATCCAACGAAGCTACCCACAAACGCAAAATTTCAGCGCCGTAGTCTTTAATAACTTCGTCGGGGGCAATAGCGTTGCCAAGAGATTTATGCATGGCTTTACCTTCACCGTCGACAACCCAACCGTGTGTGAGCACAGCTTTGTAGGGGGCTTTGCCTGTACAAGCAACCGAAGTAAGTAACGAAGATTGGAACCAGCCACGGTATTGGTCGGCACCTTCCATGTACAGATCGGCGGGCCAATGCAATTCCGGACGTTCTTGCATTACTGCAGAATGCGAGGAGCCGGAGTCGAACCAAACGTCCATGATATCGCTTTCTTTGCGGAAGTGTTGGCCGCCGCAATGCGGGCATTTGGAACCTTGCGGTACGATTTCATCTGCTTCGTGAGCATACCAACCATCGGCACCTTCTTTGCGGAACAATTCCGATACAGCACGAATGAAATCACCATCGATAATGGGTTTTTGGCAATCTTCACAATAGAAAATCGGGATCGGCACGCCCCACAAACGTTGACGGGAAATACACCAGTCACTACGTTCGCGAACCATGGAAGTGATGCGATCTTCGCCCCAAGAGGGCATCCATTTTACTTCCTTAATAGCTTTGACAGCCTCTTCTTTGAAACTATCTACCGAGCAGAACCATTGATCGGTAGCACGGAACAAAACAGGTTTTTTACAACGCCAGCAATGCGGATATTGGTGGACAATTTTTTTCATGGCAAGCAATGCGCCTGTTTTATCCATGTGAATGGCGATGGCTTTGTTTGCTTCGTCGGTGGTCATGCCGGCACAAATTTCACCGGCTTCGTCGGTCATGTGGCCGGTGCTGTCCACCGGTACGCAAATGCCGATTTGCGGATAGTTTTTGCAAACGTTAAAGTCATCCACACCGTGACCAGGTGCCGTATGAACACAGCCGGTACCGCTTTCCAAGGTGACGTGGTCGCCAACGATAATGAGCGATTCACGGTCCAAGAAAGGATGCTTTGCTGTCATAAGCTCAAATTCTTTGCCGGTAAAGTTTTTCAGCACTTTGTACTCGGTGATGCCGGCAGCTGCCATGGTTTCTTCGACCAATGCTTCGGCCAAAAGATAGATTTCATCACCGCATTGTACGGCTTGGTAAGTAAAGTTGGGGCCCAAGCAAATGGCCAAGTTTGCCGGCAACGTCCATGTGGTCGTTGTCCAAATAACAAACGAGGTTTTGGCAACGTCGATTCCTGCTGCCGACAAAACGCCTTTGTCGTCTTTGACAGGGAATTTCACATATACAGAGAAACACGGATCCTCGGCGTATTCGATTTCGGCTTCTGCCAAAGCAGTTTGACATTCCGAGCACCAATACACGGGTTTTAAGCCTTTGTAAATATAACCTTTAGTTGCCATTTCGCCGAAAATTTCGATTTGACGCGCAACAAAATCAGGCGTTAACGTGAGGTACGGTTTTTCCCAATCGCCCAAAACACCCAAACGTTTGAATTGGTTGGTTTGGTCTTGCACATAGCTAAGCGCAAAATCACGGCAAATCCCGCGCAACTCAACAGGCGGCATCGACAAAGCGTTTTCCACACCTGCTTTGGCACGAGCTTTGAGTTCAATCGGCAAACCGTGCGTGTCAAAACCCGGTACAAACGGAGATTGGTAACCGGTCATGTTACGATAACGCACGATCATATCTTTGATAATTTTGTTGAGAGCGGTACCAATGTGGATGTTACCGTTGGCATACGGAGGTCCGTCGTGCAACACGTATTTCGGTTTGCCGGCGTTTTTCTCCATAAGTTTTTCGTACAGTTTGTTTTGTTCCCATTCTGCCAACATTTGCGGTTCCCGTTGCGGCAAGCCTGCACGCATAGGAAATTCGGTTTGCGGCAAATTTAAGGTTTGGTTATAATCTTGCTGTTGCATGTGCATATCTCCTGTAAGGTTATTTTTTCTTTCTAAAAAAGCCGCGGGGGGCTTCGTCTTCTTCGTTATCCGTATCTTCTTCAATGCGGTAATCTTCGCCAAATTTTAAATCGGCAAAACGAGAAAGGGGTTGTTGTTCTTCTTGCGGTTGTGCAGGGGCTTCTGTATCTTCCTCTGCTATGGGAGAAACGGTAATAACCTCTTCTGTTGTTTCAGTTACCGCAACTTCTTCCGCCTCGGGCAGTACGTTGATTTGTGCCAAATGTTCTTTGTACATAGTGAGCAACTGTTGTTTGAATTGCGACACTTCACGACGAACACGGTCGAGCTCTTGCTTTTGCTCGCCAATTTGTTTTTGGGATTCTGCTTCGATTTCTTTGGCGCGCGTTTGAGCTTCTTCAATGATGAGAGCCGCTTTTTCTTCCGCTTCACGCAAAGCAGTGTCACCCGCGCGTTGGGCGTTAAGCAACGCTGCGCGAATGCTGTCTTCATCGTTGCGGTATTCGGCGAGTTTATCCGCCAACATTTTCATTTTTTGAGTAGCTTCCTCATTATCTTTGCGGTATTGTTCGAGTGTTTCCACGCATTCGTCAATAAAATCATCCACTTCTTCTGCGCGATAGCCTCTGCCGCGAGTAAATTCCACGTGGCGAATTTCGTCCAAAGTCATCATAACAACCGTTCCTCCTTATGGTGAATTAAATGAACCTTTTCATGTTGATAAACAAACGCCCTTTTTTGGTTTGCGGACCGAGTTTGTCGACCACAAAGCGGCCACCGCCTCGTACGGAAAGCACGTCGCTTTCGCGTATTTCTTGCGACACCGAAAGACAGGGCATGTGGTTTAAAGATACCAAACCTGCAACAATTTTACGTGCCGCTTCTTCGCGCGATGTGCGCAACGCCACTTTGAGAACGGAATCCAAGCGCGGCGAAGCCACTGTATCGTGCCATTCTTCAAAACGGCGTTGTACCGAAAGGGTGCCGCTAAACGGTAGTTGAGCCTTAACGCCCTCGCCACCGACTTTTGTTACCGATTCGGCAACAAAATCCGCCAGTTCTTCGCATACGAAAACGACGGTTTGGCCTTCGGTACATACAATATCGCCGATTTTTTCTCGCTTTAAACCAAATGACAACAAAGTCCCCAAAAAATCACGATGCGACAGTGTTGCGGTTTTACGATAAGAAAACCCGATGGCAGTGATGGGAAACGTTTCGGCCTGCGGTGTTATAAACGACGGGAACACGCCCAAAAAGGTGCGTTCTGCCCCCTCGTACCCACCAAAAAAGCAAAAATTTTGCTCGCCCTTTTCACGCAAGACAGCCCGTGCCACTGCTTGTCGATGTTCATCCAAAAAACCGACAAAACGGGGACACGAGCGCCACTCACACAACTGACAAGCATCGTCTATTCTGGCACGCAATAACGCGTCTTCTTCTGAAAAATCAGAAGTAAAGGCCATTGTTTTCGAGTTCGTCTAACAAATCACCCATAAAGCCCACATTGTAGGGGGTGATGATGTAGGTGCAATTTGCCACTTTTTTGATTTGACCGTTGTTGGCATATGCCACACCGCTCAAAAAGTCCAAAATGCGGCGAGCAACATCTTTGTTGGAAGATTCCAAATTGAGCACGACCGTGCGTTTGGCATTCAAGTGGTCTGCAACAGCACTGGCATCGTCAAAACGTTCGGGTTTGACAAGCACCACTTGCAATTGAGCCGTAGCGTGAATGTTTACCACTTTGTTATTTTTGCGAGGAGCATCTGTTTCCGCTTGTGCTTCCGGAGCACGAGTAACAAACTCGTTTTCCGTTTCCATTGCGGTTTCGTCTTGGTCGCCGAATAATCCTTCTAATTTTTCTAAAAAGCCCATTTTCTTTTCCTCCTGCTTATTGATAGTCTCTTTTCCCAAAAAGGGACGAACCGATTCTCACCATTGTGGAGCCTTCCAAAACGGCTTCCACATAATCCGATGACATACCCATGGACAGAATATCCACACTTACATTATCTACAAATTTACCCCGAATGTCAATAAACAGTTTGCGCATTTGTGAAAAAATTGCTCTTTTTTTTGCTTCTTCGGTAAAAATTGGCGGTATTGTCATAAGACCACGCACCCGAATCCCCGAAAAGACGGAAATTTCCCACAAAAGCTCTTCCAATTTTTCGGGTGAAACACCGGATTTGCTTTCTTCGCCGCCGATGTTTACTTCCACCAACACATCCATAACACCTTTTTGTGTGTTTTGTGCGGCTTTGGAAACCGCTTCGGCAAGATGAACGCTATCGATAGATTGTATCATATCCACTTCACCGACAATGCGGCGTACTTTGTTGGTTTGCAAATGCCCGATAAGATGTTTTTGTACACCGTCTAACAACAGTTTGTCTTTCTTTTCTAAAAACTCTTGCACACGGTTTTCACCAATGCAGGTGACGCCTGCGGACAAGGCGGCATTAATACGTTCGGGGGGAACCGTTTTGGTTACCGCCATTAGGGTAACCTCTTCTCGTTTCCTGCCGGCTTTAACACACGCTTGTGCTAGTTGCTCTTCGATTCGTTTGAGGTTTTCTTGTACCTGCAACGCATCAGCGGACCAGTTTTCCGTCATACAAATTCTCCCCTTGTATTACAATCTTATCGTACAGGCGTAAATAGCTTTTATCATCTTTCTTTTCGCAAACAGAGTAGCCTTTTTCTTCGTTGTGATAAATGACATGAATTTTACGAAAACGAATGCTGTTACCTGCTTGAATAAAAACGCCCGCTTCGTCTTGCTCGTTAAACTGAATTGCCTCATCCGGTACGCGCAAACCATCGATTCGTTTGAAACGAATTTCAATTTGCTCACGGCGCACCGTGGACAATGCCGAAGACATATGCATACATTGCAACACCACCGCGGCACGGTCATCTGACGATTTATTCACCGCTACCACGCGCATGGGCAACGGCTCGTTTTGAACAAACGGCATTACCACTTCGATTTGCATATCTTTTTTAAGCGTGGTGATACGGTCCAGCGGTAAAATGCAGGTAAGATACCACTCGTAATCACCAACCACTTTACCGATGCACGTACCGCCAAGGGGTGACGGTTCGGCGTTTAGCACGGTTTCTAAGTCGGAAACTGTCAGCGATTCCACTTTGTTTGTTTTCAGCATACCTTCAAATCCATCGGTATCCGCAACGAAATACCCCGCAACCGGTGAAGAAACGGTGGCGGTAGAGCGCTGAAACGAAGATTCCAAATTCTTTTTTTGCTGTTGCAATGCGGCAATACGCGCATTGAAATTTTCTTCTTTGCCGATGGTAAGTTGCTTTTTGTTTAATAGCGTCAACAATTTGACTTGCAAATCGTTGATGCCTTCGTAAGCTGCTGCTTGTGTTGTTTGAGATAACAAAAGCCACGTTTCTTTGATTTGTTGATTAATACCGGATAAATTCGCGCGGTTGCTGGTTCCCTGAGCATTAATAAATTGCAGTGCTTTGATTTCTTCATCAAGCAATTCCCATTCTTGCTGTTTTAAAGCATCGTTCACGGTGGGAAACACCGCCGCAATTTTTCCGTTTTTGGAAATACGGTTGCCGTTTTCAACAGTATAAAACAAATAGCCGTTGGTTTGTTGCTGAATCACCGCTTCGTCGCGATAAATCATACCTGTCGTTTTAAACGTGTCGTATGCCGTTTCGTTTTCGGCAGTAACCGTTTCCAACGTAGCGGCAAAAATCAGGTAACCCTGAACACCCACATAAAGTAAAAGTATTAAAGAAGCAACAACCACTAAAATGCGCTTTGTAATACTGTTCATTGTGCTTATTTCTCCTTCCCTAAAAAATCGCGACACCGCAACAGTGCGGTGGTCAACGGATCGGTATCTGTGTCCATATACAACGGTTGTAGCCATTCTTGATGACGAAACCACGAAAGTTGTCGTTTGGCATACCGCCGCGTACCTTGTTGCAGCGCCGATAACGCCTGTTCTTGTGTGATCTTGCCCTCTAAGCACGGGGCAATTTCTTTGTAGCCAATGGCTTGTCTGACCGTGTCGGTGTTTGGTTGTTGCCACAACCAAGCGGTTTCTTGCTCCAAGCCATTATCCAACATCATTTTTGCACGACGGTTAATGCGCTCGTATAGCGCGGCGCGGTCCTGATATTCTAAACGAAACCCACACAAGCGGTACGGCGATTCCACACTGCGGGAAGCCGCATTTTGTTCGCTGAGGGTCTTCCCTGTGGTTTCGTACAACTCCAAGGCACGAATAATACGGCCATGGTCGTTCGGGTGCAATCGCGCTGCGGTTTGGGCATCGACTTGTGCCAACTGTTCCAACAAAGCGGCAGATCCTTCTGCTTGTAAACGATTCCGTAAATGCTCTCGCACCTCGCGGCTGCCGGATTGCTCTTGATATTGCAAGTTTTCTGTTACCGCTTGAATATACAAGCCTGTACCGCCGCATAGCACCGGCACTTTGCCGCGGTGATAAATATCTGCAATGACGCCATGTGCATCCACTGCGTATTTTGCCACACTGTATGAGGCGCTAACCGGTAAAAAGCCCAACAAATGATGGGGAATCCCTTGTTGCTCTTCCAATGTGGGGCGCGCGGTGCCGACATGCAACGTTTCATATACTTGCATGGAATCGGCAGAAACAACTTCTCCATCAAGATGACGGCAAAGTTGCACTGCCAAATCGGTTTTACCAGAAGCAGTAGGACCCGCAATAACAATAAGCGGTATTGGCGTTACGTTTGTTTGTTGTTTCATACAATTCGCCCAAACTGTTTTTCGATTTCTTTTTTGGTTAATTCAAAACATACCGGTCTGCCGTGCGGGCAAGTGCGAATATCGTCGTGAAGCAGCACTCGTTCCGCCAGTGTTTGCCGCTCTTTTGGTGTGCTTTGGTTACCCGCTTTTACAGCGGCACGACACGCCACCGAGTGGTAAATCCAATCCAACCGATCGGTAGTGATTTCTCGTTTTCCCGACAACAAACCGCCCGCAATTTCTCGCAGACTTTCGGCGATTCCACCATCAGCCAACATCATTGGCACTGCGCGTACCAACAAGGTGCTGCCGCCAAATTCCTCCACTTCAAAACCCGCTTGTTCCAATGCGTCTTGTACTTCTGTCAAGGCACCAAATTCCTCACGACTGAAAGAAACGGTAAGGGGGGCGAGCAACATTTGAGAATCTGTATGTGCGGTGTTTTTAAGGTCATTATACAATATCCGCTCATGCGCGGCGTGTTTGTCGATAAAGTATACGGCATCTTTCCATTGCGCCACAATGTACGTTTGCAGTACTTCGCCAATAACCAATACCGGTTCTTGATCGATTTCCGGCAGCAACGTCACCGATTCCACTGTTACGGGTTCCTGCTTTTCCGAAACAATTTCCGGTTTAGTTTGTGCTTTTTCGGATTCAAAAAAGGTAAGCGGCGTGGCATCGCGAAGGACTGATTTGTTTGTCGGCAAAGGACGTCGCGGTATTACAACAGGCTTTTGCTCAATCGGTTCTGCCACTTGCTGTGCTGCCTGCTTTGCAAAATGATGTGCAGTAGAGCGAGCCGGAGCAGCAGGCGCTTCGGGTTGTACAAAACGTGCGGGTGCAGGCGCCGTCGGCAAGGTTGCTTGCCGTTTTTCCGTATTACCTTGCAACGCGGTTTGGACACCATAATACACTGCATCAAAAATGGGTTTTTCGTTTACAAAACGCACCTCAATTTTGGCGGGATGGACGTTAACGTCCACCGTTTGAGGAGGAATTTCCAAACACAGAACACACGCCGGGAACTTGCCCGCCATGACAGAGCCTTTATATGCTTGTTCCAATGCAGCCATTGCGGTGCGCGTTTTAACATACCGCCCATTTACAAAAAAGTGTTGCATGGTACGGTTGGCACGACTACTTTCGGGTTTGCAACTGTAGCCATGCACCCGTACACCATCTAGTGTATAGTCCACTGCCAACAACGATTTCGCAAATTCGCGTCCTAAAACAGCGTGGATGCACGAATCCAATTTTCCGTTACCGGGGGTAAGTAATTCTTCCCGCCCTTCGCGGATAAAACGAAACGATATTTCGGGGTGTGACAAAGCCAAACGATCTACCACACCGGCGACGGCATTAGCTTCGCCGACATCTTTTTTTAAGAATTTCATACGTGCAGGGACATTATAAAACAAGTCTCGCACGCAAATGGTTGTGCCTCGTGGGCATCCCGCATCGGAAAGCGAAACTTCTTCGCCGCCTTCCAGCACATACCGCGTGCCTGCCAGTTCTTCTTCGGTGCGGGTGATTAGTTCCACACGTGAGACGGCGGCAATGGACGCCAATGCCTCTCCGCGGAAACCTAACGTAGCAATAGCATTTAAGTCCTCTTCTGTTTTTATTTTGCTGGTGGCGTGACGCAAAAAGGCAGTGGGTACGTCCTCGCGCGAAAAACCGCAACCATTATCGGTAATACCGATATAAGAAACTCCGCCATTTTGAATTTCTACCGTAATGGTATCCGCACCAGCATCAATGGCGTTTTCAACCAATTCTTTCACAACCGATGCCGGACGTTCCACCACTTCACCGGCGGCAATTAATTCTGCTGTATGCTTATCCAACACTTGTATTCGTGCCATGGGTCACACCTCCTTTGATCATCAGTATTTTTGAGCTTCGCTGTTTAGTTCATACAATACTTGCATTGCCTCAATCGGTGTCAACACATTGACATCCAAGTCTTTGAGGCGTTGCAAAAGGTCGTTGTTTTCTTGCGGCAACAACAACAGTTGTCCCTCTTCCGTTTCGGGTAAGCGTTCTTGTTTAACAAAAGGCACCCCGGTATCCAATTCTTTTAAAATTTCCTTGGCGCGAAGCACCACATCATCGGGTACACCGGCCAGTTTTGCCACTTCGATACCGTAGCTTTCGTCTGCGGGTCCGCGCACGATTCGCCGCAAGAAGGTGATGTCGTCACCATGTTTTTTGACAGCAACGTTATAGTTTTTAACACCTTCTTGTTCGTTTTCCATAACGGTTAGTTCGTGATAATGTGTAGCAAACATGGTTTTTGCACCGATATGACGAGGATTTGCCACGTGTTCCAACACAGCGCGCGCAATGCTCATACCATCAAAGGTAGAGGTGCCACGACCAATTTCGTCAAAAATAATCAAACTATTTGCTGTGGCGTTTTTGAGAATCGATGCCACTTCGCTCATTTCCACCATAAATGTAGACTGCCCCGATGCTAAATCGTCCGAAGCGCCCACGCGGGTGAAAATGCTGTCGACAATGCCGATGGTGGCACTCTCTGCGGGTACAAAACTACCGATTTGTGCCATCAACACAATGATGGCTGTTTGGCGCATAAATGTGGATTTACCTGCCATATTAGGACCGGTAATCATTGCCACACGATTGTCATAATTATCCAACAGCACGTCGTTTGGAACAAATGGTGCGCGTTGCAACGCTTCTACCACCGGGTGACGACCGTTTTTGATGTTAATGGTGCCGTTCATATCAATGACCGGGCAAACATAGTTACGTGTCACCGCTACCTGCGCAAACGAGCACAAAACATCCAATCGCGCCACAGCATCCGCCGTTTTTTGGATACGGTCCAACCGTTCGGCTGCCGCCGTGCGCACTTCTTGGAACAAAGCATATTCCAAAGCAGCAGCGCGGTCTTTTGCACCAAGTACGCGTGTTTCCAAGTCTTTTAAATCTTGCGTAATATACCGCTCGGCGTTTGCCAACGTTTGTTTGCGTATGTAATGTTCGGGAACTTGGTCGGAATAACTGCGAGAAATTTCAATATAATATCCAAACACACGGTTATATCCGATTTTGAGTGTTTTGATGCCTGTTTTTTCTTTTTCGGCGGTTTCGATACGCGCCAAAATGCCTTTGCTGTCTTCCATAATAAGGCGTAACTCATCCAGTTCGGCATGGTAACCGCTGCGAATCATGCCACCTTCGCGCACAGTCAGCGGAGGTTCGTCGTCGATCGCACGTTCGATCCAATCCACCAAATCGGTTAGCGGATCGATACTTTCGCAAATTTCGTTCAGCAAAGCGCCGCTTATGCCACAAAGCCGTTCTTTGAGCGGCGCCATATTTTGCAAGGTTTGACCAAGCGCACGAACCTCTCGGGCGTTGGCGCTGCCATATACCACACGTGTCATAATACGTTCTACGTCGTGAATATGCGTGAGCAGCTCTTGCAAATCTTCCCGCAGCATGGCATCGTGCACCAGTTCACTCACCGCGTTTTGACGGCGCGTGATGTGCGCGGGATGCAATAACGGTTGCTCAATCCAGTTGCGAATAAGGCGTTTGCCCATTGCGGTACGTGTTTTATCCAGCACGCCTAACAACGAACCGCGCTTTTCTTTGTTGCGCATGGTTTCAAGCAATTCCAAATTGCGACGAGCAGTAAGATCCAAACGCATATATTGCTCGTCGGAATATACATCAAGCTGCGTCATACGTTCCACGCCTGTCATTTGCGTCATGTATAAATAATGCAAAGAACAGCCAAGCGCGCGTACGGCAAAAGCTGCGTCTTGCAACTGCAATTCATCCAATGAGGTTTTATGAAAATGTTCTAAAACCGCTTCTACGGCAGCCGGATAGTCAAAGCAAACCGGTTCGGCTTGTTCGGGACGAACACCCAAACGGTCAGTCATGAAACCAACGGTTTCGTGATGTGCCATCAGAATGTCATTAAGCAAAATTTCACGCGGGGAAAAACGCCCCAATTCATTTTGGAAACGAGGTAAAACATCTTCGCCAATCAGTTGTGATACGTGCAGTTCACCGGTGGAAATATCGACAAAGCAAATGCCGATTTGTGACAACATTTCATCCGCATAAGCAACACACAAAAAGTTATTGCGCCCTTCGTCGAGCATACTCCCCTCGATGACGGTGCCGGGCGTGATAATGCGCACAACATCCCGCTTGACCAAACCTTTTGCCAAAGCGGGATCTTCGGTTTGTTCACAGATAGCCACTTTGTATCCGCGATTAACCAACCGCGCGATATACCCTTCGCAGCTGTGGAACGGCACGCCGCACATAGGAGCGCGTTCTTCCAACCCACAATCTTTGCCGGTTAAAACAAGTTCCAATTCCTGAGAAGCAATTTTGGCATCTTCAAAAAACATTTCATAAAAATCGCCCAGGCGGAAAAACAAAATGCATTGCGGATGCTGACTTTTTATATCCAAATATTGTTGCATCATCGGTGTAAGTGAAGCCATGCCGTCACCTCCTTTTTAAACGTCTTTTAGGAATTAATGACAACCCCCGCAACTGCTGCAATTACCGCTGCAATTGTGTTCGTCGTATTCGTCGGGGTTCATGCCTTGTGCTGCCATATTCACAATGGCACCAATACCGTTAATGATTTTATCCATAGCGGTTTTGGCTTCGTTATAAGCTGCCATAGAGGGATTTGCCATCACGCGAGCGTATACTTCGCGGATTTCTTTGTTGAGTTCTTTGAGTTTTTCTTCATCTTTTTCTTCTTTGGCGGTTTCACTGTTGATAGCCATTCTTTTTAAGTTAAACTCACCAATCAAAGATTGTAATTCGGCATCTTCATCCGCGGCGGTTTGCGCTGCTTGCAAGCGGATAAAGCGTTCGTCTTGTTGAATTGCGTGACCTAATTCTTTTGCCATTTCTAAAATACGTTCCATTTGTAAAAACTCCTCTTATTTTATTTCGCCGGTGAGAACATAATTGCGTGCACCGGTTATACGCACTGTAACATATTGACCAATACGGTCGGTTCCACCATTTACCCGCACAATACTGTTATCGGGCAAACGCGCTTCTACACAATCGCCCGTTTGTTGTTCCAACAATGCGCGTTGCTCGGTGCCGACAAGCTGTTGTAAACGTTTTGCCGACAAGGATTCTTGCAACGATGTCATTTCGGTGAACCAAGCGGTTTTTTCTTTTGCGGGGATTGGGTCGGGCATTTTGGCTGCGGGTGTCCCCTCCCGCGGTGAGAAAATAAAAGTGAACAACGAAGCAAAGCCAACGGTTTTAATTAAATCTAACGTTTGTTCAAAATCTTCGCGCTGTTCGGTGGGGAAACCCACAATAACGTCGCTGGTAAACGTGATGCCCGGCACCACTTTGCGCGCGTAGGTGATCAGTTCCAAATATTGTTCACGCGTGTAGCCGCGATTCATGGCTTTGAGAACACGGTTACTGCCCGACTGGAACGGCAAATGGAAATGCCGCGATACCTTTTCGCATTCTGCAATGGTGTCGAACAACTCTTTTGTGGCGTCTTTAGGATGCGAGGTCATAAACCGAATGATAAAGTCGCCCTCAATTTCATTGATGCGGCGCAGCAGTTTGGGAAAAGTAACCCCGTGTGCTTCACCTTTGCCGTAAGAGTTGACGTTTTGGCCAAGCAACGTGATTTCTTTGTACCCTTTTTGCACCAATTCTTTTACTTCTGTCAAAATGTCGTCGGGTTGGCGGCTACGTTCACGGCCGCGCACATACGGCACAATGCAATACGTGCAAAAATTGTTGCAACCATACATAATCGGCACAAACGCCTTAAATCCGCCATCGCGTTCGGCAGGAATGCCCTCGGCAATAACGCCATCACAAGCAGGGATTTCTACCGTGCGGCGATGAGTCAGCAACACGTTTGCCATTAACTCGGGTAATCGATGTTGAACGTGGGTGCCAAAAACAAGCCCCACAAACGGATAACTGTTGTAAATTTTTTGAGCAATATGTTCTTGCTGCACCATGCAACCGCACAAAGCAATCAGCAAATGTGGTTTGCGACGTTTGAGCGCCTTGAGTGCACCAACGTTACCAAACACCCTATCTTGCGCGTGCTCACGCACGGCGCAAGTGTTAAACAAGATAAAATCAGCTTCTTCCGGCGTGTCGGTAAAACCAAAACCCATTTGTTTGAGCAAACCCTTCATCCGTTCGGAATCCGAAACATTTTGCTGGCAACCGTAAGTTCGCACAAAAGCAAGCGGCTGTGAAAGCTCGTTTTGCGCTGCATAATAGGCACGAACTTTTTCTATGTAAGGACGTTGTTCTTCCAATTCTTTTGGTGAAACAACATGGATATCGGACATAATTGAACACCTCAAAAAACACTAGGTATAAGTGTTTTCATTATACCAAAATTTTTTTTGTTATTCAACCTTTAATTGACAGCTTTACAAAAAAATAAAAAAAGTATTTATTTTTTTTAACAAAAGCAATATAATAAGAATTATCGGGAGGACTGAAAAATGGAACAACACTTTTTGGAAAATATTCAGCGCATACATTTTGTAGGAATTGGCGGTTCCGGCATGAGTCCTTTGGCAGAAATTTTACACGCCAAAGGATACACGATTACAGGCTCCGACGTAAACGAATCGGATAATGTTGACCGTATGCGCAAGCTGGGTATCACGGTACATCTGCCGCAGTGCGCCGAAAACATCGGCGATGCACAACTGGTGGTCTATACCGCTGCTGTTTCTGCAGAAAACCCCGAACTGCGCGCCGCCAAAGAACGTCAAATTCCGCTGATGGAACGTGCTAAATTGTTGGGCGCTTTATCGCGCGGTTTTACGAACACGGTTGCCGTTGCCGGAACGCATGGCAAAACCACCGTTTCCTCCATGATTTCTCAAATTTTACTGCAAGCAAACCGTAACCCTTCGGTGTTTATCGGTGGACGATTGCCTCTTATCGGCGCAAACGGCCATGCCGGCAACACCAATACTTTTGTGTGTGAGGCTTGTGAGTTTAAAGACCATTATTTGGAGATGACACCGGCTGTTTCGGTGATTTTGAACGTAGATGCCGACCACTTGGATTATTTTGGAAGTTTGGATAACGTGATTGCTTCTTTTCGCCGTTTTGCGTCGCAAACAACCGGCACACTGATTGTCAATCACGACGACCCAAACGCCCGAAAAGCAGTGGAAGGATTAACGCATGCCGATATTGTTTGGTACGGCACATCTCCCGATTGTGACTGGTATGCAAAAAACATTACGACACATGATGGTGCGTATGGCTGTTATGATCTGTACCACTGCGGTGAAAAGATAACCTCGGTTCGTTTGGGCGTTCCCGGAGAACACAATGTGTTAAATTCGGTGGCAGCGGCAATTGCTGCTGCTCTTTGCGGTGCTACTATCGAAGAAATTGTAAACGGATTACGCGATTTTCACGGTGCAGGACGTCGATTTGAATTTTTAGGCACGATAAACGGTGTTACCATTGCTGACGACTATGCCCACCACCCCACCGAAATCGTTGCCACGTTAACAGCGGCAAAAGCGCTGCCATATAAACGTGTTTGGGCCATCTTTCAACCGTTTACGTTTTCTCGCACGGCAAGACATTTAGAAGAATTTGCCTCTTCTCTTTCTCTTGCCGACCAAGTGTTTGTCAGGGATATTATGGGCTCTCGCGAGAAAAACGAGTGGGGCGTTTCATCCGCGCAAATTACCGAACGTATCCCCCATGGACACTACCTTGCCACGTTTGATGAAATTAGCGAATTTGTGGCAAAAAACGTCAAAGACGGCGATTTGGTGCTTACCATGGGCGGTGGCGATGTTTACAAGTGTGCCCGACAAATAAAAAAATTGTTGGAACAATAAAGGATAAATCGAACAGCGGAGAAAGCTTTTGCTTTCTCCGCTGTTTTTAGTTTAAAAACAATCCCCCGCCCGATGCGAAGTTCGCATCGAAGTCGGATCGTAGCCATGTCGTTCTGTGAGCCAA
>JAZROQ010000025.1:0-53697 GCA_045648765.1 Acutalibacteraceae bacterium
ATAATCCACCGCGTACCGCAAATTGTGCGTAACCATAATCGCAGTCAGGTGTTTTTCTTTCACAATACGGTCCGTAAACTGCATAATCACGTCTGCCGTGTGCGGATCAAGGGCGGCTGTGTGTTCGTCCAAAATCAACACATCAATCGGTGTCATGGTAGCCATCAGCAGCGAAACTGCTTGGCGTTGACCACCCGAAAGCGAACCGATTTTAACATCCATTTTGTTTTCCAAACCCAAGCCCAGAGAAGAAAGCAGTTCGCGATAATACGAAAGCCGTTTTTTGGAAATACCAAACGAAAGCCCATACGGCTTGCCTTTGTTGTCGGCAAGGCTCATGTTTTCGGCAATCGTCATTTCCCCCGCCACGCCTTTTGACGGGTCTTGGAACACACGGCTCATACGACGTGCGCGACGAAATTCTTTTTGCAAGGTAATGTCGGTACCGTCAAGCAAAATCCGTCCGGAATCGGGCAAGGTGGTGCCCGCAATCAAGTTGAGCAACGTGGTTTTACCGCTACCGTTGCTGCCGACCACCGAAATAAAATCACCGTCGTTTACCGTAAACGAAAAGTTGTCAAACACCGTTGTTTCGTTAACGGTAGCCGCATTAAAACGCTTGGAAATCCCTTTCAGTTCAATCATCGGTGATTCACCTCGTTTCCAACAGCTTTTGCCGCTTTCACGCGATTCTTTTTAAGTTGATTGTTAATCACCAAAATCAGCGCAAAACAAGCCGCGTTCATGATTTTTAGATACGTGCCGTTTTGGTCGATGATGGTAAAATAGTTAAGGCACAACGAGTAAATAACCGCACCCACAATCACGGCCGTGGTATCTTTCACCCATTTAGCTTTGGAGAAAATTGCCAAACCGATAATCACTGAAGCAAGCGCCAACACAACTTTGCCGCTGCCCGAAGTGTTATCATAGTTCATGGTGAGTTGGGCGTATAATCCACCGCCAAAAGCAACCAAACCGTTGGCAAGTGCCAAACCCAAAATTTTATACGTTCCCGCATCTTTTCCAAGATAGGTAATGAGCGTTTCGTTGTTACCGGTAGCGGTAAGCATAAACCCAACCTTGGTTTTAAAGAAAATGTCCATCACCAGTTTGATTATCACTACCACCGCTAACAAAATAGCAATCACGGCGCCTTCGCTCAACACGCCGCCATCGGCAGAGTTAAACAACCCGCCAAAACCGTGCGCCGTATACGAAAAGTTTGTGGTGGTAAACCCATTCCCTGTGAGCACCATTGTCAACGCTAACGTTATCGAAAGCAACGCAGTCATCACAATAATACCCGAAAGCAGTTTGGAAATACCAAATTTAACGTGCAGCACCCCTGTCAGCGCTCCCATCGCCATGCCGGCAACAAACGCGCCAAGCAAAGCAACCAAAGGATGTAAATGCGCATTGTAAATCAAAATGGTACCAACAACCCCGCCCAAGGGGAACGTGCCATCGGTAGTCAAATCGGGAAAATCCAACACCGAATAAGCAATATACATACCAAGTGCAATGATGGCATAACAAAGACCAAGTTCCAAGCCATCAATGGTGGTATTCAAAAACAACATTGCGTTCGCCGCCTTTTATTTAATAACGTCTTGTAAGCCTTCAATGGTAGTGGGCACTTGCATGCCTTCAAATTTTGCGAGCACTTCGGAATTGTAATAAGGATAGGTTTCGTTTTCCATCGTCTTGGGTGCCACTTCGCTCACAGCTTTGCCGGTAAGAATTTCGGCAGCTTGTTCACCCGCCAATTTACCAACCGTAACATATTCAATCGAAGCGGAAGCCAAGCAACCGGCCTTCACTTGTTCAATCTCACTGCCGAAAACAGGGATACCTGCGGCATTGGTTTTGGCAAGAATGTTCGGCAATTTGCCAACAATCGTGTTATCCAACAAGTTTACAAAACAATCTACATCTTTGTTGATAAGCGCATCCACTTTGGCGTCAATGGTGGTAATATCCGCCACGGCTTCGGTTTCAACCGCCATACCGGCATATGCTTTTGCGCCTTCTTTTAAAGCGGCAATTTGAGCAGCGTCGCTGGATTCTTCGGTAGAGTGTAACACACCGATTTTAACATCTTGTTTGCCCAAAAAGGCCGTAACCAATTTGAGTTGTGCTTCAAAATCGGGCACATCGCTGGTACCTGTCATGTTTTGGAAGTTAGCCACTTGCGAAGCATCTGTTACGGCGCAATAAACTACCGGTACGTCTTTGCCGGTAGCAGCGGTTGCTGCTTGAATGGCGGAAGGCGTAGCAATGGCGATAATCACTTTTGCACGGCTGTTCACCATTTTTTGTGCTTGCGCCAAAGACGTTTCTGCCGTAAAGTTGCTGTTGACGTATTGCACATCGTATTCATCCAAGTTGACCGTGGCTTTTAAGCCTTCGATAATACCGGTATAGCAGTTGTTCAGCGAATCATGGGACCCAAACTGAATAATACCGATAATGGGTTTTGCTGTTCCGCCACAGGCACAAAGGCCGGTTGCGAGCAGACAAACCGTTAACACCACTGCCAAAATTCTGATTGCTTTTTTCATAAGACGTTCCCTCTTTCATAAAAAATAAACAAGCCTTATCCCTACAAAAAATAGGGACAAGACTTGTGTAAATCCTGCGGTACCACCCAAATTGATGCTGTGCATCCACTCTGCTTCGTACAAACATACGAATGGTGCTGTAACGGGCACTCCCCCGTCGACTGCTACTTGCGTTTTACGCTTTCGGTCGCCCTCATAAGTCCATTCGCTTTACGCTCCGCTGTCGCCATTCCACCATCGGCAACTCTCTGTAAGTTTTGCGATAAAGTTACTACTCTTAATCGTCGGTTTTGCTTGTTTTCGTTATCATAGCATTATATGCCGTAACTTGTCAAGAGGTTTTTGAAAATTTTCTTCAACGATTTACAACTTTACTTGCTTAAAGACCGTGCCGTTCAATTCTTTCCAAACAAGTGCGTCATCTGTCAGCATTAAATAGCTGTGCGGTGAATCTGCTTTGGGAATACTTACCGAGCCGGGATTAGCGCACAACACTCCCTCTTTTTCGACACACCGCGGAACATGGGTGTGACCTTGCAGCAAAATACTCCCATTGGCAAGCGGGGGTAGCTGCTCTTCCCCATATTTATGCCCATGCGTTGCAAAAACCAACCGATCGTTTGCAAAAATCCAAGCATAATCCGCCAGGATGGGAAAATCCAATACCATTTGGTCTACTTCTGTGTCGCAGTTTCCCCGCACACACAAAATGTGTTCTTTAATTTCGTTCAACTGTTCAATCACGGTTTTGGGCGCATAAACATCCGGCAAATCGTTGCGAGGTCCATGATACAAAATATCACCCAACAAAACGAGCTTATCTGCCTTTTCTTTTTGAAACGCTTCCAACAACAATTGGCAATATCGTGCCGAACCGTGAATATCTGAAGCAATCATCAGTTTCATACTTATCCCCCTATACCGTTACCGGTAACCGTGTTGCCAAGTCTCCCAAATGTTCTGCAAAACCATCCAGTACGACAGAGCACTCTTTCCCGTTGTGTTCCATAACTGTCACCGAACTGTTGGGAACATAGGCAATATCAACCAAACGCTTTCCCGTCCATGCAGAAAACAAAACCCGTAACGCTTCGGCATGCGTCACAATGCACACAGTTTTTCCTTTGTTGTCAGTAATGATTTTCTCCACAGCTGCAATCATACGCTTGCGCAAATCCGGAACACTTTCCCCACCGGGAGCAACTGCATTATCCACATCGTTCATCCACAACTCATACTCTTTCGGATACTCTTTTACCACTGTCTCAAACGGCAATTTTTCCCACTCGCCAAGATCCATTTCGCGCAATTGGGCATTTTGAACAATCGGCAAACCGGTCTGCTCGGCAATAGGCTGTGCCGTTTGCATTGCACGCTGCAAATCGCTGGAATATAATTTGTCAATAGCATATCGCGAAAGATAGTGTGCCGTCAAACGAGCTTGTTCTTTTCCAACCTCCGTCAGCGGTACGTCGGTTATACCCGCAAAAATATTTTGTTCATTGGCAAGGCTGTATCCGTGCCGCACAAAAACCAATGTTGTTTTGGCCATATATCATCGCTCCACTTTATACACACCGGACGAAATTTTCGGGCGGGTTGCCGGGTGATCTTTTAGCACATCTTGCGGCGGCTCAATGCCGTATGCCCATGTTGTTTCCATACCTTCCACTGCGACCTTACCATCATCCTCAACAGTAATAATCGCCGACAACGGCTCGGTGAAAAACCACGTGTTGGTTCCCATTCTCAATTCACTGTACGGCATTTTTTCAATACCGATAAAGTTACCTTGCTCGTCATAATTTTCAAAATCAAAAGTATGTTCCGGACCGTAATGCTCCACGCCCTCGCGAATCCAGTGACCGTTTGTCGAGGTGTTAATGTCGATATACAAAACATTTTCGTCCAACAACACGTCGTGATCAGTGTGCAAATGACCGTTAATGGCCGCCACCACGGTGCCCTTTCGTTTTTGATTCACGCGATTAATCATTTCGCGAATCACCGCCGATTCACGCGAATACGGCAAATCTTTTCGGAACGGAATGTGAGTAAACACAATACACGGAATGTTTTTTTCGGCCGCATCAGTCAGTACAGCTTCTGCCCAAGCGCGTTGTTCCCTCCCAAGCGATTCAGTCGTAATATTTCCTTTCGGGACATATAGCGACGGATTATGTTGCCATTCATCCAACTCTTCGTTGTAGGAATACTCGGTATCCAAGCACACAAAACGAATTCCGTTTTTGTCAAAATAATAATACGCAATCGACCAATCCTCGGCGGGTTTTCCGTCAGGTGTTCCCCACACCACCCCGTCGATATCATTCGTCAAAAACGGAACAAAATATTGCATAGGATGTTCCAAATCAAGCGGCGGTTCGTGCCACACGTTCATACATTCCAGTTCATGGTTGCCGTCAATGCCGTAAACTTTCAGACCATATTCATTTTCCAGATATGCTTTGACAACTTCGGGCGAAGCAGGATAATCGTTACAAAAATCACCCATGTGAATCACAAAATCCACATTGGCATCCGCCGCGCGTTTCAGCATACAATTTAGATCAGCAATCGTTGCGGAATACATTTTTTTCTTATAATGGAAATCCCCGATAACCAAAAATTTACAAGCCATTTTCCTTCCCGCCTCTTATTTTAGAATGATAGTTTTATTTTATCATGCACACCCCCTATTTTCAAGTTTTTTAAACATTTTCATTATTTTCTTGACACTCGTTTTAAAGTATGGTATTCTATTGGCAGATTGATAGAGGCGCGATATGCCAAAAGTACCGTTTCATAAGGCCCGGCAGGGTGAGGTGTTGCGGGAAAGGGGCAATCGCCGAAGGTGCTCTCCGGCGGGAGGGTATCTGGTAAACGGAATAACATCCGGTTTACTGTCGCAGTCTGACTGCGGAGGGCTATCTCAAAATAATGTTAGTTCTGCATAGCAGGGCTTGTTATTGCTTGGGGTAGTTGTATTTTCGCAACTATCTTTTTTATTTGGAGGAACACAGTATGAAAAACACAGTATTCACAGGCGCCGCCACCGCCATTGTCACACCGCTTAACAAAGACGGTGTGGATTACGAGCAATTTGCCACTTTAATTGAATGGCAAATCAAGGAAGGTATCGATGCCATTGTCGTTGCCGGCACCACCGGCGAAGGCTCTACTTTAACCGACGCCGAACACAAAGAAGTTATTCGTTTTTGTGTCGAAAAAGTGGCCGGCCGCGTACCGGTTATTGCCGGTACCGGTTCAAACGACACGGCATACGCTATTGAACTTTCCAAATACGCTTGTGAAGTCGGTGCCGATGCGTTGTTGCTCGTCACTCCATACTATAACAAAGCCACACAAAACGGTTTGATCGAATCTTTCACCGCCGTTGCTGACGTGTGCGATAAACCCTGCATTTTATACAATGTACCCGGCCGTACAGGTTGCAACTTACTTCCCGAAACGGTGGCAAAACTTGCCAAACATCCTCGCATCGTCGCCATCAAGGAAGCTAGCGGTAATCTTTCCCAAATTGCCAAACTCATTTCGTTGTGTGGCGATGAAATCCACGTTTATTCCGGCAACGACGACCAAATCGTCCCCATCATGGCTTTGGGCGGCAAAGGCGTTATTTCCGTTCTTTCCAACGTTGCGCCCAAAGAAACGGTGGAAATGTGCCGTCTAATGTTAAACGGCAACACCGCGGGCGCTGCAAAATTGCAACTGCAATACATCGAATTAATCGATGCCTTGTTCTGCGAAGTCAACCCCATCCCTGTCAAGGCTGCATGCGCCGCTATGGGCTATTGCGATAACTATCTGCGCCTGCCCTTAACCCCCATGGAACCGCAAAACGAACAAAAATTACTTGCTGCTATGACAAAAGTAGGAATTTTAGGAGAATAACGGTGAAAAACAGCGATTGCATTTGTCAAAACATTTCTCAAAATGAAAACGGCACCCTTCTCTTTGCCGGTCAAGATACCACTGCCCTTGCCAACATCTACGGCACACCGCTTTATTTAATGGATGAAGACCGCATCCGCGAACTGTGTCGCACTTACCGCCGCGGTGTTCAAAAAGGCTTTGGTGACAAAGCCAAAGTGTACTACGCTTCCAAGGCCGCTTCCTTCAAACAAATGTACCGCATTATGATGGAAGAAGGCTTGGGTGTCGATGTCGTTTCTGCGGGTGAAATACACACCGCCGTTTCGGTCGGTTTTCCCATGGAAAAAGCATGCTTTCACTCCAACAACAAAACCGAAGCCGACATCATCTATGCCATGGACTGCGGCGTCGGCACCTTTGTGATCGATAACGAAGAAGAATTGTACGATATCAACCGCCTTGCGGGCGAACGCGGTTTTTCGCAACGTGTGCTCATTCGCATCACCCCCGGTATCGATACCCACACGTACGAGGCCATCAACACCGGCAAAGTAGATTCCAAATTCGGTTTTGCCATCGAAACAGGGCAAGGTGCCGCGATCACCAAACTGGCACTGTCCCTTCCCCACATCAACCTCGTCGGCTTTCACAGCCATGTCGGCTCACAAGTATTCGATTCGGATATCTACATCCGCACCGCCGATATCATGTTGCAATTCGTAGCCGATATGCAACAAACGTTTGGCTTTGTCACCAAAGAATTGGATATGGGCGGCGGTTACGGTGTTCGTTACACTGCCAAAGACCCTTACTTGGATATCGAAGAAAATCTTGTGCAAGTCGGCACGTTTATGAAACAAAAAGCAAAAGAATTAAACATTGAACTGCCTACCGTCAGTTTTGAACCGGGCAGAAGTATCGTGGCAGATGCCGGCATGACGCTGTATACCGTTGGTACCGTAAAAACCATTCCCGGTTACAAAACCTACGTGTCGGTCGATGGCGGCATGACCGATAACATCCGTTACGCTTTGTACGGCGCCGAATACACCTTACTTCCTTGCCGCAATTTGGACGAAGAACGTGATATGCTTTGTTCCGTGGTGGGCCGTTGTTGTGAAAGCGGCGATATCATTCAAGAAAATATCCACTTACCTGCTTCCATCAAACGCGGTGATTTGCTGGCATGTCTAACCACCGGTGCCTACCATTATTCTATGGCATCGAACTACAACCGCTTGCCTCGTCCCCCCATTGTTATGTTGCGCGGCGGCAAAGCCACCGTTGCCGTTCGCCGTGAAACCGTGCAAGACGTTTGCGCGTTGGACGAATAAAATTTCAACAAAAAAGCAGCACCCTTTTCAGGGTGCTGCTTTTTATATGAATTCTTCCAATAACTTTTTAGCGGATAAAATATCTTTTTTTTGCTCTTCGCCCGAAATCTCACGTTCAATGGTTAACGTTCCGTCATACCTAAGCTCTTTCAATCGCTTGATAAGTGCCGGAAAGTTAACTTTCCCTTGCCCGAGCGGCGTTTCTTTCCCTAAATTTCTGCCGTCGGTAGGATACAAACCGTCTTTGGCGTGAACATCGCGCACATATTCTCCAAACACATCCAACGCATCCACAGGATTTGCCTTTCCGTAAAGAATCAAGTTGGCAGGGTCCAAATTGATTCCCAAATTACCCGTCTTTACGTCTTCTATGGTTCGGCGGAGAGTAACGGGTGTTTCTTGTCCCGTTTCGAACAACAAATATTGTCCGTTCTTTTGACAATACATCGCAACGTGTCGAATCGCACACAATACTTCATTGTATTCTTTACTCAACGGATTTTCAGGCAAGAAGCCCATGTGTGTTGCCATGTTTTCCACGCCTATCTTTTTGGCAAAATCCGAACCTTTTTTTAGTTCTTCCATTCTCAAAGAACGGTACTCCGACGGCACCAACCCCAAGGTGAGCGGCCCTTCATAAAAATTCCATTCCGACGGACCACTCCATCCACACCAAAAAGTCGATATCTCAATTTTATATTTTTTGCAAGCTGCCAAAACAGCTTTGGCCACTTCATCTGTCAAAAGTTCTTGCTTCCAGCAGCAAAGTTGACAATAGTCAAAGCCCAATTCTCTTGCCACTTTAAACTTTTCATCAACCTCGGTACTATCCAGATTTACAAGCACACCTAATTTCATCAATTATTCCATCCTTTCCATGTTTAGTGCTATTTCACTTTTCTAATTTCGTTTTGCAAATTTTCCAAAAATCTACCGGCATGAGCACCATCCATTTGAGTGTGATGAAATTGAAAAGAAACGGGAAGATAATAGCGTAATCCCTTTTTTCGATACTTACCCCAAATCATAAAAGGATTGTTAAAAATACCGCTATTCATTCCCACTACGCCATCAATTTCGGTATGGATAATCGCAGAAGTGCCAATCACCATACTTTCGGCAGACAAATCTCGGTCTTCACATGTAGCCGCTACTTGTTCCGTATAGTTCAAATAATCACGGTTAAACGTTTCCAAATCTTCTGTATAAAAAACATCACACGAACTCACTTCGCCGTCTTTGTTTTTCACAATAGTATTAACGGCAAGGGTGTCATATTGTATCAGTTTATCCCCAACCGGAAGAAGGTAAAACTCTTTCACGCAAGAAGCTGCTTTTCCAATACAATATCCCAACAGCATATTAATTTTCATCTGT
Organism: Acutalibacteraceae bacterium; assembly: GCA_045648765.1. Lineage (GTDB taxonomy): Bacteria > Bacillota > Clostridia > Oscillospirales > Acutalibacteraceae > RGIG3009. Next base: position 9,173 of record JAZROQ010000025.1, read on the forward strand.
TTTCTTTTGGATATACGAACAAGGTGTGTTACGTCTAACGTTTTAAAAAACGTGACCATCGGATTTGGCGCTTTCATCCAAAGCTCATATGCCGAAGCCCTTGTGGTATCATTGGGATTCACTTCTCTTACCATTGCTTTCTCCTCGTTCCATACAAAAAATTTGAATGTCTTTTCCTAATACTTTTTTCTATTAAACTACCTCTTATCTGTGCTCCTTTTTCGTTTTTTATGATTGTATCATAACAAAAAATCTTTTGCAATATTAAGGAGCATTTGCTAAAATTCAAAACTACACCATTTAACAAAAACCGCACCCTTTGCAGGGTGCGGTTTTTGTTGGCGGAGAAGGAGGGACTCGAACCCTCGCGCCGGTTACCCGACCTACGCCCTTAGCAGGGGCGCCTCGTCACCAACTTGAGTACTTCTCCATATCATAAACCGCGTGCGGTGAGCAAGCGGTTTACCTATTTAATTTTGAAAGAAAGTGTGGCGGAGAGGAAGGGATTCGAACCCTTGGCTCTTTCGAGTCACTGGTTTTCAAGACCAGCTCCTTAAACCGCTCGGACACCTCTCCGTAGTCAACGATATGTATCATATCATTTTCCGTGAGAAATGTCAACAAAAAAGTGGCATTTGCTTTTAAAATTATAAATAGCGTAACAAGTCCATCGGGGTGTCGAGTAATATTTCCGCACCGGCGCTTCGCAACTCTTCTTCCCCACGGAACCCCCAAACAGCACCCGCGCAAATCATTCCTGCATTATGTGCCGTTTGCACATCCACATCGGAATCCCCCACGTAAATGGTGTTTTCGGGCAACACATTCAACTCTGCCAACGCCAAGTTGGTCACCGTGGCATCCGGCTTATGCGGTCTATTTTGCACGTTGCCACCATAAAGGCAACCGACAGCAAAACCCGAAAACAAGGTGTCCACCACTTGTTTTGCTTGCTTTTCGGGCTTGTTGGTCACAATCCCCCACGGAATATGCCGCCTATCCAACTCGGTAAGCAACGGCAAAACACCTTCATACGGCGCGGTTTTCTTGCAAAAATTCGCACCATATATCTCCAAAAACCGTTTGTATGCCAACGAAAGCGTTTCTTTGTTAGTGTTTGGGGGCATGGCACGTTCCACAAGCTTATAGCCGCCGTTCCCCACAAAATGCCGATAGGCGTCCAAAGGATGCACCGGTGTACCGTCGGCAGAACCCGCACCAAAATCGCGCAATGTGGCTTCCACCGCATCCGCCAAATCTTCCAAAGTATCCACTAAGGTACCGTCCAAATCAAATAACACAGCTTTTTGGGGTGTCATGCTTTCTTCCCTCTTATTTTGCAAAACAGTTTTACAACATAAATTGCCAAAAAAACAATTGCCAAAACCCCTACCAAAGCGGTAAAGAGTCCCCAGCGCGGATCGGCGCGTTTTAATTTCATCCACAAGCCGTCCATGTAAGCGTTGACATTGTCGGGCAACGTCAAATACATTTCTGTTTTTACCAATAATTCTTCATCGGGATAAAAGTTTTTATTTTCACCAATTTCGGGGTCCAGCAATGCTTTTGCCCCATCATGCGGTGTGGAATAGCCAATATATTCCGCATTCAAAAGCGCAATATCGGTACGGCACAAAAAGTTGATATATTCTTCCGCTTCCCGCTTGTGCGGAGAGTTGGCGGGAACACACAGCGCATCGGCAAAAAGATTGGTGCCTTCTTGCGGCACAAAGAAGTCAATGTCGGGGTTACCTTCCTCTTCGTCCATCATGATAATCCCGTCACCGGCATAGTACGGAGCAATCCACGCCTCTTCGTTAATCATTTTGTCATACACTTGGTCCATCACATATTGATGCAACACCGGTTTTTGCTTTCTGAGTTCCTCGTATGCTGCATCCCATTGCGATAAATCCATTGTGTTCAATGAGAAACCGCATTTGAGCAGCGCAATACCAAAGGCATCACGCGGGTTGTCAAACATAAAAATACGCCCACTGTATTTTTCATCCCACAACAAATCCCAACCTTGTTGCAAGTCTTCTTCGTCAACGTATTTGGTATTGTAAAAAATACCCACTGTCCCCCACGTGTACGGCACCGAATATTCATTGGTTGGGTCGTATGAGGGATTACGCAAGGAAGTGTTAATTTGCGAAAAATTAGGGATGTTTTCAAAATCCAATTTCGCAAGTTTTCCTTCGCGCAACATTTTCCCCACCATGTAGTCAGAAGGAACAATGACATCGTATACCGCAGCACCCGAATCCAGCACCGCATACATGCTTTCGTTATCGGTAAAGTTTTTGTAATTAACTTTAATACCCGTTTCTTCGGTGAACATATCGTTAACGTCGGGGTCGATATATTCACCCCAGTTGTATACGTTCAGCGTCACGTCGCGATTCGGTTCACCCGCCGCCGACACTGTCGGCACCACACCGCACAACAAAAGGCAGCACAACAAAACAGCTAAAAGGCGTTTCATTTGGAAGCCCCCTTTTTTTTGTTTGGTTCGGAACGCATTTGCAACACGTTCACTAAAATAAGCAACACAAGCACCGTACCGAACATTAACGTCGAAAGAGCGTTAATTTCGGGCGTGACACGGCGTTTAACCATGGCGTAAATCGTCACAGACAAGTTTTGCGCCGAAGCACCGGATGTAAACAAGCTGATAACAAAATCATCAAGCGACATGGTAAACGCCATCAAAGCACCTGTCAAAATACCGGGGAAAATTTCAGGTACCATCACCTTCATAAAAGCAGCAAAAGGATGGCAGCCCAAATCTACCGCCGCCTCATACAAGTGCGGGTTTGCTTGGCGCAATTTAGGCAAGACTTGTAAAATCACATACGGAATACAAAACGTAATGTGCGAGAGCAGCAACGTAAAATATCCCGGTTGCAACCAACCCGTTGTTTGATAAACAAAAACAAACAACAGCATAAGGGCAATACCTGTCACAATTTCAGGGTTAACCATCGGGAAATTGTTAATTGCCAATAACACACGGCGCATACGGCGGTTCACACTGCGAATACCGATTGCCGCCGCCGTACCGATAATGGTGGAAACAATTGTAGCAATCACCGCCACCGAAATTGTCACCCACAATGCCGACAAAATTTCACTGTCTTGGAACAACTCCTGATACCAACGCAAGGAAAAACCGTTCCACACCACACGGCTTTTGGAATCGTTAAACGAAAAGATGATCAGCACCACAATCGGGGCATACAAAAAAGCAAAAATCAAACCGTTGTAAATACGAGAGAGAGTTTTCATTAAACTTCGTCCTCCTCTCCCTTATCCACCATACCGGTAATCGCCATGCAGATCAAAATCATGACCATCAACACCAGCGAAAGCGTAGCGCCAACATTATAGTTCGCGCCTTGGCCGATAAACATGGTTTCAATGGTATCGCCTATCATCAAGGTTTTGCTGCCGCCAAGCAGTTTGGTAATAACAAACGTGCTGACTGCCGGCACAAACACCATGGTAATACCACTAAGCATACCGGGGATTGAAAGCGGCAACACCACTTTTTTGAACACTTGCAACGTATTGGAGCCCAAATCTTGCGCCGCTTCAATCACGCTGTTATCAATTTTTGCCATCACGGAATAGAGCGGCAGTATCATAAAAGGCAAAAAGTTATATACCATGCCCAACACCACCGCGCCCGAAGTGTTGATAAGCGCCAAAGAACGCCCCTCGGGCAACAAACCGATCAAGCGCAAAAACTGGTTGATAAAACCATTGTTTTCGAGAAGCGACATCCAAGCATAGGTGCGCAGCAAAAAGTTCATCCACATAGGCAACATGATAATCATTACCATCGTTTGTTGCATGCGCCCTTGTGAACGAGAAATCGTATAAGCAAGCGGGAAAGCCAAAATCAAGCACAAAATCGTGGCAAGACCACCCAAGGCAATCGAGATGCCAAAGGTTCCGGCATATTCCACAATAGAATTCAAATTGGACAACGTAAACTGACCGTTACCATCGGTAAATGCAAACCACAGCACGATACCCAGCGGCACAACGGTAAACAAAGCCATCCAAACCGCAAACGGCGCGGCAGCCGCTTTTGACTTCATCATGCCTCTGCCTCCGCGGCATCTTCGGTCAAATCGATTTCCGGATTAGCCATATCGTCAAATTCTTCGGAATACGAGCTGTAATCGCCAAATTGGTTAGAATATTCCGATTTTTTCATAATGTGAATATCTTCGGGGTTGAGCACGATACCAATCACCGAATCCACGGGATAATAATCAGTGGTTTGAATCATCCATTTAAAGCCCTTAAAGTCAACAATCGTTTCAAAATGAACGCCTTTAAAGGTAACCGCCGTAACCGTACCGGTCAGGTGACCTTGATTAGCGGGAACAATGTCAATATCTTCGGGACGGATGACAACGTCTACCGCTTCGTTTTGTTCAAAACCGGCATCCAAGCAACTAAATTTGCGGCCAAAAAACTCCACAACATAGTCCTCGTGCATGATACCGTCCAAAATGTTACTTTCGCCGATAAAATCAGCCACAAAAGCGTTTTCCGGTTCGTTGTAAATATCTTGCGGGGTGCCGATTTGTTGAATTTTACCGTTATCCATAACCACCACGGTATCCGACATCGAAAGGGCTTCTTCTTGGTCGTGCGTGACGTAAACAAAGGTAATACCCAAACTCTTTTGAATGTTTTTAAGTTCAACCTGCATGTCCTTGCGCAGTTTGAGATCCAAAGCGGCAAGCGGCTCATCCAACAACAAAACACGCGGGTTGTTGGCAAGTGCGCGCGCAATAGCCACCCGTTGCTGTTGACCACCCGAAAGCGTTTCCACTTTGCGTTTGTTAAACCCAACCAAGTTGACCAATTTGAGCATACGTTCGGTCGTTTCGCGGATTTCTTCAGGTTTTTTGTGTTGCAAACGCATGCCAAAAGCCACGTTCTCCTCCACATTCAAATGCGGGAACAACGCGTACCGTTGGAAAATGGTATTGACCTGGCGTTTGTAGGCAGGCAAGTCCGTAATGTCCTTACCATCAAATAAGACATTGCCGTTATCGGGTGAAACAAACCCGCCGATAATGCGCAACGTGGTAGTCTTTCCACAACCGGAAGGACCCAGTAACGTTACGAATTCACCGTCGGAAATGTTGAGGTTTAGCCCACTCAACACCTGTTCCCCATCGAATGAAACGGTAATGTCTTTCAGTTTAATAATTTCTTTAGTTTGCATAATGCATCCCCCTTTGCGGTGTATATACGGCAAAGCACCGTATACAAAAGTTTCTTGTGGGCAGACAAAGTGCCCCCCGGACATGAAACCGCAGTACTTCGAGCCACGCCCTCCGCAAAGGGTTTTTCACAGCCATACCAAAACGGTTGACTGCGGCGCCGCCTCATACTGCTTTTATTATATTGCCGGATGCGTGTTTACTGCTGAAAATACATCTAACATCTCCTTTGTAAACAACAATGTAAACTATATCTTTTTTTACGCAAAAAGTCAATATATTTCCCCTTTTTTCTTCAATATTTCTTGTTTGACAAAATTTAGATACAAAAAAACGGCAAAACACATTTGTTTTTGCCGTTTTTTTACAGTTTTTCTTAAAAATCCTTGATTTTTGACCAATACTCTGCAAAGCTCTTTTCGGTTTTATTATCCCCCGGTTTGTAGTATACGGTGTCTTTGAGAGCGTCAGGCAGGTACTGTTGTTTTACCCAATGGTTGGGATAGTCGTGCGGGTACTGATAAAACTGACCTTTACGCACCGCATCCTCGCCGTCAAAGTGCTTGTTTTGCAACTGACGAGGCACCGCACCGCTTTTGCCGGCAGCAATGTCTGCCATGGCGGCATCCAATGCCAAATAAGCGGAATTGGATTTGGGAGCAGTGGCAACCAAAATAACCGCATCGGCAAGCGGGATGCGCGCTTCGGGCAACCCCACTTGGAAAGCGGCATCCACCGCGGATTTCACAATCGGCAATATCATGGGATACGCCAAGCCGACATCCTCGGCCGCGCACACCATCAGCCGTCGGCAAACAGAGGGTAAATCCCCTGCTTCCAACAATCGGGCCAAATAATGAATGGCGGCATCGGGGTCGGAACCGCGCATGGATTTTTGAAACGCCGATAACAAATCGTAATGTTCGTCGCCGTCTTTATCGTACCGCATGGCACTTTTTTGCGCCACTTGCCGCGCAATGTCTTCGGTGACCACGTAGTTACCCTTTTCGTCAGGTGTGGTGGCAAGCAAACACAGTTCCACCGCGTTGAGAGATTTGCGAACGTCGCCGCCGCAACCGTGGGCAATGCAATTGACGACTTCGTCGGAGGCTTCAATGGTGCACTCACGTTCTTGCTGCAAAAAGTCAAAAGCGCGGCGCACAGCAGAGCAAACGTCGGACGGTTCCACCGCTTTGAACTCAAACACCGTAGAACGACTCAAAATAGCGCTGTATACGTAAAAATATGGGTTTTCGGTGGTGGAGGCAATCAGCGTGATGTTGCCGTTTTCGATATGCTCGAGCAAGGTTTGTTGCTGCTTTTTGTTGAAATACTGAATTTCGTCAAGATACAGCAAAATGCCGCCAGCACCAGCCAAGGTATTGACTTCTTCAAGCACAGCGCGAATATCCGCTGTGGAGGCAGTTGTACCGTTGAGTTTGTGCAAACGCATATCCGTCCGCTCGGCAATAATACGCGCTAAGGTGGTTTTGCCCACCCCCGACGGACCATAAAAAATCAAATTGGGAATCTTGCCCGATTCAATGATCGTGCGCAACGCTTTGCCGGGTGCCAACAAATGTTGTTGACCAACCATTTCGTCCATCGTGTTTGGACGGATGCGGTCGGCAAGCGGTGAAATGTTTTGGCTCATACGGTGCCTCCTTTCTGTCGTTATATTTGTATCATACCTTTTTTTATCACATTATGCAAGTATCTTTTTTCGTTGACAGGTATCATCACTACATGATAAACTGAAACAAACGGAGGTGGATTTTATGCGCAAAAAAGAATTGGCGTTAACGGCAGTGGAACGCCTGAAAAAGCAATATCCCGATGCCGTGTGTTCGCTGAATACCACCAACGCGTTTGAACTGTTGGTGGCTACGCGGCTGTCGGCACAATGCACCGATGCAAGGGTAAACATGGTGACGCCTTCGTTGTTTGAGCGATTCCCCACCCCCTCCGCTTTTGCCGCCTCCACGCCAGAAGAAGTGGAGCCCTATATTCGTTCTTGCGGGCTTTACAAAACCAAGGCTCGTGATTTGGTGGCGTTATCCAAGCAAATTATTGAGCGATTTAACGGTGAAATCCCAAAAACATTGGAAGATTTGGTATCGTTGCCCGGTATTGGCAGAAAAACAGCCAATTTAGTTTGCGGTGACGTTTTCAAAATGCCGGGCGCCGTGGTGACCGACACGCATTGCATTCGTATTGCCAATCGATTAGGGCTGTGCGACACCACCGACCCCCGCCGCGTGGAAAATGCCTTGCGAGAACTTTTACCCCCCGACGAAAGCAATACTTTTTGCCATCGCATTGTATTGTTTGGAAGAGAATTTTGTATGGCACGTTCCCCACAATGTGAAACATGCCCACTAAACGACATTTGCAAGACATATCGAAAATAAAAAAACAGGCGAGCATAATGAACGTTCATTATGCTCGCCTTCTTTGATACTTTTTTTATAAGGTTGCTGCCATAACCGCTTTGATGGTATGCATACGGTTTTCGGCTTCGCGGAAAACGACGGATTGTTCGCTTTCGAACACATCGTCGGTAACCTCCATGGCTGTTCTGCCGAATTTTTCGCCCATTTCTTTGCCGACTTTGGTTTTCAAGTCGTGATAAGCGGGCAAACAATGCATGAAAATAGTGCTGCTTTTGCCTGTGGCAGCCATCAATTCGGCATTGACTTGATAAGGTGACAAATCGGCAATGCGTTTTTCCCACACTTCGACCGGTTCGCCCATTGAAACCCAAACATCGGTGTAAATAACGTCGGCGTTTTCGACCGCTTTTTTGGCATTGGTTTCAAACGACAAAACAGCGCCCGTTTGCGCGGCAATTTGCTGACATTGTTCCACCAAAGCAGCGTCGGGGAAATATTCTTTGGGACAGCACGCTGTAAAATCCACACCAAGTTTAGCACAGCCAACCATGAGTGAATTGCCCATGTTGAAACGAGCATCCCCCATATACACCATTTTCAGGCCTTTGAGTGTGCCAAACTGTTCTTCGATGGTCAACATATCTGCTAAAATTTGAGTGGGATGGAACTCGTCGGTAAGGCCGTTCCACACCGGCACCGAAGCATATTGCGCCAACTCTTCCACGATGGTTTGACCGTAGCCGCGATATTCGATGCCGTCGTATATTCCCGAAAGCACGCGCGCGGTGTCGGCAATGCTTTCTTTTTTACCGATTTGCGAACCTGTAGGATCTAAATACGTAACGCCCATGCCCAAGTCGCGTGCCGCCACTTCAAAACTGCAACGCGTGCGGGTGCTGGTTTTTTCAAAAATGAGAGCAATATTTTTGCCCTCGCACAAACGGTGCGGGATTCCCGCTTTTTTTTGCGCTTTTAACGTTTTGGCAAGTTCGATCAGCTCGGTAATTTCTTCACCGGTAAAATCAAGTAATTTGAGAAAATCTCGTCCTTTTAAGCTCATGCTATTCCCTCCGCACATACCGTTTTGAGAATTGCTACCGCACGCGCAAGAAGATCTTGCGGAATGTTAAGCGGCGGCAGTAAACGCACTTTATCTTTGGCTGTCAACACCAAAACACCTTGTTCACGGCATAAAGCAACAATCTCTTTGGCGGGTTTTTCGGTTTGGATGCCAAGCATGAGCCCCATACCGGTAATGGCTTTGATACCTTTGGCGTCTTTTAGTTCGTGGATAATATATTCCGATTTTTGGTGCACTGCTTCCAAAAATTCATCGTCGATACGTTGCAATACGTTCACAGCACCGGCACACGCCACGGGATTGCCGCCAAAAGTGGAACCGTGCAATCCTGCCGTTAACACGTTTTGCGTTTTTTCACTAAACAAAGTAGCACCAATCGGCAATCCCCCGCCCAAACCTTTGGCAGTGGTCACGATGTCGGGTGTGAAACCGTAGTGCATATACCCATAAAGTTTACCCGTTCTGCCGTTACCGGTTTGTACTTCGTCGGCAATCAGCAGCACGTTATGTTCGGCAGCCAGCGCCACCATATCGGACACAAAATCCGCACCTAAAGGCAACACGCCGCCCTCGCCGCGAATTACCTCGAACATAATGGCGGCAACCTTGTTTTGTTGCAACGCTGTTTTTAGTGATCCGGTGGTGGGATCGCAATGGACAAAACCCTCGGTAAGAGGCAAGAAATGTTGATGAAACGAATCTTGCCCCGTTGCTGCCAAAGTCGTAATCGTTCTGCCGTGGAAACTATTGTTGAGTGTGATGATGGTATAGTAGTCTGCACCCTTGGTATCTGCTGCATATTTACGAGCCGTTTTGATGGCACACTCATTTGCCTCGGCACCCGAGTTTGCGAAAAACACTTTTTTCATGCCGGTGCGTTCGCACAACAGTTTTGCCAACGTGGCGCACGGAGAGGTATAGTACAAGTTGGAGGTATGTTGAACCGTGTTTAATTGTTCGGTTACAGCTTTTACCCATTCGTCATCGCAATAGCCAAAGCTATTAACTGCGATACCGCTACCCATATCAATATATTCTTTGCCTTGTTCGTCCCACGCAAGTGCACCCTTTCCTTTGACAATGTTCAACGGAAAACGTGCATACGTGGATGCAACATATGTAGCGTCGGTTTCAAAGACCGTCACGGTATTACTCCCCCTCAAACATAGTGCCGATACCTTCATCCGTCAGCGTTTCAATTAACAACGAGTGAGGGATTCTGCCATCGATAATAAACACTTTTTTGACACCTTCCAAAATGGCGTTGGTGCAACATTCCACTTTGGGAATCATGCCGTCGGAAATGATGCCGCTTTCGATCAGTTCTTTTGTTTCTTTGACCGTGATGTGCGGAATGAGTGTGGTAGGATCGTTTTTATCACGCAAAATGCCTTCGGTATCGGTAAGAGAAATCAAGCTTTCGGCTTGAAGCGCGCCTGCAATTTTGGCCGCTGCGGTATCGGCATTGATGTTATATACCGCGCCCTCGTTATCGCAACCAAGAGTGGAAATGACAGGGATATACCCTTTTTCCAACACATCCAAGATGGGTTGCGGATCGATGTTTGTAATCTTACCCACAAAACCCAAACGTTCGTCTTTTACTTTAGCTTCAATCATGTGACCGTCCATGCCGGACAAACCAATGGATTTACCGCCGCAACATTCGATGAGATTGACGAGGCTTTTGTTGATTTTACCCGCCAATACCATTTGAGCTACTTCGACCGTTTCTTTGTCGGTAACGCGCAACCCATCAACAAATTGTGTTTCTTTGCCGATTTTGGCAAGCAATTCGGTGATTTCGGGGCCGCCACCGTGGACCAGCACCACTTTAACGCCGATAAGGTGCAACAACACGATATCGCGCACGACGGAATTTTTTAGATCTTCGTTAACCATGGCGTTACCGCCGTATTTGATCACCACGATTTTACCGTTATATTGTCTGATATACGGTAATGCGTGTACTAGAATTCTTGCCCGTTCGGCATTGGTGATTGTCATATTAGTTCCTCCGTCTGTACCGTTATTAGGTCCGATAATCGCCGTTGATTTTTACGTAATCGTATGTCAGATCACAGCCCCACGCCGTAGCAGTGGCGTTGCCGCTGTTCAAATCGATGGCAATTGTGATTTCTTTTTCGAGCAGTATCTTTTTAGCAAGTTCTTCGGAAAAATCAACACCGGCACCGTTTTTGCAAACCTCGATTTGGCCTGCTGCAGAGACAAACGAAACGTCCACGGCATTGACATCCACTGCCGCACCGCTATATCCGATAGCGCACAGCACGCGCCCCCAGTTTGCATCGGCGCCAAACATTGCCGCTTTGGTAAGCGAAGAACAAATCACCGATTTGGCCACAGTTTTGGCAACGTTTTCGTTCGATGCACCGCAAACGGCACATTCAATCAGTTTGGTAGCGCCTTCGCCATCACCTGCGATGCCTTTGCACAAATACACCGTGACGGTGTTGAGTGCTTTCATAAAGGTGGCAAACGCCTCGTTTTCGGTGGTGATTTTGGTGTTTCCCGCCATACCGTTAGCCAAAATCGTCACCATGTCGTTGGTGGAAGTATCACCATCCACACTGACCATATTAAAGGTGTTTTGGATATCGGTAGAAAGTGCTTTTTGCAACAGTTCACTGCTGATAGCACAGTCGGTGGTGATAAACACCAGCATGGTTGCCATGTTCGGGTGAATCATACCCGAACCTTTGGCAATACCACCAATTTTACATTCCACGCCATCAATTTGGAAAGAAACAGCAATTTCTTTTTTGACAGTATCGGTTGTCATAATACCTTCGGCTGCTGCTTCACTATTATTTCCCAAACCTGCCACCAATTCCGGCATGCCCGTAGCAATGGGCGTAATATCCAACGGTTGACCAATGACACCGGTAGATGCTACCACCACGTCGTTTGCAGAAATTTGCAAAGCATCGGCAGCAATTTGGGACATTTTTTCGGCAACTTCAATGCCGTTAGCGTTGCAAGTGTTGGCATTGCCGCTATTGCAAAGGATCGCTTTGGCTTTGCCATCTGCCAAGTGTGTTTTGGTGACGGTTAGCGGTGCACCTTTGACCAAATTGGTGGTATAAACCGCTGCTGCCGAAGCCTCCACTTCGCTGACAATGAGTGATAAGTCGCGCTTTGTTTTATTTTTGCGAATTCCGCAGTGAATACCGTTTGCGGTAAAGCCTTTTGCGGCACAAACGCCGCCTTTTATGATAGTCATAGTTTTATATCTCCAATCCCATAGTCGGCTGTGTGCCAAGGACCATATTCATCGCTTCGATTGCAGCACCCGAAGCACCTTTTCCTAAATTATCGTACCGCGCCGTAAGCAAAATGCGTTCTTCGTTGCCGAACACCGCTATTTGCATGGAATCTTTGCCACCAAGCGCCACGGCAGACAACAAACCATCGGCATCGGCTTCGTCGGTATAACGAACAATGCTGCCGTTATATTTTTCGCGGTAGACTGCTTTTATTTTTTCAATGGTAACACCATCCGCTAAATCCGAGGAAAAAAGCGGAACAGTAACTTCCATGCCACTGTAAAAATTGGAAACAATCGGGCAAAAGATAGGTGTGGTTTCGAGAGAGCAAACAGCTTTCATTTCGGGCAAATGTTTGTGTGTTTGTGACAAGCCATATTGCCGAGGTGCTGTCAGCAATGTGTCGGCACCTTCTTCGTACTGCGCAATCATTTTTTTGCCGCCACCGCTATATCCCGTTATGGAATGGCAAGTCAGCTTTGCTGTTTTGGGCAAATACCCGCTTTCGATAAGTGGATAAACCAGTGCAATAAATCCACTGGCATGGCAACCCGGCACGGCAATGCGCTTAGATGTACGCAAAGCGGTTTCGTGTGCCGAAGATAATTCCGGAAAACCATACGCCCACTGCGCATTTGTGCGGTGGGCGGTGGAAGTATCAATAATAACCGTGTTGGGGTTTTCTGTCATCAAAACAGATTCTCTTGCCGCATCATCGGGCAAACACAAAAAAGCGATATCTGCCGTGTTGAGCATTTTCTTTCGACTTTCGGGATTTTTACGCTCTTCGTCGGAAAGAGTCAATAATTCAATATCTGCTCTGCCGGCTAAACGTTCATAAATGCGCAAACCCGTAGTACCGGCTTTGCCGTCGATAAATACTTTTTTCATTTTGCTGTAAACTCCGTAATATACTCGATTTGTTGTTCCACCGAGGCAAGACCTGTGCCGCCGGCAGAAATGCGGCTTTCTACACAAGTGTGTAAGTTGATGGCCGCATACAAATCCTCTTCAAAAATTTCGTGAAATGTTTTGTATTCTTCTAACGAAAGGGATTCCAGCACCGTGCCGTGTTGGACACAGTGACCGACAATTTGACCGACTATTTTGTAGGCGGTACGGAACGGCAACCCTTTTTTGGTAAGATAATCTGCCAAATCGGTAGCATTGATAAAGCCTTTTTGTGCGGCCTGTAACATGTTTTCGGGCAACGCTTTCATGGTGCTGATCATAGGTGTAAACACCGTTAAACACTGCTTGACAGTATCGACAGCATCGAAAATAGCTTCTTTATCCTCTTGCATGTCTTTGTTATAAGCAAGCGGTAATCCTTTAAGTACGGTGAGCATAGCCATTAAATCACCGTATACCCTACCGGTTTTTCCACGAACCAATTCAGCAATATCGGGATTTTTCTTTTGCGGCATAATGCTCGAACCGGTGGTGTAAGAATCATCCAATTCCACAAATTTGAATTCCCAACTCGACCAAAGAATCACTTCTTCGGAAAAACGAGAAAGATGCATCATCACTGTGGCAAATGCAGACAGTAGTTCCACGCAAAAATCGCGATCGGATACACCATCAATGCTATTAAGCGTGATACCGTCAAACTGCAACGCTTTGGCAACCGACAAGCGGTCAGTGTTGTATGTGGTACCCGCCAGAGCACAACTGCCAAGCGGGGAAACATTCATACGTTTGACGGCATCCCCAATACGTGTAATATCACGTGTGAACATCATGGCATATGCAAGCAGGTGATGCGCAAACGTGATGGGTTGCGCGCGTTGCAAGTGGGTATATCCGGGCATGATGGTTGTTTTGTGCAAGGAAGCTTGTTCTGCAATAGCGTCAAGCAGTTCTTTGATTTGTTCCACAATTTCGGCTGCTTCGTCACGCAGATACAAGCGAATATCCACTGCAACTTGGTCGTTACGGCTACGCGCGGTGTGTAGTTTTTTGCCCACATCACCAATGCGTTTGGTGAGTTCCGCTTCGACAAACATGTGAACATCTTCGGCGTTTTCATCAATTAGTAAAGCGCCGCTTTGCAAATCAGCAAGAATATTACCCAGTTCAGCAACAATGCACTCGGCATCTGCCACGCTGATAATACCTTGTCGCGCCAACATACCGGCGTGCGCTATCGAGCCTTGAATGTCTTGTTTATACATACGGCTATCAATATGAATGGACGAATTGAAATCGTCTGCTTGTTTATCCAAGGCTTTGGAAAAGCGCCCTGCCCACATTTTATCCATGATGTCGTTCCTTACTTTTTGTTATTTTTAGCGTTGACTTGTGCTTGTACCGAGATCGGCAAACCAAACAAATTGATGAATCCGGCACTGTCTTTTTGGTCGTACACGTTATCTTCACCAAAGGTGGCAATTTCTTCGCTATACAACGACCAATCACTCCAAGCACCCGCTTTGATCATATTGCCTTTGTAAAGTTTGATTCTGACTTTACCGGTAACGTGTTCTTGCGTTTTGGTAACGAAAGCGGAAAGAGCTTCGCGAAGCGGTGTATACCATTGGCCGTTATAAAGCAAATCGGCAAACGTGATAGCAAGTTCTTGCTTTTTGTGCATGGTCATCTTATCCAAGCACAACGTTTCCAGATAGTTATGAGCAAAATACAAAATTTCGCCGCCGGGAGTTTCGTATACGCCACGGCATTTCATGCCGACCAAACGGTTTTCTACGATATCCAACAAACCGATACCGTTGGCACCGCCGAGTTCGTTGAGTTTGAGAATAATTTCTTTGGCAGACATTTTGGTGTCGTTAAGGGCTACCGGCACGCCTTGTTCAAAATCCAATGTGATGTAGGTAGGAACATCCGGCGCTTGCAAGGGAGAAACGCCCATTTCCAAAAAGCCTTCTTTTTCATAAAGCGGTTCGTTGCCGGTATCTTCCAAATCCAAGCCCTCGTGCGACAAGTGCCACAAGTTTTTATCTTTGGAATAATTGGTTTCACGATTAATTTTAAGCGGAACGTTATGCGCTTCGGCATAATCGATTTCTTCTTCTCTAGATTTGATGTCCCATTCACGCCACGGAGCAATAATCTTCATGCCCGGTGCAAAAGCTTTGATTGCCAGTTCAAAACGGACTTGGTCGTTGCCTTTACCGGTACAACCATGGCAAATGGCGTCGGCACCTTCGGCAATTGCAATTTCTGCCAAACGTTTACCGATGATGGGACGAGCAAGCGAGGTACCGAGCAAATATTCCTCATACTTCGCACCGGCTTGCATGGTGGGGATAATCATATCGTTGACAAATTCTTCTGTTAAATCTTCCACATACAATTTGGAAGCGCCGGTTTTGATGGCTTTTTCTTCCAAACCTTCCAATTCATCGGCTTGACCGACGTTTCCGGATACAGCAATGATTTCGGGATTGCCGTAATTTTCTTTAAGCCACGGAATGATGATGGAAGTGTCCAAACCTCCGGAATACGCTAAAACCACTTTTTTGACTTGTTGTTTGCTCATTTGAATTGCCTCCTATAGTCTCTCGCTTTGGCGAGTTTCTTTTTCTATGTTTGCTATTATAACACGGGCAGAATTCTTATGCAATAGTTTTTGAAAAAATATTCAATGTCGTTTTGCCGAATTTGCTTTGCTTGTCTTGCCATAATTTGTTTAAAACAAACAATTCTCTGCTTTTTTTCCTTGAAAAAGAAGGTTTCGTCTGCTCGGCTATGAATAAATATTCATTAATATTCATTCTTTTCTGCAAAAAAACTCCCGCCGAGAATTCGGCGGCAGAAGTTTACCGTTTTACATATAACAGCGGGTCGACCAAAACACCGTTTTTAATAACTTCGAAGTGCAAGTGCGGTCCCGTAGAATAACCGGTGTTCCCCACATTGGCAATGTGTTGTCCTTGCGCCACACGGTCGCCCGTTTCGACATACAGTTTACTGCAATGGGCATACCGCGTTTTAAAACCGTTACCGTGGTCTATAAGGACAAAGAATCCGTAGCTTGGATGTCTGCCCGCTTCTTCCACCACGCCACCGTCGGACGCGATAATCGGTTTTTTGTCGGTACTGCCGTTGGAGATGTCGATAGCACCGTGGAACGCTCCCCATCGCGAGGCAAAATGAGAAGAAATTTGTTTGGTATACGGTAACGGCCAAATAAATGTACCGGTAGCCTTACCGTCACCCAGTTCGGTGTTGCCGTTGTATTTTTGGGCACCGACTTGTTCCACTTGATGTACCGGTGCCTTGATATATTCGGTACCGACAACTACACGGTATTGTTCTTTGCCGTCAACCGAAATCACCTGCGCATGTACCCGCTGACTACCGTTTTTCCCTTTTACTTTTACCACACGGTAGCCAAGCGGTAACGTTTCGGTTTCTTGGATAATGGTTTTGTACGGCGCTTTTTCTACATAGGTGATGTTACGAATCGTTTTTACCGTCAAGGTAGAGATATACGAACGCATAGAATCTTGGCTGACAAAAGCAGATTCCGGATACAAACCGCTAACCACCGAAACTTTGGGTAAAAAGTCGGTTGTTACACCTTCTTCGGTGGGATAACTGCCCAAACGTTCATTCAACAAGCTGTTAACATTGTCTGCAAGCGGCAACGTTCCGTGAAATGTGCCGTCAACATATAAACCCGCACCATGTTGAACACGATCACCCATGGATTCCAAAATGCGGTTACTGACTTCCTGTTCTTTAAGCACTGAGGTTTCACCCAAAAGGGATACCGTCAGTTGAGGGGATTGCTCAATCTTAAACGATTCGTCTGCGTCAATCACTGTTTCTCGTATCAATGCGACAGCATTGGTATACGTGTTTTCATTGGCAATATATCCAATGGAATTACCTTCGTATTCCAGTGCCAAAGCGTAGTCCGATGTTTTCCAAAAATGCACATTGGTAACAAGCAACACCAATGCCAAAGCCGGTGCAGCGATGTTAAACAACGTTCGAAACAGTTTTTTGTATCGTTTTACCGCCACGAACGGCAACCGTACCAACTGAAACAAGCGCTGACGAAGTATCGATAATTTGCCGGCCTGTTTAGCCAAACGGATTTCTTGCCATAAGCGGCAAATTTCTTTGAATCCTTCGCGCAAAAAACGCAATAAAACAACATCTGCCACGCGACAAAAACCACGCCAAAGAGGTGCCCACAACATACGCGTAAAGCGTACGGTTGCTTTGAGACACCGCACAGAACGAATGCCGACAATGTACGCAATGCGATAAGCAATATCCCACCATTTTTCCAAGTCTTTTTTTGTTTTTTGCCAATCTATTGGTTGCACGGTATCTCACCTCACTTTCACAAAATCCAAATTATTATAACAGAAAGCTGTCAAAATTGCAAGTTTTAGCAACTTTTAACACAAACCGTGCTGCTGTAAGCAGTGTTGCATGTCCTCAGGGAGCGGTGCTTTGAGTGTGATTTTTTCGTTAGTTATCGGGTGGCAAAAGCTCATACTTTCACAGTGCAAAGCGTGGCGCGGCATCACTTCGGTGTCGGTTCCGTACATGGTATCTCCCGCAAGGGGAAACCCGAACCACGACATATGCACACGGATTTGGTGTGTCCTGCCGGTTTCCAAACGCAAACGTACCAGTGTCACCTTGCCATCGCTTCTTAAAGCTTCGTAATGCGTGACACTTTCTTTACCGCCCTCTCCCACTTCGCGGGTAATGCAGCACCCTTCTTTAATACGTATGGGTTGGTTTATCGTTCCGCTTCCCGCCAAGTTACCAAGCACAATGGCAAGATACGTTTTTTCCACTTTGCCCACCATTGAGTAGGCAAAATGAGAATTTTTGGCTATCAAAAGCAAACCGCTGGTGTTGCGGTCCAGTCGATTGGTCGGTCGAAATGAACCCGCTTCCCCTTTTCGTTCATAGTAACCTACCACCGCATTTGCCAACGTCGGTTCAGGTTTCCCGGCCGAGGGATGAACCGCCAAATACGGCGGTTTATTCACAACGAGCAGCGAATCATCTTCATATACGACCGAAAGCGGTAAATCGGCGCCTTCAATGTGCACCTCGTCTTCGGGGAACGACAAGCAAACAACGTCGCCCCCGGCAACGCGGTCGATAGTACGACGAAGCTCACCACCCACGGTGATGCCGTTTTCGGTATGCTTTAAGCGGACAACCATGCGCCACGAAAGACCGCAGCCTTGCCGCAAAAAGGTTTGTATTGTCCCGCCGTCATACTCAAACGGCACAGTAAACAAAAGTTGTTTCATAGGTCACCTCTGCGCTTATTATAAAGTTTTATAAAGAAAATTGCAAGTTTGCCAAAGGAAAGACTTGTTTTTTTACCGAAATCTGCTAAAATAAAATACGTATACCAAAAAGGAGGCATTTCCATGGAAAAGGAAAAGTTTTATATTACCACTGCCATTGCCTATACTTCGCGTAAACCGCATATCGGCAATGCTTATGATATTGTGTTGGCTGACACGATTGCTCGGTACAAACGAATGCAAGGATACGACGTGCATTTTTTGACCGGTTCGGATGAACACGGACAAAAAATTCAACAATATGCCGAAGAACAAGGGATTTCCCCCAAAGAATACGTCGACGGCATTGCCGCACAAATCAAAGACGTGTGGGATACCTTAAACACCTCGTACGACCGTTTTATCCGCACCACCGACGCCGACCACGAAGCGTCCGTGCAAGCAATTTTTAAAAAATTGTACGAACAAGGCGACATTTACAAAGGCGAATACGAAGGGAAATATTGCGTACCGTGCGAATCGTTCTTTACCGCTTCGCAAATCGTTGACGGAAAATGCCCCGACTGCGGACGCGATGTGGTGGATGCCAAGGAAGAAGCGTATTTTTTACGTCTTTCCAAATATCAAGATCGTTTGATGCAATATTACGAGGAAAAACCCGCATTTTTCCAACCGGAATCCCGCCGCAATGAAATGATTAACAACTTTTTAAAGCCGGGACTTTCCGACCTTTGTGTTTCGCGCACTTCGTTTACGTGGGGTATCCCCGTGGAATTCGACCCCAAACACGTTACTTATGTGTGGTTGGATGCGCTTTCCAACTATATCACGGGTATTGGCTATCATCCCGACGGCAGCAGTGACTTGTACAAACATTACTGGCCGGCAGATTTGCATGTGATTGGCAAAGACATCGTGCGGTTCCACACCATTTATTGGCCGATTATTTTGATGGCGCTTGGTGAGCCGTTGCCCAAACAAGTGTTGGGACATCCGTGGTTGCTTTCGGGCGAAGATAAGATGAGCAAATCCAAAGGCAACGTGTTGTATGCCGATGATTTGGCCAAAAAATTCAGCACCGATGCGGTGCGGTATTATCTGCTTTCGGAAATTCCGTTTGCACAAGACGGCACCATTACGTATGAAAGTTTCTTAAACCTTTACAACGCCGACCTTGCCAATACGCTTGGCAATTTGGTCAACCGCAGCATTGCCATGACCAACAAATATTTTGGCGGTACGGTGCGCAAAACAGCTGTGGTAGGCAGTGAGTTTGATGCCGATTTGCTGAAAACCGCCGAGGAAACCGTTGCCCGCTTTGGCGAATTGATGGATGCTTACCGCAACGCTGACGCTGCGCACACCGTGATGGCACTTGCCAAACGTTGCAACAAGTATATTGACGAAACCACACCGTGGGTACTCGCAAAAGCACAAGAAAACTTACCGCAACTGGAAACGGTGTTATACAACCTGCTCGAATGTATTCGCATTTTGGCAACGTGCTTAACACCATTCTTGCCCGAAACGGCACAAAAGATTTTTGCGCAATTGCAAGTGGCACAACCCGACAACGCGTTGTGTGATTTGGCATTTGGCACCGCTGCTTCCTACACCGTGGGGACACCCGAACCGTTGTTTGCCCGCGTCGACGTGGAAAAAGTGTTGGCAGAACTGCAAGCCGAAAGTGCAGCTGAGGAAGAACCCGAAGAAGAAAAAACAGTAGCTTTCCTTTCGGAAATCGGTATTGACGACTTTGCCAAAGTGGATTTGCGCGTTGCCCAAGTGGTAGATTGCGAACCTGTGAAAAAGTCAAAAAAATTGTTGCGCCTTACCTTAAACGACGGCAGCGGTACGCCCCGCATTGTTGCTTCGGGTATTTCGCAATGGTACAAACCCGAAGATTTAAAAGGCCGCAATGTGGTTGTGGTTGCCAACTTGAAACCCGCCGTATTGTGCGGTGTGGAAAGCCGCGGCATGATTTTGGCAGCCGATGACGGCGACGCCGCCAAAGTCATTTTTGTGGACGGCATAAAACCCGGCAGCCAAATCCATTGAGCGTGACGTACTATGTCTATTTTTGATTCACACGCCCATTATTTGGACGAATCCTTTGATAATGACCGCGACACCTTACTGGCTGAGTTATTCCAAAATGGGGTGTGCGGTATTGTAGAGGGTTCCACCTGTGCCGACAGCGCCGCCAAGGCAGTGGAACTTGCGCACCGTTACCCGCAGTTTTTTGCCACGGTGGGTATCCACCCCGAAGAAGCGAAACACGCCAAAGATGAAGATTTGGAAACGTTGCGCCGTCTTGCCACCGATAAAAAGACAGTGGCTGTTGGTGAAATCGGTTTGGATTACCACTACGAAGACGGTTGCCCGCGCGACAAGCAAAAACAGTGGTTTTGCCGTCAATTGGAACTGGCAAAAGAATGCGGATTGCCTGTGGTTATCCACGACCGCGACGCGCACGAGGACACGCTTTCTTTTTTGAAGCAATACCAACCGCGTGGTGTGGTGCACTGCTTTTCGGGCAGTGTGGAGATGGCAAACGAAATTGTTAAATTGGGAATGTATATTGGCATTGGCGGTGTGGTAACGTTTAAAAACGCGCGCAAACTCACCGAGGTTGCCGCAACAATTCCCGCCGACCGTTTCCTTTTGGAAACCGATGCCCCCTACCTTTCGCCTGAACCGTTCCGCGGTAAACGATGCGATTCTTCAAAAATCATTTATACCGCCGCCGCCATTGCCGCTTTGCGCGGCGTGAGCACCGAAACGGTACTGCAATGGGGCGAGCAAAACGCGCGTGCGCTATACAATCTATAAATTTTTATTCCCTGCTTTTTGGCAGGGAATATTTTTTTGCAAAAAGGTATTGACAAGCAAATTTTGGCATGGTATATTCTAGGTGTACCACGGTGAATAGTACACCTAATTCACCAAGCGAAAAAGAAGGAGGCTCGTTATGTTTCATATTGACCCGCTGTCGCGAAAGCCGGTGTATGAACAATTGATTGAGCAGTTGGAAAAGTTTGTGCTGACCGATTTGCTCCCCGCAGAATCGCAGTTGCCGTCGGTGCGCAGTTTGTCGCTCGAATTGTCGATTAACCCCAACACGATTCAAAAAGCGTATTCCGAACTGGACGTGCGCGGTATTATTTATTCCGTGCCGGGGATTGGTTGCTTTGTTTCCAAAGATGCCAAGGAGTTGTTGTTGGAACAAAGCCGCCGCAAATTAACGCAATTGCACACACTGGTCAGCGAGTTGGCACTTGCCGGCGTGCCAACGGAAGAAGTAATAGAATGTGTACGCAACGCTTACAAAGAAAGAGGTGTCAGTTTATGATTCAAACACATGGTCTTACCAAACGATTTGATGATTTTGTAGCCTTAGATGACATTTCCTGCACCATACCGCAAGGATGCATTTATGGCATGGTCGGCTCGAACGGTGCAGGGAAATCCACGTTTTTGCGCGTGCTTTCGGGCATTTACCGTGCTGACAGCGGCAGTGTTACCTTTGATGACGAGCCGATTTACGAAAACCCGCACAAAAAGGCGGAAATTGCTTTTGTCCCCGATGGGTTATTTTTCCTTAGCGGTGCTAACATGAACCGTATGGCAAAACTGTATGCCGCGATTCATCACGATTTTGACAATGCCCGCTTTGAGCAGTTAACCAAGCTTTTCGGGCTTAACCCGCAAAAGAATTTGAACACCTTTTCCAAAGGTATGAAACGGCA
Source organism: Acutalibacteraceae bacterium (assembly GCA_045648765.1). Classification (GTDB taxonomy): domain Bacteria; phylum Bacillota; class Clostridia; order Oscillospirales; family Acutalibacteraceae; genus RGIG3009. The sequence goes on from JAZROQ010000025.1 coordinate 31,192, forward strand.
AGCCGCCACCATTTTAGCGCTTTCGGCACATCCGCAATACATCTTTTTTGACGAAACGTTTGATGGCTTGGACCCTGTTATGCGCCATACCGTAAAAAACTTGATTTGCGAAGAAGTGTTGGAACACAATGCCACTGCGATTATTACCTCGCATTCTCTGCGGGAACTGGAAGACACGTGCGACCAACTCGCTTTGTTGCACAAAGGCGGTCTTGTTTTGGAAAGCGATATTCAAAACTTGAAAACCTCGCTGTTTAAGGTACAAATTGCTTTTTCGCACGAATTTGGCGAAGCGGATTTTGGCATGTTGGAAGTGCTAAACTTTGTCAAGCGCGGTTCGGTTGCCAATTTGATTGTGCGCGGCAACCGCGACGAAACCGTGGCAAAGCTTTCGGAACTGTCGCCCATTTTGCTCGATGTGTTGCCGCTTTCGCTTGAAGAAGTGTTTACGTATGAGATGGAAGCGCTCGGCTACACTGCCGGCGGTATGTTGGAGGTGTAAGAAATGAAAAAATCGTTTTTCAGTGCTCGTTTGTATGTTGACGGCTTAAAGCAATTACGCCTCATTGGGATTTTGAGCATGATTGCCATCAATTTGCTTGGTGTATTGCAACCGATCTTACGGTGGCTGGACGGCGGAAACTTTATCATTCGACCGGTCAACTTTTTGGAAATGAATCCGCTGATTGTGCTGGTGTTTTGCGGGGTTGCACCGCTGATGACATTGTCACTGTTTTCGTTTTTGAACAAGCGGGATGCTTCGGACTTATATCACGCTATTCCCGCTACGCGGCCTTGTTTGTTTGTTAGTTTTTTTGCCGCAATTGCCACGTGGCTGGCAATCGTTACCGCTGCTTCCGTTTTGCTTACTACCGCGGCGCACGCGTTGTTCCCCATGCTATACAGCATTAACTATGCCAACGTGTTGCTGACGGCTTTTAACGCATTGGCGGGTGGGTTGTCGATTGCCGCGGCAGTTGCGATTGCCATGTCGGTGACCGGCACGGTGCTTACCAACGTTTTGGTTTCTTTGCTGATTATCTTTTTGCCTCGCTTGGTGCTTCACTTGATCACCGAAGAGGTACAAAATGCCTTTTTGTTGGTAAGGGATTTAACCATTTCGCCGTTGTTGGACGTTAAATTCAACGTTCCTGTGGGAATGGTGTTCCAAGTGTTTTTCGGCGGTAATTTAGACTCGCTTTCCACCCTTTCTTGCGGACTTTACACGTTTGTGCTAGCTTTGGTGTACTTTGCCTTGGCATTGTTCTTGTTCACCCGCCGTACAAGCGAAAGTGCCGACAAAGCAGCCCCCAACCGTTATTGGCAAGGATTATACCGCTTGTTGGTAGGCGCGGTGTTATCGTCGATCGCTACCATTGGTTTTTGTTCCACCTTCATTGCGGGATACAACTCTTATTCTTGGGAATTTTTCTTTGTTATGTACTTGGTTTCGGTGTTGCTGATGCCGGTGTTTGATATTATCACCACTCGCCGCATCAAAGGATTGTTGCGCCGCAGTTTGACAAGCGTTTTGCTTTTGGTGGTTATCAACGTGGGGTTATTTGGTATCACTTATGGAACGTATCATGCGGTTTCCTCTTATCTTCCCCAAGCGGAAGAAATCACCTCGGTGCGGTTGTTGGGGGCGGGCGAACCCGTTTCGATTGATGACACCCCCGATTATTTTGATTCCAAACTTGCTAAAGTGGAACTGACCGACCAAAAAGTGCGTGAATTAGTGGCATCCCGTTTGCAGTATTCGGCAGAATTGGTAAAAAATTCCCATTCTAAATTTTGGGATGCACAACGTGAAATGGACTATATCCCCGTTGCGATTAAACAAAACGGCATCACCCGCAAGCGTCGCATTTTGATTACCAAAGACGAGGAACGCATTTTATCCACCGCACTTTCCGAAGTGGAAGGGCTTGAGAAAATTTATACCACACTCCCCCCTGCTTCAAATTTAGGTTTCATTTATTTTTCTTCCGAAGAGGGTTTCCACCTTACCGATGCCAAGCAAAAAAATGAGTTTTACCAAACGTTGTGCAATGAAGTGGCACAAATTGGGTTTGAAAAATGGTATGCGCTGTTACAAGGCAACAAACTGATGCAAGTCAAAGAAAAATACGAAGCCGTCCCTGTTGAAAGCATTTGCACGTTCCTTGCCCAAGCGTACGAAGGAAGTCGTTGGTATCAACTAGGCATACCGCTTTCTCCCGAAGTGCTACCGAAAACGTGTGCCAAATATATTGAATTGCACACCGGAATGCGGCAGCAAGGCAACAATTTTAACAAGCCCTTAACCTTGCTTTCGGGTGAAAACTTGTTGGACGTAAGTTACCTTTCTTCTTCTTACTTTGGTTTTAACAGTGAATACGGTAATCTTTCGTTGTATTTATACGACAACGATTACAAACTCTACGAAGACCAAATCAAAGAATGGGCACAAAACATGCCAAACGAAACGGTAACCGATGTCACCAAACCGTTTATATACTTGTGCATATCTGCGGTAGAGGAAGAAACTGACTCGGAGGGTTATACCTACAAAAATCACATGGTCTACGATTCCTATTATCCTTGCGAACAGTTACCCACATGGTTTATTCAATATCTTGAAAACCTTGACGAAAGTAAAGACTAACGATATGACGACAGCACCGAAATTCGGTGCTGTCGTTTTACGTCGCGCGGCTGTACTTGCTTTTTTTGAAAAAAGTTTGTATAATGGGGTTTATCAAAACGATAGGGAGCGTTCTTATGACGGTTTTGGAAAACTACCAACGCTGGGTGGAAAATGCCACCGAAGACAACGACATTATTACGGAACTGACCGCTATTGCGGGCAATGACAATGAAATTTTTGAGCGGTTTTACCGCGAATTGGAATTTGGCACGGCAGGATTGCGCGGCGTGATTGGTGCGGGTGAAAACCGCATGAACATTTATACCGTGCGCAAAGCCACACAAGGTTTGGCAAATTATTTGAACACGCGGTACCCCGCACCGTGCGTAGTAATTTGTTATGATTCGCGCATTAAATCCGATGTGTTTGCCAAGGAAGCCGCACGCGTATTAGCGGGCAACGGCATTGATGTTCGGTTGTTTGCCGAATTAGCACCGGTTCCTGTTTTATCGTTTGCGGTGAAACATTTGGCATGTCAAGCGGGAATCATGGTAACAGCCAGTCACAACCCCGCCATTTACAACGGATACAAATGTTATGGTCCCGACGGTTTTCAAATGACCGACGACGATGCCAATGCTGTAACGGAGTGTATTCGCACTTTGGATATGTTTACCGATATTCGTTTGGCAGATTTTGAAACGGCCGTTGAAGACGGGCGCATCACCATGGTGGGTGATGACGTGATGGACACGTATTTGGGTTGTGTGACCGCGCAGCAAATCAATGCAGAAGTTTGCCGTCAAAGTGATATTCCTGTCATTTACACCCCCCTTAACGGTGCAGGTAACAAGCCTGTACGTGCAGTGCTTGAACGTATTGGGTTATCTAACGTTGCGGTTGTTCCCGAGCAAGAATTGCCCGACGGCAACTTCCCCACCGCGCCGTTCCCGAACCCCGAGTTGCGCGAAACGTTTACTTTGGCATTGAATATGGCAAAAGAAAATAATCCCGCTTTGTTGTTAGCCACCGACCCCGACTGCGACCGCGTGGGGATTGCGGTACTTCACGATGATGAGTATACGTTGCTTACGGGTAACGAGACAGGGTGTTTGCTCTTAAATTACATTCTTTCTTGCCGTGCAGAGCAAGGTACATTGCCTCAAAATCCGATAGTGATTAAAACGATCGTCACTTCCAATCTTGCCGAGCGCATTGCCGAAAAATACGGTTGTGAAATGCGCAACGTATTAACCGGATTTAAGTATATCGGCGAACAAATTGTGGATTTGGAAAAGGAAGATACCCCCGAACGGTTTGTGTTTGGGTTTGAGGAAAGCTACGGTTGCCTTGTCGGCACCCACGCGCGTGACAAAGATGCGGTTGTCGCCTCGATGCTCATTTGTGAGATGACAGCGTATTATGCGGCGCAAAACTTAACCCTTTGCGATGTGTTAAACGCTTTGTATGAGGAGTTCGGCGTGTACCGTCACCGTTTGGTGAACGTGCAATTTGAGGGCGCCAAAGGTATGGAAGCCATGGATGCTTTGATGACACGCTTGCGTGTAACCCCGCCCACCGAACTTGCCGGGTTGAAAGTGTTGGCGGTTGCGGATTATTTGTTATCCGAGCGCAACACCGCAAACGGCGAACGCGAAGTGTTAGAACTCCCCAAATCCAACGTGTTGACCTTTGAGTTGGAACAACACGCCGAGGTGATTATTCGTCCTTCGGGTACCGAGCCGAAAGTGAAAGGTTATGTTACCGCTACGGGTGATACGCTCAAAGAAGCCGATGACCTAACGCAAAAACTGTTAGCAGTGACAGAACAATTGATAAAAGAAGCTCCAAAGAAGAAAAGAGTTTGCAAGAAAAGGACATAACATTTAACTTATGGACATCTATTTTTGGATTGCCCAAGCGGTAGCGTTGATTACTTGCGCCGTTTCGTGCGCGAGTTATTTGGCAAAAAAGCGTTCTTCGTTTTTAGCTTGGCAGTTACTGAATAACGTGCTGTACGGCGCCCAATATGCGTTATTGGGCGCTTTTTCCGGTGTGGCAAGCAATGCGGTTTCGGTTGTTAAATACGCTATTTTTTGGAAAAATGAGAAAGACCAACGCGAAAATAAAAAAAGTACCTTGCTGATTTTTTTGGCACTTAGTTTAGGAATTGGGTTATGCTTTCTTGACGGATGGCACACCGTGGTACCGCTGATCACTTCGCTGTTATTCACCTTTGCCGCGTGGCAAAAAGACGAGCGGTTATTGCGTGTTATCGGCATTGTTTGTTGTTCGCTTTGGATTTGGTATAATTTATCGGTACGCGCTTATGTGAGCGCGGCATATTCACTGGCAGAGCTGTTATGTGCCTTGGTAACATTGATAAAACGAAAATAGTGCTTGTATTTTTTGAAAATTTTGCTTATAATAATAATTTGTAATACAGTTTGTAAAGGGCGATAAAAATGAAACGTAAAGAAATTGCATCGTTGTTTGCCGATGCCGAACAATTAACCGAACAAGAACTCACCGTTTGCGGTTGGGTGCGCACGTTGCGCCAATCCAAATCGCTTGCTTTTATTGAACTCAATGACGGCAGCTGTCTGAAAAATTTGCAAATCATTGTAGAAGAATCCAAAGTGGCAAATTTTGAAGAAGTTTGCAAACAAAACGTCGGTGCAGCCTTGTGTGTTTGCGGTAAGTTGATCCTTACCCCCGAAGCAAAACAACCGTGCGAGTTGCATGCCGCCACCATCACCTTGGAAGGTCCGTCCACTGCCGATTATCCGTTGCAGAAAAAACGCCATTCCATGGAATTCTTGCGGACCATTGCGCATTTACGCCCTCGTACCAATACGTTTAGCGCGGTATTCCGTGTTCGCTCGGTTGCAGCTTACGCCATTCACCGCTTTTTCCAAGAACGCGGGTTTGTGTATGCACACACACCGCTGATCACTTCCAGTGACTGCGAAGGCGCGGGTGAAATGTTCCACGTAACGTCACTCGATATGAACAACCCTCCGCTGACAGAAGACGGAAGCATTGATTATTCCAAAGATTTCTTTGGAAAACACACCTCGCTTACCGTTTCGGGTCAGTTAGCAGGCGAATGTATGGCAATGGCGTTTGGTAAAATTTATACCTTTGGTCCGACTTTCCGCGCCGAGCGTTCTTACACGGCTCGTCACGCTGCTGAATTTTGGATGATCGAACCCGAATTTGCTTTTGCCGATTTGAACGACAACATGGATTTGGCACAGGATATGATCACCTATGTGGTGGCTTATTTGTTGGAGCATTGCCCCGACGAAATGAAGTTCTTTAACGATTTTTACGACAAAGGCTTGCTCGATCGTTTGAACGCGTTAGTGACTTCTGATTTCACACACGTCACTTATACAAAAGCCATTGAAATTTTGGAACAACACAAAGACGAATTTGAATATCCGGTGTTCTGGGGTTGCGATTTGCAAACTGAACACGAACGGTATTTGACCGAACAAGTTTACAAAATGCCGGTGTTTGTTACCGATTATCCCAAAGAGATTAAAGCCTTTTACATGCGCCTGAATGACGACGGCAAAACCGTGGCAGCCATGGATTTGTTGGTACCCGGCGTAGGTGAGATCATCGGTGGCAGCCAACGTGAAGAACGTTTGGATTTGTTGGAAGCTCGCATGGACGAACTTGGCTTAAACCGCGAGGATTATTGGTGGTACTTGGATTTGCGCCGTTATGGTGGCGCGGTTCACTCCGGTTTCGGTTTAGGCTTTGAACGACTGATTTTGTACGTTACCGGTATGGCAAACATTCGCGATGTTCTCCCCTTCCCCCGCACCACCGGTTCGGCTGATTTTTAACAGTTACAAAGCCCCTTGTCTGTTTTACGGACAAGGAGCTTTGTTTTTTTGTTTAAATTAATTTTTGCAAGTTTTGCATTTTAGACTTGCAAAATGAATAAAGTTGTAGTAGACTGTATCGTGTACAAAAAAGGAGTGGTTATTGTGCCCGCTTTACAGGCTATGACAAAACAAGAATTAGCGCAGCGAATTACCGACTTGCGCAAAGAATATGAGGCGTATAAAGCAAAAAATCTTTCGCTGGATATGTCCCGCGGGAAACCCGGCGCCGATCAACTAGATCTTACCCTGGGTTTGCTCGATTGTGTGAATGCCCGCGACGGTTTTTGCGCCGAAAACGGTTTTGACACCCGCAACTATGGTTTGGTGGATGGTATCCCCGAAGCAAAAGCTTTGTTTGCCGATTTGTTGGAGATTCCCGCCGATAATATTCTTGTTTGCGGCAATTCCAGTTTGAATTTGATGTTTGATTATATTGCACAAGCTTTCTCCTCGGGGCTATGCAGCAACACGCCGTGGTGTCAGTTGCCCGAAGTGAAATTTTTGTGTCCTGTGCCCGGCTATGACCGTCATTTTTCCATTACGGAGTATTTTGGCGTTACCATGATCCCCGTGCCGATGACCGCTGCGGGCCCCGATATGGATATGGTGGAAGAACTTGTAAAAGATCCTGCGGTTAAAGGTATGTGGTGTGTACCGATGTATTCCAACCCGCAAGGTATCACCTATTCGGATGAAACGGTGCGCCGTTTGGCACGTTTGTCCCCTGCCGCACCCGATTTTCGGATTATGTGGGATAACGCTTATTGCATTCACCACTTAACCGACACACCCGATACCTTGTTGAACATTTTTGAAGAAACAAAAACTTATGGGCACGAAGATATGGTGGTTTGCTTTGCTTCCACTTCCAAAGTGAGTTTCCCCGGCGCGGGTGTTGCTGTGATTGGTGCCAGCGATGCTAATATCAAAGATATTAAGCGCCGTTTGTCCATGCAAACCATCGGTCACGACAAAATCAACATGCTACGTCACGTCCGCTTTTTCGGTAATGCACAAGGTGTGCATCAACACATGAAATTACACGCCGCTGTGTTGCGCCCTAAATTTGACGTTGTGCTTTCCGCTTTGGAAAATCGTTTAGGTGGCACCGACGTTGCTTCGTGGCACCGTCCAAACGGCGGATATTTTGTGAGCGTAGAGTTGCAAGAAGGCTGTGCCAAAGAAACCGTGCGATTGCTCAAAGAGGTTGGTGTGGTTATCACTCCCGCGGGCGCTACCTACCCTTACGGCAACGACCCCAAGGATTCGGTGCTTCGTATTGCTCCTTCTTACCCCCCGCTTTCGGAACTCACCATCGCTATGGAGCTGTTTTGCATTTGCGCCGAACTCGTTTATGCACAAAAACTGTATAACGCGTAAAACTCATTCAAAACGCCGCATTCGCGGCGTTTTTTCTTTTGCAGAAGTCATTGACTTTTTTGTTAAAATAACCTATAATAAACGATATATGAGTTTATAATGGAGGATTGACCGATGAAGCGTACACCAAAACCTGTATTTTTTATCGTGTCCTTGCTGATCGTTGCGTTGACGTATTGCTCTTTCTTTGGCGTACATAAAACGTACGGAGACCGCTTGGATACGGTAATCCGCGGTGCGAACGAAATTCGTACCGGTATTGATATCAGCGGTGGTATTGAAGTTACTTTTGCTCCGAAAGACAAAAACATCAATGCGACCGACGAACAAATCGAAGCGATGAAACAAGTTATCATTCGCCGCATGATTGCCAACAACATCACCGACCACGAGGCATACAGCGATACCGATAACGACCAAGTTATCATCCGCTTCCCGTGGAAGCGCAACGAAACCAAGTTCGATGCTGCTGCCGCGATTGAAGAACTGGGTAAAACCGCTTTGTTGGAATTTTATTTAGACCAATCAGAATCCAGCGGTGCCTTGCCAACCACCAAACCCGAAAAAGCCGACTTTGTGCTAAACGGCAGCGCGGTGGATTCTGCCACTGCCGGTTGGGATGAAAACGGCACGTCACCGGTTGTGTCACTCAAATTGGACAATTCCGGTAAAAATGCTTTCTCCACCGCTACCAAAAAGCAAAAAGATTTGAACGGTGCCAGCGGAAGTACGTATACTATTTCGATTTGGTTGGATAACGAATGTATCTCCAACCCTTCGGTAAACGCTCACATATCCAACGGTGAAGCTGTTATTTCGGGGGGCTTTGCCACTTATGATGAAGCAGCCGATTTAGCCAACCTTATCAACTCGGGTGCTTTGCCGTTTAGCATTGAAGCAAAAAATACCAACACCATCACCGCCACTTTGGGTGAACGTTCGCTCAGCATTATGGTGCTTTCCGGTATTATTGCATTTATCATCATTGCTGTCTTTATGATTTTGTATTACCGCTTATCCGGTGTGGTTGCCGTGATTGCTTTGTTAGGTCAAATTGCCGGTTCGATTGCCGTTGTTTCCGGGTTCTTCCCGTTCCTCGACAGTTTCACCTTGACCTTGCCCGGTATTGCCGGTATCATTCTTTCGATCGGTATGGGTGTGGACGCTAACATCATCACCTCTGAACGCATCAAAGAGCAAATCCGCCGCGGTCGTACAATCGACAGTGCTATTAACAACGGTTGTAGCGAATCGTTCTCGGCTATCTTCGACGGTAATATCACCGTTATCATCGTTGCCATTGTATTGATGGGCGTGTTCGGACCTGCTGACAGTTTCTTTGCCAAGCTGCTCAAGCCCCTGCTCTTTATGTTCCCTGTTTCTGCCAGTGGTGCTGTTTACTCGTTTGGCTACACATTACTTGCGGGTATTATCTTTAACTTCATTATGGGTGTAACTTGCTCGCGGTTGATGCTCAAATCGGTTTCCCGCCTCAAGTTCCTCCGTAAACCTTGGTTGTTGGGAGGTACAAAAGAATGAGAAACTTTGATTTTATTAAGCACCGCAAACTATTTGCTTGTATTTCCGCCGCTGTTATTCTTGTCGGTTTGTTGTTCAACATCTTCATGGGTGTGGAACTTGACATCAACTTCAAAGGCGGTACGCTTTTGAAATACAGTTACGAAGGCGCTTTGGTCGACACAGAAGTTTCCGATTTTGTTAAAACCAAATTGCCCGACGCCACTGTTGAATTGGCAGAAAACGGCGAAAGCGGACTTAGCACTATTACCATTACCATGACCACGGATTTGGATTCCAAAACGCAAACCAACTTCAAATCGGTGTTGGCAAAGGAATATCCCAATAATTCCATTGAGGAAATTTCCACCAACTCGTTACAGCCGTCCAGTGGTCGCATGTTCTTCGTTAAATGCCTGTACGCCATTGTTTTGGCCTCTGTTTTCCTGATGATTTATGTCGGTTTACGATTCCGTAAAATTGGCGGTTTGTCTGCCGGTGCAATGGCTTTGTTTGCCTTGTTGCACGACATTCTCATTGCTTACTTCGTGTTTGTTATCTTCCGTATCCCGCTGAACGACAACTTCGTTGCTGTGGTATTGACCATTTTGGGTTATTCGCTGAACGGCACCATCGTTGTTTACGACCGTATCCGTGAAAACCGCACGATTATGGATAAACAAGCAAGCATTGAAGAAGTGGTTAACGTTAGTTTGAATCAATCCTTCACTCGTTCTTTGAACACCAGTATTTGCACCTTTATTGCCATCGGCACCGTTGCTGTGATCGCGCTCATTAACTCGTTGAGTTCTATTATCAGCTTTGCTTTACCGATGACGGTTGGTGTAGTTGCCGGTTTCTTCTCTTCCACCTTCCTTTGCTCTCCGCTTTGGGTGTTGTGGGTGAAGCACACTGAACGTCGCAAAGCATTACAAGCAAAGAAAGCAAAAGCCGCTCCGAAAGCAGCTAAGAAAAAATAAGAATTAAAAATCAAGTAAGCCCCCCGAAGTTTCGGGGGGCTTACTTAAAGGAAAGTTTTGTATGATTAAATATGTGTTTTTGGATTTGGATGATACGCTGCTGGATTTTGTGAAATCCGAACGCCGCGCCATTCGCGCCACACTGACCAAGCTCGGAATTCGACCGACAAAAGCAGTGGTCGAACGATACCACCATATCAACGCCGCACAATGGAAACTGTTGGAACGCGGAGAAATCACACGCGAACAAGTGTTGTACCGTCGTTTTGCTTTGTTGTTTGATGAATACGGTATCGATGGTGACCCGCATGCAACCCAACTAATTTACGAAAAAGAATTGGGAACCGGACATTATTTCATTGCCGGTGCCAAACGTATATTAAAACAATTGTCCAAAGAATATCAACTGTATCTTGTTACCAACGGATTGGCTGTTGTGCAACACAGTCGGCTGAAAAGCGCCAAAATCGCGCCGTTTTTCCAAGGAATTTTCATTTCGCAAGAAGTGGGATATAACAAACCGCATCCCGCATACTTTGAACATTGTTTTTCTGTCATTGACGGATTCCAAAAAGAAAACGCTATCATCATCGGCGACAGCCTTTCTTCGGACATGAAGGGCGGTAACGCTGTCGGGATTCGTACTTGTTGGTTTAATCCGCACGATCAAGTGGCTTCCACCGATGTTTCTATTGATTACGAAATTCATCGGTTGTCGCAATTGCCCACCTTGCTCAAAAAACTATAATCGAATACTCACTTCACCTGATGACAATTCTTTTTTTATGCCATCTGTTGTGATCACTTGCAAGGCAAACGTATCACTGATTCCTGTTACCACAGCAACATCGGTCACTTCACCTGTTACGGTTAATACTTCCACCGTTTTCCCAAGTAACATTGACCGCCGACGGTATTCGTCCAAACAGGTTTTTGCATTTAAGTTTTTATACCGTTCCCAAAAATTTCTAACCACAGTTGCCGCCAGTTTTTCTTTGAGAAAAATTGGCGGTTTTTCTTGTTCGTACAAACTTCCCGCTCGATTTTTAATATCTTCAGGAAACCCATCGGGTGGCGGCAAAAGATTTATACCAATCCCTAATACGGCATATTGTAGTTTTTTACTATTTTGAAAAAAACTCCCCTCTGTTAAAATGCCGCACACTTTCTTTTCGCGACAATAAATATCGTTTACCCATTTGATTTGCGCAGGTATACCGACAATTTCTTCCACTGCTTGTGTCACGGCAACCGCCGCCGCTGTCGTTATTAAAAGCGGTGAAACATCTTCTTTTGGGCGTAGCAACAAGCTCATATACAACCCGGTGGAAGAAGGAGAGAAAAACTGACGACCTTGACGCCCTCGCCCTTGATACTGCTCTTCGGCAATAACCAAGGTGCCTTCGGCAGCGCCCTGCGTTGCCAAGCGCCGCACCTCGCTGTTGGTGGAATCCAACGAAGAATAAACCTTGAGCGAACAGTGAGTACACTGTTCGCCCAAAGCGGAATAAAAAACATGAGAATCGAATGTAGTTTGCGGCATACTTTCAGCCCCTTTTTTATTACATGGCATTGAAATATTCCACCACACCGTCTGTTACCGATTGCATAAGTTGATCGCGGTATACAGGGTCTACCAATGCCTCTTTGTCTTTTGTGTTATCCAAAAAAGCACACTCCAACAAAACAGACGGACAATGGAAGATAGACCGTGTCATATACAATGTACCCCACACGGTACCGCTGGAACGCGGTTTTCCGTTTGCTGTTGTTCCTACACCGCGGGTGACTTCCACTTCGTGCATTTTTTTGTAGATAATGGCCGACGGCGTATAGGATTGCTCGGTGTAATAATGAACCGTTGCACCGGTTGCCGAACCATTGTACCCATTCATATGCACACTGATAACCATGTGGTAATCTGTTCGTTGCGATATTTGCACACGGTTTTGCAACGACAAATCACTTGTCAACGGAGCCGTACGCGTCATATCTACCGTGGCGCCAAGCGCTTCCAATTTTTCGCGCAACACGTTGGCGTATGCCAAATTAAAAGGAGCTTCCCACGGCTTGTCGTCGGGCGTTCCGTGACCGGGGTCTAACAAAATACGCACACCTTTTAATCTCTGTGCCGTTTCGTTTTGAGAAACGTTGGCGGGATTGAGAAAAGAAAGTGTTAACGTTCCCCCATTCCATCGTGGCAAAAAGCCATAAAACGCGCCTTGTTTTTTGAGCTCTAAACGCAAAATATAAACGCCTGATTTTGCACCGGCTATCCACGTTGCCTTGGTAAACAGCGGACTGTTTTTAAGTTCCGGCAACGGCGGTACCGCCGACAGATAATGAAATTCCACATCCACATACGTGGCGGTTTGAGAATATTTTTCTATGCCGTAATTAGGTTCTTTGTCGGTGCTGTCGCGGTAGTATTTTTGTTCTTTTGCCGAAACATACACCGGAATCTGCCAATCGGAAACAAACGAAAAAACCGTATGTGTTGCCGTTAACTGTGTTTGCACATTACGAAGTGTTGTGTTTGGCAAAGTTGCTTGCAGTAAAGCGGCATCTTTTATATATACACGTTTCCCGGAAGCTAACAAATAATAAGAATAACTGCCGTTATACACCGTGCCAACCACGTAGTCATAGGTGCCTTTTGGCAAATACGAGTTGTAGGGACGAGAATAGTCATCTACCAAGCTGCCACCGGAAAACGTTTCGGCGTAATCGGCGGTGATTTGCGCCACCTTCTTGTCACCCGCCGGCAATGTCGGCATAGTAGCACCACCCGACGGAACAGTTGTGGATTCGCCTTGACCACCGGTAGTCGTTGTCGTTGTGGTTGTGGTGGTCGGTTGCGGCAAAGCATTAATCGAAACCGTTCCGCCGTTTTTGGTTTCGGTTAAGCCGTTTAGCGTAGCCGTCACTTTGATAGCGCCTAAATTGACAGCCGATCCTATTTGACCTTTCGGCAACGTGTATTTTGCTTCAAACGTTTGAAAATCCGTAGGCGTGTTACCGCTTTCGTCTTCCTTGACACCTATTGGCGCTAACGTTAATTTGCTGCCACCGATCGTTGCTGTTACCGTAGCATTCTTGTGCGCCACCGCATGGATAATAAACACATTGCCACCCTCGACTTGCATGGCAGTGTTTGGTGAAACAGAACTGATAAGCGTTCGTTCGTAAATAATGGTATATGTTTTGGTTGTTCCTTTGTGAGAGAAGACGAACGTGTTTTTCCCCACCGAAAGCGGACAATTTAACGAGAAAAAGCCGTTTTCACTCATGGCGACAGTTTTTCCGTTGACAGTAACCGGAAAGTTTTTATCACCGCCGCCTTGGAAAACAAGCGACGATTCTTTGGTGGTATATGTAGTTTTTGTAGGGAACGAAAGGGTAAGTTGTTTGTAAATATATTCTTCGTCCAACGTGCCGTCTTGGGCGCGTTTTAACGCATCGGCAATGCCGGTTTTATCGCTTGTTAAATCATTCAGCGAACGGTAAACACTACCTTTCCACGCCGCATCTTCTTTGCAATACAAATATTGTTGTGCCAATTGGTCAGTTGATTTCCAACCAGTACGGTAAGAACCCGCCTCGTCTGCCGCGTGCGAAACATAAAGCGGGATTTTTTGATTTTGGCAAACCGAAGACCACCACGACAATATCTTTTGAAATTTTGCTGTGGGATGACTGGTCGATGTGCTGATTTGCGTCATTACGCCGTTAAACAAGCCTTGCTGTACCCACGACAACGTATCTGCGCAACCATCGGTAAATTCTTCGTAATACTCTGAAGTTTGCGAACCACGCTCATCCGCCGAACGATGTGCCCATATACCGTTGGATAAAAGACCGATATATGCGTTATAGTTGGCAGCGGTTATTGCTTTTGTCACCGCCAGCATCAATTGATCAAGAGCTTCCTTAGCCGTTCCCTTATCCCCTTTGGTTTGTTCACCGGAAAAGGTGAACCCGGACAAGAAAAAGCCATCGAAAGCATAGCGCTTAGCAACTTCCCCCGCCAATTGTACGGTGCGGTTTTTACCGTTTTCAGTACGCGGGTCCCAGTCGCTCCCCATGCGCACTTGCAAATCGAGCACACCGTATACAAACAGCTTTTTTTCTTTTGCTTTTTCAAGAATATATGTAATGGGATCGAAAATTGTGCCATCCGATTGTGTTAATTCAAAAGATTCGGCAACCGTTGACGGATACACCGCTGTTCCCTCTTTAAACAAAGGAAGAATCAACGTGTTAAAACCCCAACTTTCTACGTTGGAAAAAGCTGTGTCAATTTGCTTTTGCACGGTTTTGACAGTGGGGGCTTTGGTAGTAAGATAATCCACCCCCGGTGTAAGCCAAGCACCGTTCATTTCTTCCGGAACAGCATATTGTGCGGGAGGAAGCGGTGCGGGTTTGGTTGTGGTTGTGCTCTGCGTGGTATGATTTGTCGAAGGTGCAGTGGTAGCAGAAGGGTTAAACAACGATGCCACCGAGTCCAAAGCTCCCGAATATGTGAAAACGGCGCATAACGATATTAAAACCAATACCGCGCTTAACACCGCGATAACAGGCTTCCAAGGAAAACGTTTTTCGCTTTTTCTGCCATGCTTTGCCATAGAGCACCTCGCACACAAGTAATTTGAACCTTATTTCGAATTATAAAACAGATAACAAATTTTCCGCTTCTTTTTTTGCCACCGAAAGAATATTGGTAGACGCCAGTCCCGCCTTTTCGTCAGGGAACAAAAAGCTGTAACTGTAAAGTGCCAGTCCCGCAACATTTTTGGAACGCAAATACAGCACTTGCCGTTTTAAAATATCGGTATTGCTTGCCCATTCAAATTTTCCTGTACCGGCATAAGTATCTTTTTGAAGCCCGGCTTTGTAAGTGGCGATACCAACATACAGTTTTACCGAAGGGTGACGAGGATACGCGAGCCATTTTTCTACCAATTTATCAAAAGGACTGCCTTGATGTTCGAAACCGGTATATAGTTGAGGACACAAGTAGTCCACATAACCGCTTTGGGACAACCATTTTAAGCAGTCGGCATAAAGGTCATCATAGGTGTTTTGGGCGTTTGCGGCAGGAGAAATTCCAAATATTCTCCCCGCTTTTTTTACTGCGATATATGTTGACGAAACCATCGAATCCACAGCGGCGCGACGCCAGTTTCCCACCGAAAGTGAACCGCCCGATTGGAGATATGCCGTATAGTCGGCACTTTCAAATTCGTGAGCTGTGGAGGTTTGCATGGTCTTTTCAGGATAAAAATAATCGTCATATTGAATGCCATCTACCGCATAACGGCTCAACACTTCACGCACACCATCAAGCACCAACTTTTGCGTTGCCGAAGAGGTGGGGACATAATAATACCGCGTAACATTATTGAGCGTTTTGCTGAAGGTCGGCACACCTTGTACTGCATAGTCTTTGTTGGTGCCAATACGGTAAGGGTTTATCCAAGCATGGATTTGCAAGTGTTGTTTATGAGCTGCTTCCACGGCGTATGCCAAGAGGTCAAACCCTTTTTCTTGCAAAGCTTTTATCGTGCTTGCAGGGCGGAAATATGCAGACGGATAATACGCGTCGCTATTGGCGCGAATATGAAAAAACACGGTGTTAAGATTACTTTTTGCTAAACGGATCATCAAATCATCTATAGCTTGTTTAGCCTTTTCAACAGTTTTACACGATTGAAGCAATTCGTTAATTTCGATATACGATACCCACGCCGCGCGCATTTCTTGCGGATTCGAAGGTTTTGGAACTTGTGTTGTCGAACTTGTGGCAGTTGTCACTGTGGTCGACAAGACCGATTCGGTAGTAGGTTTTTGCCCTAAAGTCGTTGTTTGCGTCGTAGTACTTGTTGGTTTGTTCTTTGTGGTGTTGACACCGGAATACGTTTGCGATTGAAAAATGGTTGTGTCTGTAATGATATTTTCGGTTGTGGTTGTGTCTGCCGAAGTGAACAAAGAAACAGATTCTGTAGGACGTTGCACCGTAATAGTACCTGTTGTCGCAGTCGGCGGCGTGGTTACTCCGCAAGCAGTTGATAACAGCAACAAAGAAACACTCAATACACCCGCTATCCACTTCTTCACAATACAACCCCCTTTTAATAATAGAGTATATGTGTGTATCATACCAAAAAAAAGAATGCTTTTCAACCTTTTCCCCCAAAATAACTGTTTCCTGTTTTTGCCTTATGTTTTCGCGTTAAAAATAACGGTTGCTTTTTTAGTGAATTTGTGATACACTGTCAACGATGTGCGGGCGTGGTGGAATGGCAGACACGTTGGTCTTAGGAGCCAATGCGCAAGCGTGCAGGTTCAAGTCCTGTTGCCCGCACCAAAATAAAGGGACTGTTTTGACAGTCCCTTTATTTTTATTCAATAATCATTGCGAAAACCAGTAACAGCAACAAGTTTTGTTCGGCGAACAATTCAAAAATGATAAAAGATAGGCGTTGTTGCAAAAAGCAACAACGCCTATCTTTTATATAAACATTATTTTCGGTTTTCTGCTTTTGGTGTTTTAAAAAACAAAAGCCCAATAAACAGAACAAGTGGGAAAATCATGGTAACAGCCAAACCACTGCGCAACCCGGTTGCCGCATCTACCATAAAGCGATGTTGCACCGCATCCGATACTATGCCGGTAACCCACGGTCCCAATGCGCAACCCAAATCCCCCGCTAACGCCATAATGGAAAACATGGCAACCGCTCCTTGCGGAAACCGTTGAGCGCAGAAACTAAGCGTAACCGGCCACATCAGGCTAACCGCCAATCCACACACAGCGCAGCCCAACAACGCTATTTGAGGTATCGGCACAAACGCCGCCGTGCCATAACAAAGCAACGCCAAAGCAGCACAACTGCAAAGCAGTTTTTTAAGTGAAACTCCGCCACGGCTGCGCCCATAGCAAAACCGCCCCAACCCCATGAATATGGCAAACAGCAAAGGGCCGAGCAAATCACCCCATACTTTATCAATGTTCAAGCCTTTTTCTGCAAAAGTGGATGCCCATTGCGCCATCGCCATTTCGGAAGCACCGGTAGACATCATCAATAACAGCATCAACCAAAACATCGGTTTCTTTAACAATTCTTTCAGCGCACCGCCGCTGGTGCTTTCGGTTAATGTTTCGGGCAACGGCACCCGTAACCCACGAAACAAATTAAAAAGCGGGAAAACCGCCCAAATCATAAAGATTAGCCACCAATATTGCTCTCCCAACACGCGAATGGCAACGGTGGTGAGAACAATGGTCAACACCTGTCCTATCGGGTAAAAAGAGTGAACAAAAGTAAGCGCTTCGGCTTTGCGGTCACTGGGCAACGAATTTGCCATAGGACTGATCAGTACTTCCAGCAAACCCGCGCCGATGGAATATACAAATACCGCCACAATCATTCCGACATAAGCATCCGTCATATACCGCGGCAAAATACCAAACAAGAACAAACCCACCGATGTGAAAGCGTGTGCCAACACCAACGACAAACGATATCCCCATCGGCAAACCGTGTATACCGATAAAAAATCCACGGCTAACTGCACAAAAAAAGTAACCAGCACCAATCGCCCGATTTGTTCAAACGAAATAGCATATTGTTTTTGCAAAGTAACAAAAAACAGTGGTGCCAAATTGATAGCCAGCGCTTGTAAAGCGGCACCCCAATAGCAGCATCGCCACGTTTTTTGATAATTTGGTTCCATGCGTCCTTCTCCTAAATCCATCGTCAATATTACTCGGGGTATCATACTTTATTTTAAGAAAAAAGTCAACTTTTTGAAACAAGTTCCGCGAAGTTTGTCCTTTTTTAAAAAAGTTTGACAAAAAGTTGACAAACTTGCGAGATTACCATTGCAAATTTGTTTTTGTTCGTGTATAATTAAGGAAGGTATGAATACTTTCAAGGAGGAAAAGGCAAATGCAAAAGAAAATCAGCACACTTCCTTTTAAAGGTACGCCTGAACAAGCCGAGGCTTTAAAAAAGGTTATCGATGCTAACAAGCACGATCCGAGCCGCTTGATGGGCGTAATGCAAGAGGCGCAAGGTATTTACGGATACTTGCCCGTAGAAGTCCAACAAATGATTGCCGATGGCATGAACGTTCCGCTGGAAAAGGTTTACGGCGTGGCTACGTTCTATGCGCAATTTTCACTCTCCCCCAAAGGCGAGTACGACATTTCGGTATGTCTTGGTACTGCTTGCTATGTAAAAGGTGCGGGTGACGTGTTTGACAAACTGCAAGAATTGCTCGGTATTGGTGCAGACGAATGCACACCGGACGGCAAATTCTCGTTGTCTGCTTGCCGTTGCATCGGTGCTTGCGGTTTGGCTCCGGTTATCACTGTCAACAGTGACGTTTACGGCCGCTTGACCGCAGACGATATCCCCGGTATTTTGGAAAAATACAAAGGCTAATTATGTTAGAGCTGTCATTAAACGTGTTGGACATTGCGCAAAACTCGATTGTTGCCGGGGCCACGGTGGTGGAAATTTCGGTAACAGAAGAGATTGCTGCCAACCGTCTGACATTAACTATCCGTGATAATGGTTGCGGAATGTCACCAAAGCAACTTGCAAGTGTTCGTGACCCGTTTTTTACAACACGCACAACGCGTAAAGTGGGAATGGGTATCCCCCTTTTCCGCATGGCAGCGGAATCGGCGGGCGGATCGCTGGATATTTGTTCCGAGCAAGGTGTTGGCACTACGGTGACCGCCATGTTTGAATTGCGAAATATCGACAGAATGCCCCTTGGCAACATGGTCGATACTCTCGCAACGTTGATCCGCTTAAATCCGCAATTGGATTTTGTTTACCGTCACACAGTTGACACAGAACAATTCGTATTTGAAACTGCTTCACTTCGTCCGATTTTAGGTGAGGTTTCGTTAGCAGAAGCGGAAGTTATGGAATGGATTACGGCAAATTTGTCCGAAGGTGTGGCAGCTTTAAACAGCCAAGCATAAATGTCTAAGATATTATTTTGGGAGGTTTTTATATGAAATCGATTGCAGAATTGCAAGCTATTCGGGATAAAGCCCGTGAAAAAATCGCCGTTCGCGACGGTTCTCATGACGGAACGCGCGTAGTTGTCGGCATGGCAACTTGCGGCATTGCCGCGGGTGCTCGTCCGGTATTGAATGCTTTTGTGGACGAAATTGCTAAACGTCACGTAGAGCACGTGGCAGTGGTACAAACCGGTTGCATTGGTATGTGCCAATTTGAGCCGATTGTGGAAGTTATTGCTCCCGGCAAAGAAAAAGTAACCTACGGCAAAGTAACACCGGAAATGGTTGCCAAAATCGTAACCGACCATTTGGTAAACGGTAACCCTGTTGCGGAATATACCGTTGCCAATTTAATGAAGTAAGGCAGGAGGAAAAAGAATGTATCGTTCTCATGTGTTGGTTTGCGGCGGTACCGGCTGTACCTCCTCGAACAGTCAGCAAATTATCGACACGTTGGAAAAAGAAATTGCTGCCAACGGGTTAGAAAAAGAAGTGCAAGTTGTTCGCACAGGCTGCTTTGGTTTGTGTGCACTCGGCCCGATTATGATTGTATATCCGGAAGGTTGTTTCTATTCCTGCGTTCAGGTAGAAGATATTCCGGAAATCGTTTCGGAACATTTGCTCAAAGGTCGTATTGTTACGCGCTTGTTGTACGATGAAACAGTCGAAGGCGAAAGCATCAAAGCGTTAAACGAAACCGACTTCTACAAAAAACAAGTGCGCGTTGCTTTGCGCAACTGCGGTGTTGTCGACCCCGAATCGTTGGATGAATACATCGCCAACGACGGTTACCAAGCTTTGGCTAAATGTTTGACGGAATATACTCCCGAACAAGTTATCCAAATCGTAACCGATTCCGGCTTACGTGGCCGTGGCGGCGGTGGCTTCCCCACCGGTCGTAAATGGGCATTGACAGCCCCCAACCAAGCTCCGCAAAAATACGTTGTATGTAACGCCGACGAAGGTGACCCCGGTGCCTTTATGGACCGTTCCGTTTTGGAAGGCGACCCGCACTGCTTGATCGAAGCCATGGCTATTGCCGGTTATGCGATCGGCGCTACCCAAGGTTACGTCTACGTTCGTGCCGAATACCCCATTGCCGTTAACCGTTTGCAATTGGCTATTGACGCCGCACGCGAAAACGGTTTGTTGGGCAAAGACATTTTCGGTACCGGTTTTGATTTTGATTTGGAAATCCGTTTGGGTGCAGGCGCATTCGTTTGCGGTGAAGAAACTGCATTGATGACCTCTATTGAAGGTAATCGTGGCGAACCGCGTCCCCGTCCTCCCTATCCGGCGGTTAAAGGTCTTTACGGTTGCCCCACCGTGGAAAACAACGTGGAAACCTTTGCCAACATTCCTCAAATCATTTTGAATGGTCCCGAATGGTTTGCCTCGATGGGTACGGAAAAATCCAAAGGTACCAAAGTGTTTGCTTTGGGCGGCAAAATCAAGCACACCGGCTTGGTGGAAATCCCCATGGGTACCACCTTGCGTGAAATCGTGGAAGAAATCGGCGGCGGTATTCCGAACGGGAAAACCTTTAAAGCTGCTCAAACCGGTGGTCCTTCCGGAGGTTGTATCCCCGCTTCGCTCATTGACACACCGGTGGATTACGACAACTTGACCGCTATCGGTTGTATGATGGGTTCCGGTGGTTTGATTGTCATGGACGAAGATACCTGTATGGTAGATATGGCAAAATTCTTCTTGGAATTCACCGTTGACGAATCTTGCGGTAAATGTACTCCCTGCCGTGTCGGTACCAAACGTTTGCTCGAAAAATTGGAGAAAATCACCAGCGGCAAAGGTACGTTGGAAGATATTGATGATTTGGAAGCTTTGTGCTACTACATCAAAGAAAACTCTTTGTGCGGTTTGGGTCAAACGGCCCCCAACCCCGTGCTTTCCACACTCCGTTTCTTCCGCGAGGAATATATTGCTCACGTTGTCGACAAAAAATGTCCCGCCGGCGTTTGCAAAGATTTGCTCTCGTTCAGCATTGATAAAGATAAATGTATCGGTTGCGGATTGTGCGCTAAAAACTGCCCGGTCAACGCTATTGTTAAAACCGATTACATTGCTCCGAACCACAAACTCCCCTCCTACACCATCGACGCTGAAAAGTGCGTAAAATGCGGTGTTTGCATGGGTAATTGTAAGTTCAAAGCTATCAGCAAAGTTTAAGAAAGGAGTGTGCCTGTCATGGATATGGTAAATGTAAAAATTAACGGCATTGCCGTGAGCGTTCCCAAGGGTTCCACCATTCTGGAGGCCGCCCGCGAAGCAGGTGTGGAAATTCCCACCCTGTGCTATTTGAAAGATTTGAACGAAATCGGTGCTTGCCGTATGTGTATGGTAGAAGCCACCGGTGCTCGTGGATTGGTAACGGCTTGTGTATACCCTGTTGCCGAAGGCATGGAAGTGCAAACCAACACTGCCCGCGTTCAAAAAGCGCGTAAGACCACGTTGGAATTGATTCTTTCCACGCACGACAAACGCTGCTTATCTTGTTCTCGTTCCACCGACTGTGAATTGCAAAAACTTTGCAAAGACTACGGTGTGGAAGACAGCGGTAAATTTGACGGTGCCCGTCCGCAATACGAATTGGACACCTCCACCGCTCACTTGGTGCGCGACAATAACAAATGTGTGTTGTGCCGTCGTTGTGTTGCTGCTTGTCAACAACAATTCGTTTCGGTTATCGGTGCAAACGACCGTGGTATTGACACTCACATTGCTTGCGCGTTCGAAAAACCGCTTTCCGATGTTCCTTGCGTTTCTTGCGGTCAATGTGTCGTGGCTTGTCCCACCGGCGCTTTAACCGACAAAGACAATACCGAAGCCGTATGGGAAGCTTTGGCCGATTCTTCCAAACATGTTATCGTCAGCACCGCTCCTTCCATTCGTGCTACGTTGGGCGAAGCGTTTGGTATGCCGATTGGCACCAACGTTGAAGGAAAAATGGTTGCCGCTTTACGTCGTTTGGGCTTTGAAAAAGTGTTTGACACCAACTTTGGTGCCGACCTTAAGTCGGATCGTAGCCATGTCGTT
>JAZROQ010000026.1:0-6812 GCA_045648765.1 Acutalibacteraceae bacterium
CGACAGAATGTTGCAAAAATAGAGCAAAATTGTTGCACAAACGGTTAAAAAACAACCGACTGCCTTGCACTTTTGATTTTTGCCGTATATAATAATGGTAAATTGATTTCGAGTGGAAAAGGAAGGGCTTTGTAAGATGTCTATTCGTAAGATTGCGGTATTAACCAGTGGCGGTGACGCTCCCGGTATGAACGCGGCGGTTCGTGCGGTAACCCGTACGGCAATAGGTCGCGGTATCGAGGTTTTTGGTGTTTACCGTGGATACAATGGTTTGATCAATCGTGATTTAAAGCCAATGGATTTGCGCAGTGTGTCGGATATTATTCACCGTGGCGGAACGGCGCTTTATACCGCGCGCAGTCCTGAATTTTGTACCGAAGCCGGTATGCAAAAAGCCGTGCAAACGTGCAAGGATCTTGAAATTGACGGTGTAGTTGTTATCGGTGGTGACGGTACTTTCCGCGGCGCACAAGATTTGTCTCGTCACGGTGTGCCGTGCATTGGGCTACCGGGCACGATCGATAACGACATTGCTTGTTGTGAACAAACAATCGGATACGATACCGCTCTTAACACCTGTATGGAGATGGTGGATAAGCTGCGCGATACTTCCCAATCTCACGACCGTTGCAGTGTGGTAGAAGTGATGGGTCGTCGTTGCGGTTATTTGGCGCTTAACGTGGGTATTGCCGTTGGTGCTACCAGCGTGTTGGTGCCGGAAGTACCGTTTGATTTCCAAAAAGACATTGTCGACCGTATGCAAAAAACAGCTGCCACCGGCAAAAAACATTTCATCGTTGTTGTGGCGGAAGGCATCGGCGGCGTGGTGGAACTTACCAAGCGTATTGAAGAAGAAACCGGGGTAGAATCGCGTGCCACCATTTTAGGACACGTGCAACGTGGTGGTAACCCCACCGTGCGTGATCGCGTGCTTGCCAGCCGCATGGGCAACTATGCCGTGGATTTGTTGTGCAGCGGCAAAAGCAATCGCGTAGTTTCGATCAAAAGCGACAAAATAACAGACTACGATATTGAAGAAGCTCTCAACATGAAAAAGCCGTTTGATGAAAACCTTTATCGTATGGCACACGAAATTTCGATTTAATTTTAAAAAAGGTATTGACTTTTAAAAGAGAAGTTGGTATACTCTATCGGTAAAACAAAGTAGAACGTTGCCCGTTCTCACCTGCAGATTCTGTTCTCGACAGGTTGATATGGTTGCTTTTTTGTAACCAAAGGTGTGTGTTGACGCGGGCAATTTCTGCCCGCGTTTTTGTTTTCGCTCAAACAAAATTTTGAGCAAAATCAAGTTGGAGGTGTTTACTCATAGCAACCAAGGAATTGCAGATTAACGAGCAGATTCATGATGCAGAAGTACGTGTCATTGCCGAAGATGGCGAACAACTCGGGCTAATGTCCGCGCAAGAAGCGCTGAACTTAGCCGAGGAAAGAGGATACGATTTGGTCAAAATCGCACCCACGGCCGTACCGCCGGTTTGCCGTATTATGGACTACGGTAAATATCGGTTTGAACAAGCCAAAAAAGAAAAAGAGGCACGTAAAAACCAACGCTTGGTGGAAACAAAAGAAATCCGTTTGTCACTCAACATTGACGTGGCGGATTTTAACACCAAAGCCAAACACGCTCTGCGCTTTTTGCAAGAGGGAAACAAAGTAAAGGTTTCCATTCGTTTCCGCGGCCGTGAAATGGGTCATCCGGAAATCGGAACAGAAATCATGAATCGGTTTGAAGAAGCGTGTTCCGAGTTAGCGGCTGTCGAAAAACCCGCAAAAATGGAAGGCCGCAATATGCTGATGTTCTTAGCACCCAAGACTGCAAAATAAAAGTAAAAATCAAGGAGGATACTGTTATGCCTAAAATCAAAACACACAGTGGCGCAAAAAAACGTTTCAAATTAACGAAAACCGGTAAGGTTTTGCGTGCACACGCGTACAAATCCCACATTCTGAACAAGAAAACCACCAAACGCAAAAGAAATCTTCGTAAGACGGCTATTGCCGACGTAACCAATGTGGCTCAGGTCAAGCGCCTGATTCCTTACAAATAATCGAAGTTCAGAAACGGAGGATGAATGAACGATGGCTAGAATTAAAGGCGCTATGATGACGCGCAAAAGAAGAAAAAAAGTATTAAAATTGGCAAAAGGATATTTTGGTGCCAAATCCAAATTGTTCCGCACTGCTAAAGAAGCGGTTATGAAATCCGGTCAATATGCTTACATTGGCCGTAAACAACGCAAAAGAGATTTCCGCCGTCTGTGGATTGTTCGTATTTCCGCAGCTGCTAAAATCAATGGCATGAACTACTCGACGTTCATGAACGGTTTGAAAAAGGCGAACATCACCTTGAACCGCAAAATGTTGGCAGAACTTGCCGTGTCGGATGCCGCTGCTTTTGCGGGTCTGGCAGAAAAAGCCAAAGCTGCTTTAAAATAAGCTGTAACTGCGCCCGTGGTGAATGTCAACGGGCGCAGTTCTTGATTTTGTAAACACAAAAAAAGGGGGGTGTCGCATGGATATTACCAGTCGTGATAATCGTTTTATAAAAGAATATCGCAAACTGGCAACCGACGCCAAGTACCGTCGGAAAAGCTGTCAATTTGTTTTGGAAGGTGCTCGGTTGTGTGGTGATGCCACTCTTTCGGATGTGGACATTGCTGTCGCTTTGTTTACTTCCCGTGCGGCAAAACAATACCCCGAAAGCGTGTCGGCGGTATGCGCTGCGGCAACCGCTGCTTTTGAAATTGAAGATTCGTTGGCCGACTATTTAGCAGACACGCAAACCCCGCAAGGGATTTTTTGTATTTGCAACTTGCCCAAACGTCAAGAATTGTCTTTTTTGGAATTATCACTGCAGGGTCGTTATGCGGCGTTGGAATGTGTGCAAGACCCTTCGAATTTGGGGACAATTCTTCGTGCGGCAGAAGCTTTTGGGTTGGATGGTCTTATTTTATCCGACGGTTGTTGTGACCCATATAGCCCCAAAGTATTGCGCGGAAGTATGGGCGGTGTGTTTCGCTTGCCTTTGTATTTTACAGATTCGTTGGCAGAATCTTTGAAAACGCTTAATGACCAAGGTTTTACTACCGCTGCTTGTGTGGTAGATAGTAATGCGGTTTCCATACAAAAAATGCGGTTTGGTGCGGGATTGATTTGTGTTATCGGTAACGAGGGAAATGGGTTGTCCCAAGAAACACAAAACGCGTGTTCGGTCAGTATTACCATTCCCATGGCAGGGAGAGCAGAATCGTTGAACGCTTCGGTGGCTGCCGGCATTGTTTTTTGGGAAATGATGCGAGAGGACGGTAAAAACCACTATGGATAATGCTGCTTTGTATTGGGTATGGTTGCAACAAGCTGTAGGGCAAGGCAGTTCGGCCGTGCCGCTTTTGTTGGATGTTTTCCCTTCTCCCAAAGAAATATACAGCGCCGATAAAAGCGCTTTATCCAAAGTGGGTGTCGGCGAAAAGACATTAGAAAATTTGTGCAATAAATCACTTGTTAATGCACAAAAAATTCTTGATTGCAGTGCAAATTTGGGGTGGTATCTCACCCCTGATGACGAACTGTATCCGGAAATATTGCGGCAACTGTATTCTCCGCCTCTGGTTTTGTATGGGCAGGGTGTCTTGCCGGATTTTGATGTAACGGCAGCACCGCCGATCGGTGTGGTCGGAACACGAGAATGTACAACTTATGGCAAAACGGTGGCAGGCGGTATTGCTGCCGGCTTGGCTGCTGCGGGCTGTATTGTTGTCAGTGGTGGCGCTCGTGGCATTGATTGCGCTGCGCATGAGGGTGCCTTGTATGCAGGTGGCACCACTGTGGTGATAAAGCCTTGCGGTCTTAATGTGGAGTACCCAAAAAGCACACAAACGATGCGCCAAAATGTTTTGGAAAACAACGGTGCTATCCTTACGGAGTATCCACCTGACACACCCGCACACACCTACCATTACCAAGTTCGCAACCGCTTGATAAGCGGGCTCTCTTGGGGCATTTGTGTGGTGGAAGCTCCTCAAAGAAGTGGCGCTTTGATTACCGCGCGTACAGCACGAGAGCAAAGTCGCGACGTGTTTGTGGTTCCCGGCAATGCCTTGTCTCCCGAAAGCGAGGGCTCAAATGCTCTTATCAAAGAGGGTGCAACCATGGTAACACGCGCGAGCGAAATTTTGGGAGAATACCAATATCGTTGCCGTGGCACACTGCAAGAAGAGGAAGCCGATACCGCACAAGGAGCATACTTTCAATACGTATTGAACAAACCGCCGTTCCCTCAAAAAGCACCGGCTGTGAGAAGCTATGTGGCGGATGCAACACCAATAACGTTTGAACCGTCGGTTTCGTGCCCGCAAAATGCAACGCCGACGGCAAAGCAGGTGTTTGAAGCATTAACCGACTCTCCGAAAACAGCCGAATGGTTATGCGCAACCACAGGCTTGCCGGCAGGAAAAGTGTTTGCGGCATTAACAGAGCTGGAACTGTTCGGTTGTGTAAAAAGTTATCCCGGAAAGCGATATTCTCGTTTAGAAAGATAAGGTGAAAAGCATGTCAAAACTGGTTATTGTGGAATCTCCCGCAAAAGCCAAAACGATACAAAAATATTTGGGCGATGGCTATGAGGTTATGGCCTCTATGGGGCATATTCGCGATTTGCCCAAAAGCTTGCTCGGCGTGGACGTGGAAAAAGGGTTTCGTCCGCGTTACGTGGATATTGCGGGAAAATCGGCATTAATTCGTGAACTTAAAGCAAAAGCAGCGGCAAGTGACGGCGTCTTTTTGGCAACTGACCCGGACCGCGAAGGCGAAGCTATTTCTTGGCACTTGGCGCAAATGCTTAAAACCGATTTGAACGAAAATAACCGTGTCACGTTTAACGAAATCACCAAAAGCGGTGTGGCACAAGGCATGGCAGCTCCGCGCTGCGTTAACATGGATTTGGTAAACGCGCAACAAGCACGTCGTGTATTGGACCGTTTGGTGGGTTACCGCATCAGCCCGTTTTTGTGGAAAAAAATCCGCAAAGGTTTGTCGGCGGGGCGTGTGCAATCCGCTGTGGTACGTATGATTGTTGACCGTGAAGAAGAAATCCGTGCCTTTATTTCGGAAGAATATTGGAATATCGAAGCCAAACTTTCTCTTTCTCCTCGCGGGAAGGCGTTTAAGGCTCATTTGTATAAACGTGGCAAAAACAAAATAAAATTGTGTAATCAAGAACAAGCCGATGAGGCGCTGGCAGCAATTCGCCCGCAAACGTTTATTGTTTCCTCGGCAAAACGCGGTGAACGCAAAATTTCACCCGCCCCTCCGTTTATTACTTCAACGCTGCAACAAGAGGCAAGCCGAAAACTTGGTTTTGCTTCCAAGCGCACCATGAAAGCAGCGCAAGAACTGTACGAAGGTGTTGAGTTGGGCGAACGTGGCGCCATGGGTTTGATTACGTATATGCGTACCGACTCTTTGCGTATTTCGGAAGATGCCCGACGCGAAGGGAACGAATATATTGCTCAACGTTACGGCAATGACTACTTGCCGGAAAAAGCGCGGTATTACAAAACGCGCAAAGGCGCACAAGACGCGCACGAAGCTATTCGTCCGTCGGTTCCCTCGTTGACACCCGAAATGGTAAAACCGTTTTTAAGTGGAGACCAATATCGGTTGTATAAACTTATTTGGGAACGTTTTATTGCCAGCTTGATGGCAAACTGTGTGCAAGATACTTGTCAGGCAGAAATTGCAGCGGGCGAATATTTGTTTAAATCGTCCGGTTATACCGTAAAGTTTGATGGATACACCGTGTTGTACGTCGAAGGAAAAGACGAGGAAGACGAAGAAGACGGCGCGTTACCGCTTTTAAAAGAGGGCGATGTGTTAAATTTGCAAGATTTGCAAAGCAGTCAACACTTTACGCAGCCTCCTGCACGTTACAACGAGGCAACCCTCATTAAAACGTTGGAAGAAAACGGCATTGGACGTCCTTCCACCTATGCTACGACTATCAGCACCATTTTGGCAAGAGAATATATCGAGCGCGATGGGAAAGCGTTAAAACCCACAGCGTTGGGCGAAGTTACCACACAGTGGATGAAAGAACAATTCCCCGAAATTGTTGATACCGAATTTACGGCTAACATGGAACGTCAATTGGACGATGTCGAATCGGGTGTCAGCGATTGGGTACAAACGCTTAGCCGTTTTTATGATGATTTTTCAAAAACACTGGAAAAAGCAGAAGGAACGCTTTCGGGTGAGCGGCTCAAAATCCCCGAAGAACAAAGCGAAGAAGTTTGCGACAAGTGCGGACGGCACATGGTGATTAAAACCGGCCGTTTTGGCAAATTCTTGGCATGCCCCGGTTATCCGGATTGCAAAAACACTAAACCGTTGGTCGATAGAACTGCGGGGGTTTGCCCGAAGTGTGGCGGCAATATCTTGGCAAAGAAATCCAAGAAAAACCGCAAATTCTTTGGTTGCGAAAATTATCCTAAATGTGATTTCGTTACGTGGAATGAACCCACAGCGCATATTTGTCCGCAGTGCGGGAAAACGCTCTTTAAACGCAAAGGTCGCGGTGGCGGGACAGTCTGTCTCACCGATGGTTGCGGCTACGAAAAGATAGGAAAAGGAAAAAGCAATGAGTGAGCATATCACGGTAATCGGCGGCGGTCTTGCCGGCTGTGAAGCGGCTTGGGCCGCTGCAAACGAAGGTATAGCCGTCACGCTGATCGAAATGAAACCGCATAAATTCACACCTGCTCATCATTCTTCAGCGTTGGCAGAACTGGTTTGCA
>JAZROQ010000027.1:0-9163 GCA_045648765.1 Acutalibacteraceae bacterium
AACAAATAAAAGTCCGTTTCAAAAAAATTGCACATCGTACTTTTTTTATTCTTTTCCCCAACCGTTTAATTTTGCTTTTTGCAAAGCGTCGGTGATTTTTTCGCTCACGTCGCCGTACGTTTTTGACAAGGTTCCCAACAAATCCTTCACCTCTTGGCGGTGCGTTTTCCCATCAACAGGGCAACCCGAGGGAATCGTCGGCAGTCCTTCTCCGCGCACAAACGCGTCGATTTCCTGTTCTTTCAGGTAAATCATCGGACGAATCACCGTCACGTCAGCACGGTCCAAATAACTTTTGGGTGAAAAGCAACCAAGCGTTGCTCCCGCAAACAAATTCATCAACACCGTTTGCGCCGCATCGTCTTGGTGATGCCCAAGCGCCACGGTGCGACACCCCATTTCTGCCGCCACGCGGTGCAATGTGCCGCGTCGCAGCCGCGCGCACATACTGCACGGCGTTTCAATTTTGCTGCTGTGTTCGATTACCGCTTCCCACAACTTTGTTCGTTTTAAAACAAACGGCACGTCCAACTGTTCGCACAAATTGGCAATCGGTGTGTAATCTCCCTCTTCCCCTTCAAAGCAGGGGTCAATGGTAATTGCCGTCACCGTAAACGGTTTCGGATAAAACTGCCGCAACCGCGCCAACAACACAAGCAGTGCCACACTGTCTTTTCCACCGGAAACACCAACAGCCACGTTGTCGCCCGGTTGTATCATATCGTAAGTATCTACCGCTGCGCGAAGCGGTGACAACAAGTCGCGTTTGGTTGCCATTTCTTCACCCCAAAAAGAAAATACGGCGGGAAGCGCCAGCTTCCCGCCGTAAAAAGTCAAAACTTATTGCGGTCTTCTGCGGAACATATCCAACAATTCGCTGTCGTCGTAATCGCTGGAATCGGTGCCGCCTTTGCCGTCTTCCGTGGGCGGAACATAAGAACCGTCCGAAGAGAAACCGGTAGCAACCAAGGTAATGCACAACGAATCGTCCATTTCTTCGTTGAAGGTAAGACCCCAAATGATGTTAGCATCGGGATGCGCAGCATCCGAAATCAAGCTACAAGCCACATCCACGTCTTCCAACGGAATATCGGGCGAAGCCGTAACGTTGATGATTAAACCACGAGCACCATTGATGGTGGTTTCGAGCAACGGGCTGGCAATTGCCGCGCGGGCAGCAGCTTCTGCTTTGTCTTTGCCTTCGGCACGGCCGATACCCATGTGGGCATAACCGGCATCTTTCATAATAGCGGTAACGTCAGCAAAGTCGAGATTGATAGCCGCTCTTTCGTCGGTGATCAATTCCGAAATGGATTGTACGCCTTGGCGCAACATGCTGTCGGCTTCTTGGAAAGCGTTAGCAAGCGTAATGCGTTGTTCGCTCACGAGTTTCAAGCGTTCGTTGGGGATAACCACCAAGCTATCCACATGCTCGCGCAACACAGCAATACCGTTTTCGGCTTGCTCCATACGGCGGCGACCTTCAAACGCAAACGGTTTGGTAACAATACCCACCGTCAAAATGCCCATATCGCGAGCAATTTCTGCCACAACAGGAGCCGCACCGGTACCGGTACCGCCGCCCATACCGGCAGTGATAAACACCATATCCGTACCTTTGAGAGCGGCTGTGATTTCATCACGGCTTTCTTCGGCGGCACGTTGGCCTTTTTCGGGATTAGCACCGGCACCCATGCCGCGTGTTAATTTTTCACCAATTTGTAATTTGATTGTTGCTTGCGAACGCAACAAAGCTTGATGATCCGTGTTAATAGCAACAAACTCCACGCCTTTAACACCGGCAGCAATCATGCGATTCACAGCGTTTCCGCCGCCACCGCCGACACCAATTACCTTAATTTGAACGCCGGTATCCAAGACCTCATCTTCGTATT
This sequence comes from Acutalibacteraceae bacterium, assembly GCA_045648765.1. Lineage (GTDB taxonomy): Bacteria > Bacillota > Clostridia > Oscillospirales > Acutalibacteraceae > RGIG3009. The sequence goes on from JAZROQ010000027.1 coordinate 1,896, forward strand.
CAAAGCCCATGGAACTTCCTCCTACCTTTTATTTCTCAGCTGCAGCTGTTCTATTTATTCAGTATATTACATTATACCTTTTCTATTCTACCATGTCAACTCTCTGTTTTCAACAGTAATTTAAAAAATTTTTTGGTGTTTTTTAACGATTTTGTGCAGAGGTTGTCGTTGCGGTGTTCACACCGGTTGCTGTCGAAGAAGTATCTGTCGTATTTTGCTCGGTTTTGTCAGATTCTTTGTCCAACAACGCCGTTGGGGTAAAAATCACCGTCGGCGCTTCCACCGTGCTATCCGAATACAAACTTACATTCAGCAATCCTGTTGCTGTTTCGCCGTGTCGAGCAAGTACTTTTGGCAAAGTGCTTGCCACCACCGCCATTTCATAATTCAAGTTCGAATCATTACCAAGGGCAATGGTAATCTGATTTTTCCAGTCAAGGCGAATATCGTTTACGTTGCTCATATCGATAACGCCCACCCCGTCAATATGGTATTGTTCCAACGCCAAACTCAATTCTTTGGCAATCGCCAAACTGCGTTCGGAAAGGGCAGGTTTGCCAACCGCATCGTTTACCACTTCGGCGCCTTTCAAATACAATTTTCTAAGCGGTCGCTCACTGCGCAACGGCATTTTCAGCAAAACCACGCCGCTGTGGTCCACCACCAACCACGAACCGTTAGCATACACCGCGCCGAGTTCGGGTTTTTCGAAAACGCGCAGCGTTACCTCTCGACGAAGATTCACTTCCACGTCGGCTCTTTCAATGTAAGAAAACGCTTTTCGCAACCGTTTGGAAACTTGACCCTTGCTGATGGAAAAAACACTTTGTCCCTTGCCGATACCACTCACGCCCAAAAGCGCCTCGGTGTCGTAGCGAGTGTTTCCTTCCACCGTAATAGCCGTAATGCCCAACATGCTTTTCTTTTTTTCCTCGGTTTTTGCATCGTTGCCAAAGGCTGCCGGAAAAAGTACCACAATCAGTACCACCAGCAGCACATTCAGTATCGATAACACGGCAAACAGCCGAAAGCGATTTTTCTTTCGCTTTTGGCTGCTTTTGCGACGTGTGGTTGAGGTTGTTTGTTTCATAATAAACTCCCGCTTTTTCGGAAATTATCGTTCTTTCAACGGCACATAGTCTTTGGTTTTGCTAAACGGCTTGTATGCGGGACGAATAATTCGTCCACCGGTCAACAATTCTTCAATGCGGTGAGCGCACCATCCACTGATACGCGCCGCCGCAAACAACGGGGTAAACAATTCTTCGGGAATCCCCAACGAACGGTATATCAAACCGGAATACATATCCACATTGGCGCAAACCGCTTTTTCGATTCCGCGCACTTTCAACATCAAATCCGGTGTCAGTTTTTCCACCAATTCCAACAAACGGAACTCTTTGCCGTATCCGCGTTCTTTTGTCATGCGTTCTGCTTCGTGTTTGAGCAACACCGCACGCGGGTCAGATAAGGTATACACCGCGTGTCCCATACCATAAATCAAACCGGAATTATCGTTTGCTTCGCGGTTTAAAATTTTCACCAAATAGGCGGCAACTTCCTCTTCGTCTTCCCAGTCCTTGACGTGGGCTTTGATATCCTCCAACATTTGCATCACTTTTAAGTTGGCGCCACCGTGACGAGGTCCTTTGAGCGAACCGATAGAAGCCGAAATCGCCGAATATGTATCGGTTCCCGAAGAAGCCAACACCCGCGTAGCAAAAGCCGAGTTGTTACCGGCACCGTGCTCTGCGTGCAACATCAAGCACAAGTCAAGCACTCTTGCTTCTTCCGGTGTGTACGAAGCGTCAGAACGGATGGTTCTCAAAATAGTTTCCGAAGTCGAAAGCCCCGGCAAAAGCGGATGAATCGTCATGCTTTGATTATCATAATGACGACGTTTCACTTGATAAGCATATCCCATAATGGTGGGCAACATCGCGATCAGCTCAATGCATTGACGCAACACGTTTTCCACTGTTGTCGATTCGGGATCTTCGTCATACGAATATAAAGCCAACACCGAACGCGACAATTTGTTCATAATGTTCGGCGACGGTGCTTTAATAATCATATCTTCGGCGAAATATTCCGGCAATTCTCGGTTGGCAGATAACAGTTTTGAAAAATTTTCCAACTGTTCGGCACTCGGCAAAAAACCAAACAACAGCAAAAACACAACTTCCTCAAACCCAAAACGCCCTTGCCCGTTGCTGCCTGCCACCAAATCCTCAATCGTGTATCCACGGTATGTAAGAATGCCTTTGTCCGGACATTTTTCACCTTCGGACAACACATACCCGTGCACGTTACAAATTCGCGTAAGCCCTGCCACCACACCGGTGCCGTCGGCATTACGTAATCCGCGCTTAATATCCTTACCAACGTACTTCTCGGGAGAAATACGGTTATTTTCTTTCACTTGTTCGCATAAAGTGGTAAAAACCCCTTCAAATTGCGGGTCATTCTTCTTTAACATGACTTTGCCCCTTTTGTTTGTAATACCCTTTATTATACTGTACTCCCCATTGCCTTGTCAACCCTTCTCTCGACGTTCTTTTTAAAAAACGCAATTTTTATCGTTTAAAATTGCATTATTTGGCAGATTTTGCTATAACTTTTCTTGTTTTTTGCAGTTTTACAAAAAACGTCTATCATTTCGTGCCAAAAAAGGTGTTGCTTATGAAAACATTTACTATTCTTTCTCTGGTCTGCTACGTTCTGTTGTCACTCGTCTGCCTTCCCTTTGCCAAAACCACACCACCAACAAAACCACCCGAACCCGCCAAAAACTCCACCCCTGTCAGCGAAAACCCCAAAAAAGAACCCGCATCCACCGCTGTTTTTAAGGTGTTGGACACTGCGGGCAATGCCATTTATTCTTTTTCCGAACGCGATTTTCTAATCTATACCGTCGCAGCAGAAATGCCCGCCTCTTATCCCATCGAAGCGTTAAAAGCGCAAGCGGTTGCTTCGTATACTTACTATACGTATGAAAAACAAAAAAATGCAAGCAATTCCACGTTGCAAGGTGCCGATTTTTCGTCAGTTCCCGCTTCGTTTCCCGTCACCTATTCCCCCGAAGGCCTCAAAAAACTATGGGGAGAACAATACGATGCGTATTTGCAGCGCATTGCCTCGGCGGTAGACGCCGTGTTTGGTCAATATGTTTTGTGTGAAAACAAACCCATTTTTGCCGCCTATCACAGTTGCAATTGGGGAAAAACCGAAACCTCGTCTGTGGTATGGGGAACAGATTTTCCGTATTTGCAATCGGTAACAAGCGGCAGCGATTCACTTTCTCCTCACGCTTGTACCACAGTCACCGTTTCCGATGCCGACTTCTCCAAAGCGTTTCCCAATCTTTCTTTGTCCGGCAACGCCAACGAATGGATTACCGGCTCCCCCACGCTTTCTCCGGCCGGTTCGGTGACAAGCATCATCATTGGCGGACAACCGTTTAGCGGCAAAGCCGTTCGAGAGGCATTGGGGTTACCTTCGGCTTGCTTTTCTGTTTCACACACCGAAAACGGTTTTGTCTTTTCGGTAAAAGGGTATGGTCACGGAGTCGGCATGAGTCAGTTCGGCGCCAAAGCAATGGCAGAACAAGGCTTTACATACAAAGAAATCCTCAAACATTACTACACCGGTGTTTCTATTGCGTAGTACGTGTTTTCAAAAGGATTTTTTCCACCCATCCTTTTTTGAATTTCAGGGAGATATATCCCAAAACCGAAACCAAAAGCGCACCCAGCGCATCGACAATCAAATCTTCCATGGTATCTGCCAACGCCAGCTTTCCAAGCAGCGGCACACCGTTTCCGTTGGAATGTTTTTGCATGTTGGTAAGAAAAACGCTGTCAGCAAAAAACTCATAAATTTCCCACACCACGTCCACGGAAACGGCAAAGCAAAAAGCAAACAAAGCCACAAAAGCAGGGCTGAGTGTAACAGGAACGCGTTCGCTTTTGTTAAGCAAACTCAACACCGAAAACCCAAGCGCTCCCAAAGCAATGCCGCTAAACACGTGCAACACCGTGTCCCAGCGCGGAATCAGGTAATAAAACCCTCGCACTTCTCCCAAATAGATGGCACAATACAAAAAAACAGCGTACAAAATAATCATACGCGACGGAATCTCCAACCCGCACTTGCGCGACAGCCAACTCGGCAGCAACATGGCAAGAATTCCCAAAAGGCACTGCAAAAACATCAACACATAATCACTTTTTACGCGGAAGTGTTCTTCGGTCGGTACCGTTGGCGCCAACCACATGGAAACCCCCACCGTCACGGCAGAACCCACCATCGTAATGAATACTGCCAAAAAAATAATTTTTTGCCACGGAACGCTTGATTTTTTAGCCACGCGTGTCGCCTCCTTTTTAATACGATATAAGTATGCGCGTTTTTAAACTCGCGTTCTTGCTTATTTTGTAAAATTTTTCACAAAAAACCGCCCCTCAACAAGGGGTTGAGGCATGGTTTTGTTTTTACAAACGATTAGTCGTTGTACAACGCTTGCAATTTTTGCAAGTGTTCGTAACGTGCCATCGCTGCTTCTTCCGCTTGAGTGAACAGCGCTTCGGCGCGTTCGGGGAAGGAACGAGTCAGCGAAGAATAACGAGCTTCGTTCATGATAAAGTCACGATAGCTGGTAGTCGGTGCTTTGCTGTCAATGACGAATTTCTTTTCAGCAGCAGGATTGAAGCGGAACATATTCCAGTAACCGCAATCCACAGCCTTCTTCATTTCGGCTTGGCAGTTCACCATACCGCCTTTAATGCTGTGCATTTCGCAAGGAGCATAACCAATGATAAGCGACGGACCCGGATAAGCTTCTGCTTCGGCAATAGCTTTCACGGTTTGGTTCATGTCGGCGCCCATAGCGATTTGTGCAACATACACGTAACCATAGGACATCGCAATTTCCGCCAAGCTCTTCTTGGCAATGGCTTTACCGGCAGCAGCAAACTGTGCCACTTGACCGATTTGCGAAGCTTTGGAAGCTTGACCACCGGTGTTGGAATACACTTCGGTATCGAAGACCATGATATTCACGTCTTCACCGGAAGCGAGAACGTGGTCCACGCCACCGAAACCGATATCGTATGCCCAACCGTCACCACCGAATACCCAAACCGATTTTTTGGAGAGGTATTCGCTGTTTTCGGTAATGTCTTTGCAAAGTTCGCACTTGTCGGCAACTTTTGCTGCTTCGGCAGCCAACGTTTTGGAAGCCGCCGTGTTCTTGGCGCCGTCGTTCACCGTGTTCAAATAGTCTTCGGCAGCAGCTTTGAGTTCAGCAGAAGCTTTGTCAGAAGCAGCAATTTCCTTAACTTTTTCGATCAAACGGTTGCGGATAGCTTTTTGACCCAAGTACATACCAAAACCGTGCTCGGCGTTGTCTTCAAACAAGGAGTTTGCCCAAGCCGGACCATGACCGTCTTTGTTCACGGTGTACGGCGAAGTAGCAGCGGGACCACCCCAGATGGAAGAACAACCGGTGGCGTTGGAGATATACATTCTGTCACCGAACAATTGCGTAATCAAACGAGCGTACGCGGTTTCGGCACAGCCGGCGCAAGAGCCGGAGAACTCTAACAAGGGTTGTTTGAATTGGCTGCTGATAACCGTGTTGCCTTGCACTTCCGGTTTGTCGGAAACTTTTTCCACACAGTAATCAAACACAGCTTGTTGATCTTCTTGCGATTCGCGCGAAACCATGGTAAGCGAGTTTGTCGGGCAAACGCCAACGCAAACGCCGCAACCCATACAATCCATCGGCGAAACTGCCAAGGTGTAGGTGTAGTTGGTTTTGATAACCGGTTTCGGAGCTTTTCTCATGTTTGCGGGAGCAGCAGCCACTTCTTCTTCGTTCAGAGCGAACGGACGAATGGTAGCGTGCGGGCAAACAAAGGCACACTTGTTACATTTAGCACAAGTAGCTTCGTTCCATTCGGGAACCATCACGGCAACGCCGCGTTTTTCGTAAGCGGAAGCACCTTGTTCAAAGGTACCGTCAGCATGATCCACAAAAGCGGAAACCGGCAAAGCGTCGCCGTTCATTTTACCAACGGGTTCCATGATGTTGTCTACCATTTTCACCAATTTGGCAGGACCGTTTTTGGCAGGAGCTTCGGCATCGTCTTTTGCTTTTGCCCAAGCAGCAGGCACATCAATTTTCACAAACGCGGTAGCACCGGCGTCAATGGCTTTGTGGTTCATTTCCACAATGTCCATACCTTTTTTGGAGTAGGACTTGGTAGCAGCATCCTTCATGTATTGGATGGCTTCTTCTTGCGGCATTACTTTTGCCAAAGTAAAGAACGCCGATTGCAAAATGGTGTTGGTGCGTTTGCCCATACCGATTTGCATTGCCAAATCAATGGCGTTAATGGTATACAATTGAATGTTGTTTTTGGCAATGTAGCGTTTTGCTTCTGCCGGCAAGTGATGTTCCAATTCTTCGGGAGTCCATTGGCAGTTAATCATGAACACGCCGCCGGGTTTCACGTCGTTAACCATCTTGTAACCTTTGATTACATAAGAGGGGTTGTGACAAGCCACGAAGTCAGCTTTGTTGATATAATACGGGCTCTTGATCGGTTGATCGCCAAAGCGCAAGTGCGAAATGGTAATACCACCGGTTTTCTTGGAGTCGTATTGGAAATACGCTTGCACGTATTTGTCGGTGTGGTCACCAATGATTTTAATGGAGTTTTTGTTAGCACCAACCGTACCGTCACCGCCAAGACCCCAGAATTTGCATTCGATGGTACCTTCGGCAGCGGTGTTCGGGGCTTCTTTTTCCGGCAACGACAAATTGGTAACGTCGTCGACGATGCCCATGGTAAATTGTGCTTTCGGGCATTTTTTCTTCATTTCGCTGTATACAGCAAAGATGCTGGAAGGAGGAGTATCCTTAGAGCCCAAGCCGTAGCGACCGCCAATAACTTTCGCTTTGCGGCCTTGTGCTGCCAAAGCGGCAACAACGTCCAAATAAAGCGGTTCGCCCAATGCGCCGGGTTCTTTGGTTCTGTCAAGAACAGCGATGGTTTTTGCAGTAGCAGGGATAGCTGCTGCAAAATGAGCGGCCGAGAACGGACGATACAAACGAACTTTAACCAAACCGACTTTTTCGCCGGCGGCGGTCAAGTAGTCGATCACTTCTTCTGCCACGTCGCAAACCGAACCCATAGCCACGATCACGCGGTCAGCGTCGGGAGCGCCGTAATAGTTAAAGAGTTGATAATCGGTACCCAATT
>JAZROQ010000028.1:0-28193 GCA_045648765.1 Acutalibacteraceae bacterium
ATTGGAAGAATATTGCGCAAGAATATGACACCCGAAGAACGGCATTTGTGGTATGATTTTTTAAGAACATATCCTATAAGATTTAACAGACAAAAAATTATAAGAAACTATGTGGTTGATTTTTACTGCGCAAAAGCAAAATTTTAGAGGTGTTTGCGAGTATATTGATTTGTGCGTAAAGCAATCCCTCAGTCAGCTTTGCTGACAGCTCCCTTTACACAAGGGAGCCTAACGCACAACCTGCGCAAAAAAAAGCCTCCCTTTACACAAGGGAGGCTTTTTTTATAACAGTTGCAAGACTTCTTCGGCGTTGGTATCGGGTTTGACTTTGGGCATGGCGGCAATGACCGTGCCATTTTCATCCAGTACATAGGTGGTGCGCACCACACCCATGCCGACTTTGCCACACATTTTCTTTTCTTGCCACACGCCGTAAGCTTCGAGCACGGTGTGTTCAACATCCGAAAGCAGCACAAAGGGAAGTTCGTATTTTTCGGCAAATTTCAGGTGCGAGGCGGGGGTGTCTTTGCTAATCCCAATCACCACGGCGTTTTTTTGCTCGATTGCCGTGTTATGTGTGGCAAACGCACACGCTTGGCGGGTGCAACCCGAAGTATTATCTTTGGGATAAAAGTAAAGCACCACTCTTTTGCCCGCAAAATCCGAAAGCGAAACCAAGTTGCCGTTTTTGTCGGGCAAGGTGAACGCGGGGGCTTTTTCTCCAATTTTTAACACTGCGAAATCAACTCCTCTGTTGTTTTGCGTTTTTTGTCGCGCCCTTCATCCAGCGCGTAACCGAGCGTGATGACCAGACGTACTGTGCCGTTGATACCGCACAGTTTGCAAATTTTGTCGCTGTCGAGCCAGCCGATGATGCAACTGCCAAGACCTTGCGCCGCTGCTTCGGCGGTGATATAGGCCGACACAATGCCAATGTCAATCGAGCGGTAGTCGTTGTGTTTGAGTTTGGCACCCAAAGCCGCCATTTTGCAATACGGTTCTTCCGAAATAATCAGCAACACGGGGGCTTGGTCGACAAAGGTGTTAATTTTCATATCGCGGGTGGTACGCGCGACTTCTTTGGCTTTTTCGCCCGTGCATACCGTGATATGATACGGTTGACCGTTACACGCCGAAGGAGCAAGCCGTGCGCTTTCTAAAACGGCTTGCAGTTTTTCGGGTTCGACCGGGCGGGTTTCGTCGTATTTGCGGCACGAATACCGCGCTTTGGCAATTTCGGTAAAGTTCATGGTATCACCTTTTATTCTAAAATGTCGGTGGTGATGTAGTCGACACCCATTGCCACCAATTTTTCGGCGTGTTCTTTGTTATCTACCGTCCAGCAGTTGACTTTAATGCCGTGTTCGTGCAAAAAATCGACCAGTTCCTTGCTGACTAACTCGTAATAGATGCTGACATCGATTTTGTCTTTGATGACGTTATCCAAAATTTCCTCTGTGAGCTCGTCGGAAAGCAGTTGCACCGATTGTTTGGGGAGAAGGTGGCGAACCTTGCGTAAATTCTCATACGAAAAGGCAATGAAGGTGGTGTCTTCCAAATGGTCGTATGCTTTGACCATTTCGATAATTTGTGCAATTTCTTCCTCGGTAAAATCCGATTTGAGTTCAATAACACTATGCTTTTGGTATTTTTTGCAGATGGAAAGATATTCCTGCGGTGTGCTGACACGTAAATCAAAACGGGTTTTGGTTTTATCGGTATCGTACAACACAACACTTTGCAAGTCGGCAAGCGGGACTTGCTCCATCTTCATATCGACACCCGCTACCACCCACAACGTACGGTCGTGGAACAGCACAAATTTGCCGTCCAAGGTGCGGTAAACATCGGTTTCCATGCCGTAGTACGAACGGTTGCCCGCTGCCACGAACGCCGCATTGGTGTTTTCGCGTTCGAGCCACGAAACACCGCGGTGCGCAATCATTTTGACCGAGCCTTTGTTGATTTTGATGGTGTCCACAGTATCACTCCCAGACGAATTTTATTACAGTATAGCACACGTGCGGGATATGCGCAATAAAAAAAGCAGGCAACCACCAGTTGCCTGCTTTTTATTAGGTTTCTTCTTTTGCCGCGTTGATACGTTTGGCGGATTGTTTGTTTTCGGGGTTGATTTCGCCCGCTTTGAGCAACGCGTTTTTGGTAAGAACAGGGCCGACCAGTTCATAAATGAGCACCGCAAACAACACGATGTTGCGCACCAAAGCGCCCTCGGTTTCGCCGAGTTGCATGGCGGAAACCGACATACCCAGTGCCACACCCGCTTGCGGAAGCAAGGTGATGCCCAAATATTTGACGATGTTTTCATCGCAGCCGGTCATTTTGGCGCTGATGGCCGCACCCGCCATTTTACCGATGGAACGGAACACAATGAACACCACGCCAATGCCCACAATGGCAAGGCGGGTAAACACCGCGAGTTCCAGTTCGGCACCGCTGATGACGAAAAACAATACAAACAACGGCGTGGTCCAGCGGTCGACACGGTCCATGAGTTCTTCGGACGATTCGCACACGTTGCAAAACACCGTGCCGAGCATCATGCACGCCAAAAGCGGCGAAGTGGCAATGGTGATGGGACCGACAGGGATTTTAATCATGGTGACTGCCACGGTCAAAATGACAAACGTGACCGAAACCGACAACCGTTTGGAACGCGAATGAAACAGGTTTTCGGCTTTGTCAAACACAAACCCGACAACCGCGCCAAGCAACAACGAGGCGACAATCTCGATGAGCGGATTGACCACAATGGAAAACACATCGACGTGACCGCTGACCATGCCTTTGGCAATACCAAACGACACGGCAAACAGCACCAAGCCCACCGCATCGTCGAGCGCGACGATGGGAAGCAACAAATCGGTGAGTTTGCCTTTGGCTTTATATTGGCGCACCACCATTAAGGTGGCGGCGGGAGCGGTGGCGGAGGCAATGGCACCCAAGGTGACAGCCACGCTCATGGGCAGTACGGTGGCACCCAAAATGACCGACAACCCGCAAAGCGCAATATCCACCACGACGGTGGCAACCACCGCTTGGAAAATACCGATAACCGTGGCTTGTTTGCCGATTTTTTTGAGTTGCGAAAGCCGAAACTCGTTGCCGATGGAAAAGGCAATAAACCCAAGTGCCACATCGGAAATGACGCCGAAATGTTCCACATATTCCATCGACGTAAAGCCGAGCCCCTCAATTGACAGTGCGGTGCCGAGCTGACCGAGCCCATACGGACCAACCAACACGCCCGCAATCAAATAACCCGTAACAGCGGGCAAACCCAGCGGTTTTATCAGACGTGTCATAAACAACCCTGCCATCAAGGCAATGGCAATACTCAGTAAAATATCCATGTGTTAACTCCTTGTAACAGAATGTATCCATTTGAATTTAAAAAAGTACGGCAGTATCATGCACACTTTGGGAACGTCTTCGGCAAGCAGCATGATCAAGTATACCGTGGTGAAATCGACGTGAAAGACCAAACCGAGCAAAGCGGTGATGGGCAACGAAATGCCCCACAGGCAAACACCGTCGAACAACATGCCGATGCGCGTGTTGCCGCCGGGACGAAAAACGCCCACAATGGTGATGTAGGGGATGTTGCGCAATGTCGATTCCAAAGAGAAAATAAACAACAGCGTAAACGCCACCGAAGAGGCCTCTGCCGACAGCGAAAAGCACGAAAGAATCGGTGTGCGCAAAGCAATGATCAAAAGCCCTAAGCCAAGCGAAACCACCGGTGTGAGCAATAAAAACCGCTTGGAATACTCACGCACTTCGTCAAGCTTGCCTTCGCCGATACGTTTGCCGATCATGACGGCGCACGCGTTGCACAAACCGATCAGCGCCACAAACGCCAAGTTTTGTACCGTGTTGTTGATGGTCAACGCGGCGACGTTGCTTTCGCCCATTCGGCCATAGACCATGTTGGTGCCAGCCGTGCCGAGCGCCCACATGGATTCGTTGATAAACGCGGGCAGCGCCATGGCGAAAAATTGACCGACAAACCCTTTGCCGAAGCAAAACAATTTATGCAGCGGACAACGCAAAATATTACGTTTAAAAAACGAAACCGTAAAGATAAACAGCGGATTAATGCACGAAGAAATCACCGTGGCAATCGCGGCGCCGCGAATGCCGAGCGCGGGAAAACCGCCTTTGCCGAAAATGAGCAACCAGTTAAACAGCACGTTGACCGAAACGGCAATGATGTTGGAAATGACAGGCAACCGCACTTGTTCGACCGAACGTAAAATGGTGCAAAACCCAAAATTGAGACCAATGCCGATGTACGAAAACGCGGCAATGCGCAAATATTGCGCGCCTTGTTCGATGATGGCGGGAGAATTGGTATACAACGAAAGCACTTGTTTGGGGAACGCGCCGACAAGCACCGCGCACGTCACCGCTATGCTACCGCACAAAAGCAACACTAAACCATAGGTGCGGCGAATGCCTTTTTGGTCTTTGGCACCCCAATATTGCGCGGCAAACACGGCACCGCCCGAACAAATGCCCACAAAAAACAAGTTGACCAGTTGAGCAACCTGCGCCGACTGCCCCACCGCGGCAACCGCAATGTCACCAAGCCTGCCAACCATGATGTTATCCACAATGGCAAGGCAGCTGATGAGTAATTGTTGCAAAATGATCGGTACTGCGAGCGAAATTAGCGTTTTCCAAAACAGTTTATCGCGTACCATACGTTTTATAAACACTGCCTCACCTCTTTTCACAAGAAAATATCATACTGCAAACGGTTTCATTTTGCAACTGTTATTATAAAAAAGGTATACTTTCGGTATCACTGACAAAAAATAAAGCGAAAGAGGTGTAAATAACGTGAAAATGACAAGCAAAGAATACAGCAAAATGGCAAGTATGCGCGCCAAAAAATCGCCCTCGCTTAAAAACTGTGTGTGGGCGTTTGTGGTAGGCGGCGGGTTATGCGCGGCGGCGCAAGTGGTGATTTTGTTTGCAACGGCAGGTGGCATGGAAGATAAAAACGCGCGGTTGTTCGGCTCGTTTTTACTGATTGGGTTTAGCGTGTTGCTGACAGCGCTGAATGTGTTTGACAACGTTGCCAAGCACGCGGGTGCAGGGACCATTGTGCCGATTACGGGGTTTGCCAATTCCATGGCATCGCCCGCGCAGGAATTTAAGTCCGAAGGGTTTGTTTTGGGGACCGGTGCCAAAATGTTCAGCATTGCGGGGCCGGTGCTCGTGTACGGCATTGTGGCAAGTGTGGTGTATGGGATTGTGTATTGGTTGATGCAAACATTGTAAAAACTACACTGTTTGATTTTTTGCTTTGCAACGATTGCACTCGGGTGAGGGGTGTGCTATACTGACCGTGTAAAAACATGGAGCGGGAAGTGACACTATGTCTGAAAAACATGCTTTTTATTGCGGAGCCGGCAAAGCCGACATCACCCCCAAACTCGGAACGATTCTTTATGGCTACGTGCCCGGCAGACCTGCCAAGGTGGTGGGTGACCCGTTGGCCGTTACGGCTATTAAACTTGCTTCGAAGGAAGAATCGGCCTTGCTGATTACCTGCGACTTAGCCTCGATCAACCCCGAACTTGCCGCCCGTTTGCGCACGTTGGCGGGAAAAGCCGCCGAAGTAACACCCAAAAACGTTATTGTTAACGTCACACACACGCACTCGGCGCCCAATTGCAGTTTGGATTCCGGTTGGGGGAAAGTGGATACCGACTATATCGAAACGATTTTAGTTCCCGCTGTGGAAAAAGCTGCCGCCGCTGCCGCCGCCGATTGCCGCCCGGCTGTGATGGGTATTGGCGAAACCGACAGCGACGTAGGGATTAACCGCCGCGAACTTACCGAAGAGGGCAAAATTGTTTTGGGACAAAACCCGTGGGGTCCCCGCGATCCCAAAATGACGGTGTTATCGTTCAAAGATGCCAACAACAACACCATTGCGAATCTCATTCACTATGCTTGTCACGGCACCGCCGCCAGTTCGGGTCCCGAAATCACACGCGACTGGTACGGTGTGATGACCGATATGTTAAGCCGAGAAACAGGCGGTATTTCTGCCTTTTTCCAAGGGTTTGAGGGTGACCAAGGGCCTCGTTTGCCCAACGGTAAAACCATTCAAAGTTACGATGCCGCTTTGCGGTTGGGCGCGTGCGCCGGTGTGGATGCCGTGCGCGCTTGGCGGTCCATTAAAGAATGGTGCGAAGTTCCCATTGAGGTGCTGCACGGTACGGTTTCTATTCCCTTTGACCCGTTGGCTTCCAAAGAAAAAGCCGAAGAAGAATTGGCAAAAATCGGCACTCTCGAACAAATTTATGCCGAGGATCGGCTTTCAGATGTAAACAATTATATGCACTGGAACAACGTGCTTGCCGAGCACGCTTCGGGCAAACCGTTTAAAACGCATTTCACCTTTGAACAAAGCATTGTCACTTTGGGTCCCGTTGCCATTTTGCCCGCGCCGTTTGAAGCGTTTGCCGAAATTGGGTTGCGGTTGCGCAAAAGCAGTCCTTATCCCTACACGCTTAACTTGTGCAACACCCACGGTTGCTATGCTTATTTGCCGACACTCGGTGACATAGCGCGTGGCGGGTACGAGGTGTGGCATTTTCTGCTTGCCATGCGCACCACTTATCCCCTGCCCCAAAACACCGACGATTATTGGGTAAAAGAAAACTTGGCAATTTTACGAAAAGAGTAACCAAAAAAAAGGCTTGGCAGTCGCTGACTGCCAAGCCTTTTTTGTATCTTCACCGTGTCGTTTTTAAAGCACTTGTTGACATTTCAACAAGTTTGTGTTATGCTTTGGCTTGTTGAGGTTTCAACAAGTATTGCGGAGGTGGGAATATGACCGAAAGATTCGAAACGTTTACGGTGCTCATTAACCGAATCAGTCGTAACATTCGAAAGATTAAAAATCAGGAAATGGCGGAATACCGTTTGCGAAGCGCGCACGTTTCTTGCTTGTATTATCTTTACACCAACAAAGGCGCAACGGCTACCGACCTTTGTGAACGTTGCGAGGAAGATAAAGCAACCATTTCCCGCGCTGTCGATTATCTTGAAACAAACGGATTTTTGACTTGTGAATCCAAAAGTATTAAACGGTATAAAAGTCCGCTTATTTTGACAGACAAAGGGACCGAGGTGGGCAAAAAGATTGCCGATAAAATCAGCCGTGTTCTTGATGCCGTCAGCGATGGACTTACCGAGGAGGAAAGAGTGGCGTTTTATCGCAGCCTTTCCATTATCAGCGAAAGTTTAGATGTCGTTTCCAAAAACGGCGAAAGATAAGGAGCCGATAGCTATGAAAACAAGAATTATTGTGGATTCCACAGCCGATTTGATGCCCGAATTTAAAAGCCGTGTGCACACTGTTCCGCTTACCGTGAATTTTGGTGAAGAGGAATACATTGACGGTGTCACCATTGACCACAAAACCTTTTACGAAAGACTCATCGAAAGCGATGTGCTTCCTACCACAAGCCAAGCCACACCCGATGCGTTTGCAAAAGAATTCGAAAAAGCAAAACAAGCCGGAGAAAGCGCTGTTGTGATTACGCTTGCTTCTAAATTTTCGGGCACATACCAAAGCGCAACGATTGCCGCCGAGGACTATGAGGATATGTATATTATCGACAGCACCAGCGCGGCAATGGGTAGCGGCATATTGGTGGAATTGGCATTTCGGCTTTTGGACGAAGGAAAAAGCGCCAAGGAAATTGCCGCAACGCTGGAAGAAGAAAAGAAAAAGATTGTTATCGTCGCTTTGGTGGATACCCTGGAATATCTCAAAAAAGGCGGTCGTATCTCCAAGGCGGTTGCGTTTGCGGGCGAGGTGTTGAATATCAAACCCGTTCTTTCGGTAATTAGCGGCGAAATCAATATGCTTGGAAAAGCGCGCGGCTCTAAAATGGGCAACAATTTGCTCGTCGAAGAAATTAACAAAGCCGGCGGTATCGATTTTAGCAAACCGGTGTTGCTTGGTTACAGCGGCATTTCGGATGCGCTTTTGTTAAAATATATCGAAGACAGCCGCCCTATTTGGGAAGGCAATCTCGACGAGGTGCGTTATACCACCGTTGGCAGCGTTATCGGAACACACGCAGGTCCCGGCGCTGTTGTTGTGGCATTTTTTAAAAACTAACGGATTCTAACTTGACAAAAAAAAGAGCAGCAAAGCTGCTCTTTTTTTATATCTTCACCGTGTCGCGCACCGATTGCGGGTGTTCGAACATGGTGCGGGCAATGTCCACAAACTTTTCGGCAATGGGGGTGCTGTCGGGTTTGGTGACGACCGACAGGTTTTGTTTGGCATACGGACCGCCAATGGCAAACAGCGCATAGCTGTCGTCGGGTTGCATGGTGGCAACGTTCATATCGGTGGTGAGCAACGCGCCGAACCCCGCCCGCATCAAGTTGAAATTGAGTTGTTGGCGTTGGGTGTTTGAGGTGATATAGGGGTTTAGATCCTCTTTGCCGAACAAGAGTTTTCGCTTTTTTTGAATGGTGGTTTGCGGCGGGGTATACACAAATTCCACGCCGTGGAAAAGCGACAAGTCAGACACCATTTTGCCCTCGTCATACGCTGCGCAAAGCACCTCGTCCCGCGTCATGGCAAAGGGAAGCAACGGTTCGGGAACCTTATCGCGCGGAATGGCCACCACAAACCGTTCTTCGAGCAGCACGTATTCGTGGTATTCTTCGGCGGGTTTGGGTTCGGACGAAAAGAGCAGGTCGACGCTTTCGCTCAGCAACAAATCGGACAAACTGCCCGTGTTGGTAATGACGATGTGCACGTCGATTTTGGGATACCGTTTTTGGAATTCTTTGAGAATTTTGGGGATCACGTAATACGAAATGTGCGTGGCGGTGCCAATGCGCAACGTGCCGCCGTCGGCGTGGCGAATATCGTCGATTTTTTCCATGGCTTCGCGCTGAATGTTTTGCGCTTTTTCGATGGCGTCGATGTAACACCGCCCCTCTGCCGTTAGCGTGAGCGGCAGGGTTTTGCGGTTGAAAATTTGAAAGCCCAAACGTTCTTCTTCCCGCTTGATGGCGGCGCTGAGCGCCGGTTGCGAAACATACAACTGTTTTGCCGCTTTGCACACGCTTTTGTTTTGGTAGACGGCATAAATGTATTTGGAAACCGTATCTAACATAAGTTATAACACCCACATTATATCAGAGTTTATGTTATCTATATTTGATTATAACAGAAGGGCGGTATATAATCAAGTGGTAAAGGTGGGTTACCGATGGAAAATTTGTTTGCCAAAATTGAAGAACTGACACCGCAGTACCAACAACTGTGGGAGGACATTTGCAACCAAGAAAGTCCCACAGCCGACAAAGCCGGTGTGGACGCGGCGGGCGCATTGTTGCAAAACATTGCCCACCGAAAAGGTTTTGCGGTGGCGTGTTTACCGTGTGAGAAATCGGGCAATGCTTTTAGTGTTACCATTAACGAAAACGCAACGGCAAAAAGTGTGGTGTTTTCGGGACATATCGACACGGTACACCCTATCGGTTCGTTTGGCTCGCCCGCCGTGCGCCGCGACCGACAAAAAATTTACGGTCCGGGTGTAATGGATTGCAAAGGCGGCGTGGTGGCTTCGCTGTTGGCGCTGGATGCTTTGCATCAAGTGGGGTTTACGGGCCGTCCTGTCAAGTTGGTGGTGCAAACCGACGAAGAAACCGGCAGTGTCGGCAGCAACAAGCAAACCATTGCTTTTATGCTGGAACAATCCAAAGATGCGGTGGCTTTTTTGAACACCGAAGGGATCCAACAAAACACCGCCGTTATTTCGCGCAAGGGGATTGTGCGGTTTGCGTTTACGGTTTTGGGGAAAGCCGCCCATTCTTCCAAATGTTTTGCGGGTGCCAACGCCGTTTTGGAAGCGGCACACAAAATTGTGGAATTGGAAAAGTTAAAAGACCCACAAGGGCTCACGTGCAACTGTGGGGTGATCCACGGCGGGTCCGCCCCCAACTCGGTGGCAGAGAACTGCCGTTTTACCGCCGACATTCGCTTTGCCACACCCGAACAATATGCGCAGGCGGTGGCATTGTGCCAAAAGGTTGCCGCGCACAGCACGGTGGCGGGGTGCAGCGGCACGTGTGAAATCATCGGCGAACGTCCCGCCATGCCGCGTACCCCCAAAAACGAAGCGTTGCTTGACGCCATGAACGCCATTTATGCAAAGTGCGGGTTGCCCGTTTTGGCGCCGCGCGATTGTTTGAGCGGTTCCGATGCCGCCTACACCACCATGGCGGGGATTCCCACTGTTGACAACTTGGGGGTTGACGGCGGGTTTATTCATTCCACAAACGAGTTTGCCTTTGTTGATTCGTTGGCGCAATCTGCCAAACGGCTTGCCGCCGTTGCTTACGAAATTGAGGGATAACACCATGAAAAACGGTTTGGGATATGCAAAAATTGTGTTGGCGGCGCTTTTGCTTGCCGCTAACTATTACATTTTTATTGTTACCAACCATTTTGCCCCTGCGGGGCTGAATGGCATTGCCACCATGATTCAGTATAAAACGGGGTTGAGCATCAGTTATATGTCGCTTTTGATCAACGTGCCGCTTTCGATTGCCGCTTATTTTTTGGTGCACAAAGCATTTGCCGTCAAAACGCTTTTGTTTTCGGTGGTGTATTCGGTGGCGTTTTTGTTGTTGCAACATTCCGACTTTGCGGGGATTCAGTATAACGCGGGCGGGCACGACACCGTGTATCCCGTGGTCATCAGCGGGGTGATCAGCGGTGTGGTGTACGGTGTGTGTTTTCGCAACAACGGTTCCACGGGCGGTACCGACGTTATCTCGCGCTATATCCACAAAGTGCGCCCCGACCAAAATTTTTTTACCGTGGTGTTTGTGCTTAATGCCATTGTCGCCGTTTCGTCGATTTTTGTGTATGCCCAAAACGGCGCGCTCGATTACAAACCCATGGCACTGTGTATTTTATATTGTTTTATTTCCACTTACGTCGGCAACACGTTGTTAAAATCTTCCAAAACCGCCTACCAATTCACGGTGATTACCACTCACCGCGACGAGATTGTCGCCGAAGTTTTGCAAAAACTGCACCACGGCTGCACCGAAATTGACGCGGTGGGAACGTATACCGGTTCACCCAAAAAGGTGCTGATTTGCGTGATTAACAAACATCAGTTGGTGGATTTTCAAAAAATCGTTGCCAAGTACGACAACACGTTTTCGTATTTTGAAGTCATTAACGAAACGTACGGCAATTTTAAACACGTTCGGCAACACTAACGCAAAAAAAGAACGCCCCCGGTTGGCAAATGCCAATCGGGGGGTTTTGTTAAAAATCAATGGTAAGTAACTCTGCAAAATCGTGAACGTAATAATCGGTGGCGGCTTTGATTTGCTCGACGTAATCGTCGGACGAGGGGTCGTACACCCCACACACCATCATCCCCGCTTGTTTGGCGGTGGTGTCGGCGCCCAAGTTATCGTCCAAAAACAGCACGTTTTCTACCGTGGTTCCCAGTTTTTGCGCCGCCGCTTTGTAAATGGCGGGGTCGGCTTTGGTGGTGCCGAAATCGTCGCACGACCACACGTTGTCAAACAATTCCCACAACCCAAGTCGTTTTAAACACGCGTCCAAGGTGATGTGCGGACTGGCGGTCAGCACGTTTAGGCTTATTCCCTGCGCTTTAAGGGCTTTGAGCGTGGATTCCACGTGCGACTTTGCGGGGATTTTGTGCAAATAGGCATCCAGCATATACTCTTTCATGAGCAACAAAAGCTTCTCTTTGGGCATTTGCAGTCCCAATTCGTTTAGGTAGTAATCGGCAACGCCGTTTAAGCCCAGCGGCGTGATGGTTTTGACAATGTCGTTTTGATATGCCACACCGTTTTCATCCAAAATGCGCAGCATGGCGCTGACAAACGTGGGCATCGAATCGACCAGCGTGCCGTCAAAATCGAACAGATAATAGTGGGTTTTCACTGTTTTTTCCTCCGTCTTTTGCCTTGGGTTTGTGCGGTAGGCTCCCCTGTGTAAGGGGAGCTGTCGGCGAAGCTGACTGAGGGGTTGCAAGGCTTCGCACAAACACAATCCCTCCGTCACGGCTTTTGCCGTCCCACCTCCCTTTACACAAGGGAGGCGTTTTTTAATTCGTCTGCGGAATACGCGCGGGTGGTGGCGTAACTGCCATCTTTGGCGGTGACGGTGACATACACAAACGCGTTTTCAACCTCGTCTGCTTTTTCGAGCAAGGGGGTGATGTCGAACGTGGCGGTGGTCAGCGTTTCGCCCTTTGTTGCCGACACGCGGCGGGCAAAACGACCGTGGCTTTCGAGCGAAACGGTCGCCGCCGCAGAACAGGTGACGCAAAGTTGCCCCTCTTCCACGCTCAGTTCGGAAATTTCGGGACCGCACGACATGTAAAAATCGCCGTTTTCGAGCGCCGTAATCACGCTGTCGTAAGTCAGTTCTTCGGCGCCCACCATGATATACGAAACACCCAGCGCGGCGGGTTTGTGCATATCGTCCGTGCCGACGGGGTATATTTTGTTTCCCTGTTTCAGCAAATCTTTGAACACACGGGGATTATTTTCGTTGTGACCTACCAAGCAACATTCGGTGTTGCGCAGTTCCATGCCCCACAGCCCTTTAAGCCCCGCGTAGTCCGGGTAGGAGTGGCACGACCACGTGGGATGGTTATACATGACCAAAAAACCTTTTTCGTTGGCTTTTTGAATGATTTCGTTGATGGAATCTACCGTGTGTGTGGCGGGAATGTTTTCGTTTTGCATTAACGATTCGTATGCGGCGGCGTTTGGGTAGCGTGCGCCGACAACGCACGGCACCCACAAGTTATCGGGGCGTTTGGCAATGAAATTTAAGTGATACGTGCCGCCGTGAATCGCATTTTTTTGCGGAGTGTTAACGTTGATTTCCGTGCCGGTAAGCATTAAAAAATCGGTGTCGTTTTTTGCCGAGTGGTCCACAACGACATTGTGGTCGGTCAGGCAAAGCACTTGATACCCGCGTGCTTTGTATTCCCCCACCACTTCGTCGGGCGTGAGTTTGCCGTCGGAAATGGTGGTGTGGGTGTGTAAATTGGTTTTAAAATACCGCGCCACTTGCGGTAACAACTGTTTTTTCATCAAAGCATCCCCTTTTGACAACATTGTAGCACAAACGCGCCTCAAATACAATAAAAGCCGTGCAGTTTTTACACGGCTTTTACAGCATTATGCGCGAATGGTTTTGGTTTTTCCGTTCCAGATAACGTTTACCGTCACCGGTTTGTCCGAAACGACCGTCACGATCGGTTCTTCGTCGGCGCTTTGCCGCGCTTCGCAGATAAGGTCTACGTTAGCCTCGCCAAACGGATAGTTTTTAATGCCGTGGCGTTCGGTGCGGTGGATATGCCAGTGAATGCACCCGTTTTGCGCATCGGGTTGGATGCCGAAAACATACTCGAACAAAATCGAAATCGAAGCCAGTCCCGTCCAGCCCACAAAATCGGAGTTGGATTCGTTGCCCGGTGCCACCGTTTCGGGAGCGTAGTTTTCGTGCAGCGTGTGGGTGTGCTTGAAAACCTCGACAACGTTTTTTAAATAATCGCAAGCAATTTCATATGCCAATTGTTGATAGCCGTTATCAAACAAACCTCTTAACACCATGTAGTTCGTCGGTGCCCACACACTTCCTTTCCAGTAACCGCCTTGGGCTACGTAAAACTCGGAATCGGCAGAAAGTGTGGGAACGCGGTTTGGACGTTTGAACTCTTTTTCGTTATCGAGGTGAGCCACAAAAGCATCCATTCTCTCTTTGGGTACAAGCCCCGCTATCAACGTCCAGTACGAGGCAACCGTTTTGACGTTGCTTAACGTTCCGTCGCGGTATTTGTCATAATAAAAGTTGTCGGTTTCGCTCCACATGGTGTTGTTGATGGTTTTATGTAACAACGCCATTTCTTCTTTAAGCCACGAAACCTCGTTTTCCTTGCCCAATATTTTTGCCATTTTCAGCAAAATTTCGGCGCTCATGTATTGTTGCGCACACGTGTCAATCCAGCTCATAAACCCGTGCGAAACATAGGGATGATACTCTTTTGCCGGTCTGGGCGAATTGTCCATGCCGCATGCCAGTCCACAGCTCCAATAACTGCCGTCCGGCCACGAACGGTTAAGCATGAGCCAACGGTGATACGCGCACAAAGGAACAAAAACGCGCGACAACCGATCAAGGTCAAAAGTAGAACGGTAATATTCCCATTCCGCCCACGGCAAGATGTTGGGGCCGGTCGATGCCGGATCGTCGCGCGAGAATCGTTCGCCCCATTCGTTTTCGAACAATTGGCGGCTGATAAACCCATCTTTGTGCTGATGCGCATAAAAGTTATCCAGCGTTTTTTGAAAATCAAAAATCTTGGCGGCATATTTCCCAAACATCGTGATAAACGAAGAATCCCACATAAACAGGTCGCCGTTAAACGCGGTGTCAATAAAATCCGAAACCATACCCGCTTGGGGGTTGGCTTTTTTTAGGTTTCCAAAAGCAATTTCCCACGTTTTGTAGTAGCAGTCGACAGCCGCTTTGTTGCCTTCGAAAATCGGTTGCGGCAGACGGTCTTTGATGTCGGCATAGCGGGGCAAGGGGGTCGTTTCATCGGGGGTAAGCCCAATAAACGAGTTTTGCTCTACTTGCGGATTGACGTAATAATAGGGGTTGCCGTTTACTTGAAAGCCGTGTTTCATTTGTTCCACTCCCTACTAAAAGGTTTTACAAATTGTAGCACAAAACCCTTTTTTGTGTCAAGCGCAAACAACAAATGCCCCCACAAGGGGGCGTTTGTTTTGGCGTTAGATGCCGTGGGGGTTGGTGGGATTGTTGACAATGCCAAAGCCAACCAGCACCGGCAACAACACGTTGAGCAAACCGTCGACGGTAGCTGAAATATCCACCCCGCCGAATTCTTTGGCGCAAAATACCGCCAAAGCGGCAACCGACACCCACAAAGCCCATGATTTTAAACGATTCATACGTCTGATTCTCCTTTTTTTATTTCGCGCAATTTGTGCGCGTGTTTTGGTTTGTGCGAAACCTAAAACAATCCCTCCGTCACGGCTTTTGCCGCGCCACCTCCCTTTACACAAGGGAGGCATTCCCCTTTTCACTTTTCACTCTTCACTCTTCACTGCGGCAATGCAATTGCCGCAAAGGCAATCCCTCCACCGCTAACGCGGTCCCCCTCCCTTTACACAAGGGAGGCGTTATCTCGCCACTTGTTTTGTGCAAACCAATTCGTCCCGCTAAGGCTCCCCTGTGTAAGGGGAGCTGTCGGCGAAGCTGACTGAGGGGTTGCACGATTTCGCACAAACACAATCCCTCCGTCTCGCATTCGCTCGACACCTCCCTTTACACAAGGGAGGCGTTTTACCTTACAGCAAACTTGCCATGGCGGCGCCCGCCAACGCCGAGCCGGCGGCGGTGAGCAACGCTGCCACCAATTTATCCCACTGCCGCGCGGGGCGGGAAATGACGGATTTGACGTCTTCTTTGATTTCGCGCACGTCGTCGCGCAGGTGTTTAACGTCGCGGTTGGTGCCTTCGAGCGAGGCAGCAAGGGTGCGGATTTCTTCGACTTGTTTTTCCAGCGAATCCAACCGATGATGCGCACTTTTGACGCTTTCGGTCACTTTTGTCAGTTCGTCCACGCTTGTCACCCCTTTTTGACCAGTTGCATTTGCACACAGTCGATGGGTTTGCCAAGCACGCCCGCATAGCCATCGCCCGTGGCATCGGTAAGTCCCACGCACCAGCCGTACCACCCATTGTTGTGGGCGGGTGAAACACGGTAGCGGATGTCGTAACCCTCGACCCCCTCAAACTTCATTTGCAACGCGTCAATCGCTTTGCCGCGCACGCCCGCAAAATCGGTGTCGTTTTTTACCCACGGCAACCACCCCTTGCCGAGCAAGTGGACACGATAGGTAAGTGTGCCGTGGGTGGGGTTTGCCAGGATTGCCGTTGCTTTTTTGCCGTGAACACCCGCAAAGTCGGCAGCATCGGTCACCTCGGGCAACCAACCGTTTGCATAGACTTTGTAATTCACGCGCGGGGTTTCCCCCTTTGGCAACGGCAAATCAGCGGCAAGATACGGTGTAGGGTCTAAGTGTTTGTTGTCTTTTCGCACTTCAAAATGCAGGTGCACCCCAAAACTGTTGCCGGTGTTGCCCATGGTGCCGAGCACCTGCCCTTTTTTGACCTTTTCGCCGTTTTTGACGGTAACGGTGGCAAGGTGCGCATACAACGTGCTGTAACCGTGGCCGTGGTCAAGTTTGACACAGTTGCCGTAGCTGGCATTGCCTTTGGCGCCTTTTTGGTTTTTTTGTCCCGTTTGGCAAAACACCACTTTGCCCGCGCTGTGAGCAATGATTGGTTCTCCTGTCAAATGTTCTCGGCCAAGGTCCACCGCCTTGTGCCCCGCACCAAAGCCTTGGGTGATGCGGTGTTTGCCTTTTTGCAAAATTCTGCTTGCCATGCGCTAAACCCCTCTTTCTTCTGCTTTGATTTGTTCGACAAAAGCGTTGTATTGCTCGAACTCGTTTGCTTTGGTCTCGCGTTGGCGCAAAACGGCAAGTTCGTCATCCACAGAGTAAACCTCGCGAATGCGGTTGACGACTCGTTGCTCATAAGGGATTGTTTCTTCGGGGACGTCTTGAAAAGATTTGATTTCTTCTTCCGTCATATCTCTTATAATTCCGCTTTCATATACTCGCATTATTATCGCCCCCAAACCTTAATTCTTGTGCCTACGCCAAAAGCGTTGTTGGCACGCACCCAAAAATTGGATTCTTCTTGTAAAATAATCCTATCTTCTGTGTTCGTTGTGTCCTCTGCTAACGAAGTTGGATAATATCCATTTGTATATTGAACACCTGCAGCGTAAAGATAAGCAGAAACACCACCGTCAACCATCATATATTTTAGTGGTGACAGATAACAATGTGCTCGCAAATAATAGCTTCCGACAGCACTATCCCAACCGTTATACCAATAATTTCTCCCGCTTTTGCCTATCGATATTTTCGACTGTTTAGCCGTGGTGTCTTTTTGTTTAATGTAACCAAGTACATAAAGTTCTTTATACGGCAAACGAGCATAAGGAATATTTATCCGTACTATATCTTCATTTACATTTTCTTCGGTTATAACAAAATCTTCTACAAGTTCCCACGGCTTTTCAACAGTAGCCAAAGCTTCTGCAACTGCCATACCGCTTTGGGCGTTTTCACTGGTGGGGTTGTAGGTTTGGTCGGTGACGGCGTTGTCGCCTTTATCGCCTTTTTCGCCTTTATCGCCGCGAAGGGCAAGAATTTCGGTAACGTTGCCTTGGTCATCGCGGATTCGTAAAATTGCCATATTTTCACACCTTTCTTATAACCCGAATAATCGGTAAACGGGCTCTTGGGTTTCTTTGCTGAACACCCACGGTTCGTCACATCCACTGTTCGCTTTGGTTGCGTGGGGAAGCGAGCAAAAACAGCGAACAAACTCTTTGATGCCGCCCTCGAAATCATACACCGGCACCGCCGCGTTTACGGAATAGGTGTCACCAAGCAAGGTGATCGGAATCGTAAACTCAATGGCGTTGCCCAACGAGTTTCTGCCCGAAGCGGAAAGCAACAGCACCGCGTGTTTGGAATAGTCTTCCTTGTAAAGAAGAAAATCTTGGTAATTTTGCGTTGTAGCAATAGGTTTTGCCCTGACATCTTCGGGTTGTAACGCTTCACCGCTCGGGTCGACCTGCACGTTGCAGTTGGCAGGCATTTCGCCTGTTCCCACATACACGCCTGAATGACCGTCTTTGCCGTTGAGTTCACCCGAAGTCAATGCGTGATGCACCGTATCGGTAACGGTTTCGGCGCGGGTCATCACTTCTTGCCATGCGGGGAGTATGTCGGTGATGGGTTCGCCGTCGTCGCGTTCTTCAAAGAAAAGATGCGCGGGTGGTGCGTGAAAACACAACTCCTCGTTGCCGTTTTTGTCGATTTTTACGGCTATCAAGCGCACATGCGCCACACCTGCTGATGTCCACTTGCGCGGAATCAAACAGCTCACCACACCGTTTTGCGCGTCGAGCAGTTCGGTGATATCGTAAGCGCCGCTGCCGTCGGTGATTTCCAACCGATAGCGACACCCGCTCGGTTCACTTGGTACGGTAAACTCCATTTTGGTCGCATTGTGGTCACCAAACACCCCTGCCGCTTGAACTTCGGCGGGGTTGGTGCTGTCGGGCGTGACCGTGAACGATAATGTATGTACAGCCATCAAAATCCCTCCTTAATACATCAGTTTGCTCAGCGATAACCGCTTTTCGGCAATGCGGTTTGCCAGCGTTTTTTGTGACGAGGCAGTGTTTTTTTGTTTTTTGGCTTCGGTTTGTTTTGTCAGTGCCTCGCTTTTTTGTTTAATGGCGGCAAGTGCCGCATCACGCGTGGCGGCAATGTTGCGCTGTGCTATTTGGCTTTGCCGTGCCGCCGCTTGTTTTCCCGCCGCTGCTGCGCCCGAACGCGAAAGTCCCCACGTTGCCAGTTGCTCCGCCAAACGACGTTTGCCGACAAGTTCTTTGACAAGTTGCGTATCTAACGCCAAGGCGGCGGTGGTTTTGGCTTTGGCGGCATCCGCGTTCAGGGTTTGTTGTTCTTTATCGCGTGCCACATCCGCTTCGCGGTTGTAGGCATCTTCCGCTTTTTTGGCGGCGGCCGTTTGCTCGGTAATGTATTTGCCGAGCAACGCGTTCACTTGCTCTTGATTTAATATTTTTCGAGTGGTTGCCATATTCTCTCTCCTTTATTTTTATTTCGCCCTGTTTGTGCGCGGGTGTTGGTTTGCAAAAAACCAATTTGTTACCGTAGGGGCGAACTGCGTTCGCCCGCGGGCGGTCACAGACCGCCCCTACAAACCCAATTTTGGGTTTTTGCAAATAAATTGGTTATCCGTAGGGGCGGATAATATCCGCCCGCAGCCTCGCCTTTTGGGAGAGGTGTCGGCGCAACCGACGAAGAGGGCGGTTGGTTTTGCGCAAAGACAATCCCTCCGTCTTTTGCTTCGCAAAATCCACCTCCCTTTACACAAGGGAGGCTGTCGCACCCTTTTGGGTTTTACGCCTGTTCGGTCAACCGTACCGTCACACTGCCAAGGCACAATCCCTCGCCCGAAAACTTCACACCCAGACGTCGGCAACGTACCCCGCGCGGGGTGGTAGAAAGCCCCTCGACCGCGCGCGAAGGATGCGGTAAATCGCAAATCTCACCGCGCTCGGTCACGTACGATACCTCCACGGGGGAAGTTGCCGTGGCTTCGGCAAAAACGCGGGTGACGGTTTTTCGTTTTTCGGGGGTGCCGAAATCGTATTGTTTGGTACACACACTGCCGCGTATCGGCACCGAAAGCAACTGTGTTTCCCCGCCCGCCGTGTGGGTAAGGCGGGTATCGGTTTGTCCGCCAAAGGTGAACATTGCCACAAACGGACTGCCGTTTACACGGTAGCTTGCGGGTAAAAACAACACGTTGTCTTTGGCAAACACCGACACCGGTTGCGCGTTGGTGGCGGCGGTGGAAAAGCGGTACCACGCGGGCGAAGTGTTGTCGGCTGCCACCCATACGCTGTCGTTCCACAACAGATAATAGCGTTCGTCAATGACAGCCCCCGCCGCAAAAGCGGGTGCGCCTTGTTTGCGCAACAACGGCTCGATGGGCGCCGAAAGGCGGGTAACATTTCGTTGCGAAAACTGCCCTGTCGATTGCAAGGCATACACCGAGCCATCACGACACGCCCACCACAAACGGTTGCCGCACACAGCCACCGTTTTGGGTAAATCGCACCCTACCCCCGCGTGCAAAGCCGTTATCGGGAACCGCGCTGTGGCGGTAATATCCGTTACGGCACCGTTTTGCACGTCTTCGGCGGTTATTTTTTCGGCGGTGGCATATTCGGCGGCATACATTTCGGTTTCCTTAAACAACACAAGCGCCGCCCCTTGTTTGCCAAATGCGGTCAACGGTTTTCCCGGTGTTCCCACCAACGCATAGTTGGTTTCGGGGAAATACAGAGGATTATTCACATCACTAAACGCAAGGTAGCCCTCTTTGTCACCGCCCAAAAACAGGCGCGTGCCACCCGCTGTTCCGCCAAACCAAGTGGCAAATTTCATCACATACGGCAACCCGCCTTGGGCGCTGTCGTGGTCAGCAATGGCAGTAAGATTGTTGCGGCTGTCCCCCGCTTTGAGCGGATGCGGCACCCCGCCTTTTATAAACCAAAAACACCCGCTTTGGCGGTCAAAACACAAACAAAGCCCCGACACTTCTGCCGAAACGGTACTTCCGTTTGAAAGTTCCCACGTTGTGTCCGTGCCATCAAGACGAGCCGTCACTTTGAGCGTACTGCGATGGTACACGTTGGGCAAAAAATAATACACACCGCTGCCATCGGTGGTAAACGTGCACCGAAACTGCGAAGTCAGCAGGTTATTGCCTTCGAGCAAATCCCCCGAAAGCGCCGTTTGTGTGCGCGAAGGGGTCGGCACGCCGTTTGCCATGCGAAGCGGCACATAGGCTTTGTCGGTGATATCGTCAAAACGGTTTTGCGAGGCTTTCATACCGATAATCGTGCCGTCGCTTAAAAACAACAACGCGCTGTATGCGGCTTGTAACTCCCCGCCGGTCGGCGCCAACACACCATCGAGACCGCGGTTGCCGTTTTTTAACCACGAAAAATCGGTGGCGTTGCCTTGCGGGTCATACGCGCCGATATACACGTCGGCGCCCGATTCATAATCCCCGCGATGCAAAAACAGCACCCAGCCGTCGGCATCGGTAAAAAAGCGGGTGGTGTTGTCGGCATATTCCAAATGAATGCGCTCTTTGGTGGTGAAAAAGCCTTCGCGGCACCGCAGTGCACCGTCTTTCCACCACATATCTTGGCTGTCGGCGCATTGGCGGTCACCAATCAAAAACGGCGCGGTGCCCACGTTGAGTCCATCGCACAAAGCAGGAACGGTGGCAACCACCCGCCGTGCGGGTGAAAACTGCGGATGCCTCATGCATCGCACCCCCTCGGCAACGTATCGACGCGGCGGGTATAGGTGCGGCAACACGCAGCGCGGTGTCCGTCGTAAAGGGCGGCAAACACACTTTGCTTGTCACTGTCGTTTTCGGCTGCCGCCACCAACATGGCAACGCCATAGGGAAGCACCGTGCGCGCCGTTGGTTCTGTCAGCGGAACCGTTTGTTGCAGTGACGTAAGCGGCGGTGCCAACACCCCGCTTTCTGCCAAACTGAGTTCGGCAACAATCTGATTGACTGCCGCTAACCCCAGTTTGTAACTTTCGGCACTGCGGGTGACATCGGGTTCGCCGTTTGGGTCGGTTTGTCCCAACAACTGCAATGCTTTGCGAAACGCTTCTTTTCCGGTCATGGCGTTACCTCCCCTGTTTTTTCCAAATCGCGCAACAATCCCTCGATATCGGGGATAGTGCCTTTGGGCAACCGTTTTAGGTATTGTTTTTGGGTGATCACGCCTTGTTGCAACAAGTTATCCAGCGTAAGCACCGTTTGGCTTTCGCTCCAAAGGGTGGCGTTGCCCACTTCGACCCGCGCGTTAATCAGCAAATCACGGTAACGCTTGGCATCGAACGGCAAATACCACACGCCCGATTCGTCGGCAATTTTCAAAGCGCGTTTGCCGTAACCTGTCACCCAAAACTCTGCCCACAACCGTGCCACATCTTCGCAAAACGCGTTAAACCGCATACGCACCGATTGCAACGGCATCATAGCAGCTTCGCGCACCGCAATAATGGCCGAGGTGTTGTCGGGGGTGACGTCACCGAGCGCCGCCGCATTGGCACCGCTTTGCGCCAAGGTGTTGCTCATCAAATACGAAAGCGTGTTATCCAGCGCCGCCGAAAAAGCGGGCGGATTGACATAGGTCATCGCGCTGTGCAGTTCTTCTCCGCCGCCAAACACCCGAATCACTTGTCCGGGGTCGTTGGTCACGGGTTGTTGCACCACGTCGCCGTTGACAAGCAACGTCGGCATTCCTTGCATCAGCACGCCCCACACCGACGACGTTTGCATGCGGTTAATGGCAATTTGGTTGGGGATTAAGTGCGTGACTTCGCTTTCGCCGTACACGCTTTGGTGGCGGCTGTCCCAACGAAACACCGCCAGCGGGTAACACCGCAGCCCTGTTTCCCAGGTGGGGCGCACCGTTACACTGCGGCACACTTGCACCGCCAAAATACGAAAAGAGCCGTCGGCGGCAAACGCTTTGTAAAATTTGGTGAGCAACAACGCTTTTTGCTCGTTTTCGGGTTCACCGTCGGGGGTGAATTCGTCGCGGTCGGGGCAAATGTCGGCAATTTGTTCTTCGCTCACACCGTGCGCTTGTGCCATACGCCGTAACTCGCTCACCGCGCGGCGTTGCGCGATAATCACAAAGGGTTGGTCTTGCACGTTTTCCACTGTCGGGTCACCGAAATACACGTTTTCGATGTCCAGCACCTCACACGCGATATCCCCCGTAATGGGTGCCGTGCGGCCTTCGTCGGCATACAAACCGGTTTTGATGCGCTCGTCCCAATAGGTATACAACACGCCTGTGCCGGTGCAATAGGCATTGCGCAACACTTTTTCGCGCAAGGTGTCCAATCGTACACGTTCGGCGGTGACGGCAAAATAATCCGAAAGCGCGCTCATGACCAGTTCAATCTCTTCGTTGCCCGAAAGGGCGGGGGTTTCGCCCCTTGCCGCCAAACGCTTGTGCGCGCGGATTTTTTCGCGCAGTTCTACGGTATCGGGAATGCCTTCGGCAGAAAAACTAACCGCCACGGGACTGCCGCCCACCACCGAAAGTTTGTAATCGCCGATACGCCGAATCACGTTGTGGCGCACCAGCGGTCGTTCGGCACCACATTTGGCACCGTACCATTGGTCGCCGCCAAAAAAACGGCGGTTAATCTCGTTTTGGCGGTAAAGCCCCTTTTCGCCCAATCCCGCTTTGTACCGCACACCTGCGCGGTATTCCGCAAAGATTTGTTCGGGGGTGTTCCACACCTTTTGTTCGTTCATTCTTTTTATTCTTCCTTTCTTAAAAGGTAAGTTGGTGGTTTTTGCAAAACCAATTCGTTACCATGCACAACCTTGAACCAACACCGCAGGGGCGGATAGTATCCGCCCGTAGCCTCGCCCTTGGGGAGAGGTGTCGGCGCAGCCGACGGAGAGGGTGATTGGTTTGCGCAAAACAATCCCTCCACCGCTAACGCGGTCCCCCTCCCTTTACAAGGGAGGCTTTATTTCGCGCAATTTGTGCGCGGGTATTGGTCTGCAAAAAACCAATTTGTTACCGTAGGGGCGAACTGCGTTCGCCCGCGGGCGGTCACAGACCGCCCCTACGATGTTGCATTTGGTTTTGCACAAACCCTTGCGGGGCGTCGGGAACCGCCGCCCCCTACACCTAACAACCCCGCCGTGGAAGTTCCCCACGGCGGGGCGTTGCGTTACTGCGAGAAACGATTAATACACGTAAGCGTAAATGGAATCGGCGCCCGAGTTTTTGACAATGATATCGTAGTAGGTACGATAGTCAAATTTGTAGGCATCGGCAGCTTGGTTTTGGTTGGGAGCAAACGTGCGCACACGCTCGGTCTTTTTGACGAGCGAAGCCGCCGATTTGGGCATTACCAACAATCCAATGCTTTTGGCGGTTTCTTCGGCCACAAAACCACCGGCGGTTTCGTCTTGCGAAACACCGTCGTTAAAGCGGTAAGCGCTCTTCATGCGGTTGTCGGCAACCGGCAACAAAGCAATGCCGTTAATGGATTTGACTTTGGTGTTCAGTTCGCCTTTTTTGAAATCCGAAACCGTGATATAGCGTGCGATTTCGTCAGAAGTTTGCATGGCGCTCCACACAGCGGGGTTGACAAAGCAAACGAGTTCTTCGTCAAAACCGACTTGGGATTGCACGGCGGCACACGCTTCGTTAAACATTTTGAAAATTTCGGTTTCGGGCGTACCGCTGACAGTGTGACCTTTGGTCACCGCCAAACCCGCCAATTTGGAAAGGCAATAAGCATCGACTTCGGGCACGACTTTGGTGCGCACAAATTCGCCGAGCACTTGACCTGCCAAACCGGCAATGCCGGTTTCGTCTTCGTCTTCGCGGTCGAGTTGGAACGAACGCGCACGGTCCATGTTCAAGGTATAGGGATGGTTGCTCACCGTCACGGTACCTTTGATAAAACCGGTGTCGCGGTCGTAGTCGCCAAGACCCGATAATTCCATTTCGGGCAACAGCACGGTTTTGGCGCCCACAAATTTCGAGCGCAATACGTTGTCGGCTAAAAAGCCGGTAACCGGACCTTGCACAAACAATTTGTCAAGTTCGCCGGTCAGTTTTTCACAAAATTCAATGGTGTTAATAGACATTTTTGTTTTCTCCTTTTTGTTTTTTGTTTTGCACAATTTTGAATAAAATCCGTAAGAGACGATGCCCAAGGCTCCCTTGTGTAAAGGGAGCTGTCGAGCCGTTTACGGCGAGACTGAGGGATTGTTTTGGTACGTTTCTTTGGTTTTGTACAAAGGCAATCCCTCCACCGCTGTCGCGGCCCCCCTCCCTTTACACAAGGGAGGCTGTCGCACCGATTTTGGATAGATACCGTAGGGGCGGATAGTATCCGCCCGTGCTTTACAAATGAATAGTGAATATTGAATAGTGAATGATGAATAATTGAGGTGTCGGCGCAGCCGACGAATAAAATTTGTGCCGAAGGCACACCGACATTATTCACTCTTCACTCTTCACTTTTCACTGCGGCAACTTTTGTTGCCGCAAGGGCAATCCCTCCACCGCTGTCGCGGTCCCCCTCCCTTTACACAAGGGAGGCTTTTCCCTCTTCACTGCGGGAACACGGTTGCCGCCTACCCCCTCACACCGCGCAGCATGGCTTCTACGGCGGGGTCGGTGGGCGTTGACACCGCACCGCCAAGCGAACCTGTCGATGCCGCGTCCGCCAAGGCGGCGGCTTTTTGGGCTTCGCTCACTTTTTGGTTTTCGCGGTGACAATATCGCAAATACGACAACAGCAACGTTTCGCCGCTTTGCACCGCTTCGTCCACCACCGAAGACGGCAACTGCTCAAAATCGGTGATTTCGGGACACCCCGCTTGCAACGCCAAAAATTCCTCGGCCAAGCGTTCTTCCACGCTGACTTGCTCGGTTGGCTGAGCGGGGGCGCACAGCGCATCCACCAAGTCACCCAGTGACGTGCCGTTTTGCTGTGCCAGGTTTTTGAGTTTGTGGAGCATCGGTTCTATGGTATCGAACTTCATGCCTTTTTGCGCATAAGCCGTGGCCTCGTCCTTTGACAGTTGGTAGTCCTGCTTGTTGAACTTGACCGGCAAGCAAAATGTCTCCTCTTGCAAGTGCGACTCCTCACACTCATTCGGCGTGACCTTCGCTTGCGGCTCGTTATGTTCAGACGGCATGGTTTCCGCCGTGAGCATCGTTTCATCCATTTTTGTGTTCCTCCTGTTCGTTTCCGTCATACATCAAAAAATTCAGTGTTTCCCGCCACTGTTTTTCGTTTTGGTCGGTGGCGCGTTTTTGTGGTTCCACCGTTTTGGGCGACGTTGTCGCACGGCGCAACAAAAGCACCGTCACAATTCCCAAAACATATCCGATAATCGCTTGCATACCGTTTCCCCCTTTTTTATTTTGCGCTAACTGTGCGCTTGTTGTGGTTTGCACAAAATCAATTCGTTATCGTAGGGGCGAACTGCGTTCGCCCGCGGGCGGTCACAGACCGCCCCTACAAACCCGCACCCAATTGGCGATATATTGCTTCGCAATGCGATATAATTCCCCTACGGTCAATTGCGATATGATATCCATCCCTTATCGCCCCGCAGGGCATATCGCGTGCACAGCACATATCGCGCACCGCAGGTGTATATCGCCCATCCCGCAAGGGATGGATATCGCGGCGGCAACGCAGTTGCCGCTACTCGTCCCAATCGGCGCGCAAATCGTGCGCCAACAACTGTCCTGCGCTTTGCCGTCGCGGTGCCAAAGGTGGCGCGGGACGAAAATGCGTGATATCCTCCATGGCATACCGCAAAGCATCCATCAAATGGTTAAAACAATCGCGCGGACGGTTGATAACGCCGGTGGCGTCTTTGTCCCACGCATAGGCCGAAAGCTCCGCCACGGTGTGTCGGCAGTGGGGATGCACCACCATTTTGTATTCTTGCAACCGCGCAATCCCATGAAGCAGCGACCCCGCCCCTTTGTTGGCAGGGGTGATACGGTAAATCCCTTCGCGTCGCAATTCTTCGTTGGATTTGGGTTCGGCACTGTCGGCGCGGATGCGCTCGCCCGCATACCCTTTTTCGCGGATTTTCTGTGCTATATCGCGGTTGAGCAACCCTGTCTGTTCGAACTCGTCAAACACATATAACACGCGGTCAAGGGGATTGACTGCCGCCGCAATAAACGCGGTCGGGTCGTTGGTGTAGCCGTAGTCCAAGCCGTATACCCGCCGATATTTCCAATCTTCGGGCAGATGGTCAACGTCAAATGCTTGCACACACCAGTTGTCAAAAATCAGCCCTTCGGCAACGCCCCATTCCCCACGCCCCGCCACGGCATACCGCCGCGGGTTTTCACGCGCCATGCGCTCGAACACTTGGCGGTCGGATTCGTCCAAAAATTCGTTGCAACGGTAATCGGTGGTAAACACCGCGGCGTTGTCGGGCACGTGGTCAAAAAACCGTTTTTTCAGCCAATGCGTATCGCTCCACGGATTAAAGGTCAGCGTGGTTTGCTTAAACAGCGGCGGCGGCACTTCGCCGCGCGGAACCGATAAGTCAAAGGTGTCAAATTCTTCTTCGCTTACCATCTCGAACGCTTCTTCCACCCACACCCAGCACAAATATCCCCGCGTGACGGTGGTGGAAGCAATTTTATACACGTTGTCAAACCCGCGAAACAAAATTTTTTGTCCGGTGGGCAAAAAAGTCAGTTCCATGGGACTGGTGGTGGCTTTCCACAAATGCGAAACCCCCAACCGCTCGGCTGCCCACCGCAACTGCGCAAAGGTGCTTGAACGGTGCGTATCCATTACCTGACGAATCACCAACAAATTGGCATCGGGGTTTTGCATTAACCGCACCAAAAAATTGAGCGCCGTGGTGGTGGATTTTTTGGAAGCCTTGCCGCCTTTTAACACACGGTAGCGTTTTTGGCAGTTCCAAAACTCGCCGTAACCGCCACCCACCACGGCAGACAGGTCAACGGTTTTCATCAAATTTTCTCCTCCCCCACAAACTGCACGCCGCCGCCGACAGGCAGTTCGCTCCGTTGTTCGCCTTTGTCGACAAAATGGGCGCGGTTGCGCAGATAAAACATCCACAACGGATGGCTTTTCGGGTCGGCGCACAGCGCGTGTGCAATCACCGAAGCGGTACATTCCTGCAACGCGGCGGTAAGTAACGCCGCCACACTGCCGCATCCGTTTGCATATTCGACAAGCGTTTCATACGAAATCCCTAACGCCGCTGCCAACGCATCGGCATGGAACGGGCCGCCCTCTGCCGCGCACTGCGCACGGCATTGTGTGATGGTATCGGTAATGTGCGCCAAACTCCCCAACTGCTTCACCCGCTGTCACCCCTTTCATTTTCGGTGAACGCAGTATAGCACAAGGGGGCTAGTCACCTTCAAGACACCTGCGAAAAAAATTTTTGCACCGTTTACGCACACCGATTTTGAGTAGACACCGTAGGGGCGGATACTATCCGCCCGCAGCCTCGCCCTTTGGGAGAGGTGGCGGCGCAGCCGACGGAGAGGGCAAAAAGTTTGTGCCGTTCTCTTTTTTGTTTTCATTTCACGCTGTCTGTGCGTAATCAAGGCCCCCTTGTGTAAAGGGTAGCGAAGCGGCATCCCGCGGTAGTGAATGACAGTCCGGTGGACTGTCAGAGCCGCGGGTGGACCGAGCCGCAGCGAGACACTGTCAGCCGAATAGGCTGACTGGGGGATTGTTTGGTACCATTTTGTGGTTTTTGCAAAGACAATCCCTCCGTCTCGCATTCGCTCGACACCTCCCTTTAC
>JAZROQ010000029.1:0-61303 GCA_045648765.1 Acutalibacteraceae bacterium
GCTCGAACTCGCTACCTCCACCTTGGCAAGGTGGCGCTCTACCAGATGAGCTAAAGCCGCAAAATGGTGCCTCCGATCGGAATCGAACCAATGACACGGGGATTTTCAGTCCCCTGCTCTACCGACTGAGCTACAGAGGCATTTGTGGCGACCCGGAACGGGCTCGAACCGTCGACCTCTAGCGTGACAGGCTAGCGTTCTAACCAGCTGAACTACCGGGCCACAAAATGGTGGAAACAACAGGGCTCGAACCTGTGACCCCCTGCTTGTAAGGCAGGTGCTCTACCAGCTGAGCTATGCTTCCAAAGGAATCGCGGTCACTCGCGACGTTGTCTATAATACTACATACCAATCAAAATGTCAACTGTTTTTTTAGTTTTTTAAAAATTATTTTTTTGTTTTGCGGTTACGGATGATTTCTTCTAAATCATCGGCTGTAAAGGTGAAAACCTTATCACAAAAACTGCACGTGGTTTTTACCATTCCCGTTTCGTCCGGCAAGGAGCGTAGTTCGTCTACCGGCATGGTGGTAAACGCACCTACTACACGTTCTTTTGAGCAAGGACAATGGTACTCGGGTTCATAGGTATCTATAACATTATATTCAAAACCTGCCAAAGCGTGTGCAACAATATCTTCGGGTGTTTTGCCCTCGGACAGCATGGCGGTCATTGCGGGCAAGGAAGCAATATTTTTTTCCAAACGGTCTATAACATCTTCGGGACAAAACGGCAACAGTTGAATAAGCAAACCGCCTGCGGCGCGTACAGTTAAATCCGGATTTACCAACACACCGAGTGCGCATACCGTGGGGATTTGTTCGCTGACAGCGTAATAAGAGGTAATATCTTCGGCAAGTTCACCGGTTACCAAAGGTGTGCATCCAACATACGGTTCGGGGGCGCCTGTATCACGCAGAACATACAAAAGGCCTTCGGTGCCTACGGCACCGCTGACATCCAGTTTTCCGTTTTCTTTGAGCGGAATTTCTACCACGGGATTGGTCGCATATCCCCGCACATTTCCCCTGCCGTCAGACACAGTAATCAACTGACCGGTTGGTCCGTTGCCGTTAACTTTGAGGGTAACAGAATCTTCTGTGTTTTTGAGCATGATCCCCATCATGGATGCGGCAGTCAGCAAACGACCCAAAGCAGCGGTAACCACTGCGGAGGTTTGATGAATTTGTTCAGCTTTTGCTACGATATCCGTGGCGTCAATTGCCAATGCCATCACCGTGGCATCAGACGTTAAGCACCGTATAGCTTTACTCATAAACTGTGACCTCTTATTCTCCGTTTTTGGCTTGTTCGACAGTACGATTATTCCGCGCAACAAAAACTAACCGTTGGCAATCGGACGAAGGTTCATCCGTTGTCATATCGGCATATACCGCCAGACAATCCCACCCTGTTTTTTGAAGCAAACGGCACAACGTTTGCTTGGAATAAGCGCGTTCGCGCACCGTATCGCAAAAGCGAGAATAGGTGCCGTCTTCCTCTTCGGCAAAAAAATCCAACAGCATTTCCACTTCGTTTGTACTTTGAATCAAACGATTGCGCCACACGCACATCACGTCGGATTCTTCGGCAACAAAAACTTGGTTTGCCAAAACGTGACGGTGTTTATAAATGCTGTTGACATCAAAAATAAACAGTCCGCCAGGTTCTACGAACAAGCGGACACGCTCAAAAAAGCGTTGCACATCCCCCGTTTTGCACAAATGATTGACACTGTCCATAGTACAGACAGCGCCATCCACCATTCCGTATAAATCGAGGTTACGCATATCTTGCTGCAAAAGCAAAACGCGACCGCAAAGTTTTTCACCGGCTTTTGCAAGCATATCGGCAGAACCGTCCACGCCGATGGGGTCGACACCCAAACGCAAAAATTCTTGGCACAAGATACCCGAACCGCACGCGACATCCAGCACGGTTTGCGGACGAGCACCGTGACGTTCAAACAGTGAAACCAAATATTCTGCGCGAGAGCGGTAGTCCACATCCGTCATCAAGCGGTCGTAAAACTCCGAAAAAGCTTGATACCCGCTCACAAATCCGACTCCTCGTTTGCTGCTTCCAGACGTTCGAACACCATGGTATAGGCATCGCAACCATATTGCAAGGCGCGATTAACGCGACTGATAGTAGCAGTAGAAGCGCCGGTTTGCTTAACGATATCTGTATATACTTCTTTTTTGTTGAGCATACGTGCCACTGCCATACGTTGCGCCATGGCTTTCAGTTCCGAAATCGTACATAAATCTTCAAAAAAACGATAGCATTCTTCACGGTTTTTCAATTGCAGGACGGCATCGCACAAAAAATCGATGTCTTTATCTTGAATCTTTGTGTTCATAATCATACTCTCTCCCACTTCACACTTTTTTACATTGTAACACAATAAAGTGTAAAAGTAAAGACTAATTTTGAAGCATTTCTTTTGCCGCTTGCAGATTGGCAGGGGTGATAGTACCGCCGATAATCCGCGCTAACTCTTGTTCGCGCTCTTGTTCCGACAACGGTGTGACCTGTGTATAGGTGCGACCATCTTTGACGGTTTTGTTAATCAAGAAATGTTGTTGAGCACGTGCCGCAATTTGTGCCAAGTGCGTAACGCAAAGAACTTGGCGACGACGTGTTATGCTTTCGGCGGTTTGGCGTAAACGTAGGCCAACTTTTTGCGCGGCTTTTCCGCTAATGCCGGTATCAATTTCGTCAAAAATAAGAGTATCGATTTCGTCGGCATCGGCCAAAACCGATTTGATTGCCAACATTATACGTGAAAGTTCACCGCCCGAAGCAATGCGTGTAATAGGTTTTGCGGGTTCCCCAATATTGGCAGACATCAGAAATTCAACCATATCGGCGCCTGTCACCGACAAAGGAGCCGAATGGCAATCGATTTGTAAAGACACATTTGGCATATCCAAAAACGCCAATTGTGCGCCAACCGCTTGTGAAAATGTAAGTGCGGTTTCGCGACGTTTAGCGGTGAGCTGCTCGGCTTCACGACATGCAGCTGCATGCAGTTTTTGTTCTTGCTCTGTTAAGCGCTGAATATGTTCATCTGACAACTCAATTTGTTGCAACTGTTCTTGTGCAGTTGCACAAAAAGATAAAACTTCTTCGGTTGTAGAACCGTATTTTGAAAACAGACGCCGCAAAACCTCAAAACGGTTTTCGACCTCATCCGCTTCACGCGGATCAAATTCCAGCAATGAAGCAAGTTCTTTGACCTCGTCTGCGGCGGCTTGGAATTCGTACAAAGCATTTTGCAACTGTTCTGAAACTTCGGCAGCCTTCTCCATATACCGTGAAGCGCTGTTCACAGAAGATACCGCTTGTTCACCGAGCGACAAGGCTCCCTCTGTACCGTCGTTACCAAACAACAACGATTTTGCTTCGGCTAAACGCGAAGCGATTTTTTCAGAGTTGCGGTACATGGAACGCCGCGCTGAAATTTCCTCTTCTTCCCCCACGGTGAGATTAGCCGCTTCGATTTCTTCAATTTGATAGCGCAACAAATCCATACGACGAGCTTTTTCGGTTTCGTCAATGTCTACTTGCTGCAGCTCTCGACAGACTTTACGCCAAGCGTGGTAAGCCTCTTCATAGCGATGGCGTTGTTCTTCCAAGCCACCGAAACGATCCAAATATGCCAAGTGCGTTTCAGGAGAAAGGAGTGCTTGGTTTTCGTGTTGACCGTGTAAATCGACCAGCAATTTTCCAATTTCCCGCAACAGTGATGCCGTAGCGGGACGTCCGTTGACAGTACAAGAGCCTTTCCCTTCTGCCGAAATCGTGCGTCCAATAAGCAGATTGCCGTCTTCATCCGGCGGGTAACCAAGATTTTCTAATTGTTCAACCACCGATAGGGAAAGTTCATTAAACAATGCCGTTACATGAGCCGTTTCGCTCCCTGTGCGCACCAAATCACGCCGTGTTCGTTCTCCCAACACGGCGTTAATGGCGTCGATAACAATGGATTTACCGGCACCTGTTTCACCGGTAAGTGCCGTAAATCCTGTACGAAACTGAATATCTGCTCGTTCGATAACAGCAATGTTTTCAATGTGTAAACATTCCAGCACGGTTTATTCTCCTTGACGTTGCAATTTTTTTAATTCTTCCACCAAGCCAACAGCATCTTCACTGTTTTTCGTAATACAAATGAACGTATCATCCCCACCAAGGGTACCGACAACCGAAGGGAAATGCAAAGAATCCATAGCAGCGCACGCGGCTTGAGCCATACCCGGTAAACATTTAACAACCACGAGATTGCAAGCAAAATCAATGCTTCGTACCGCTTCTTGGAAAATAGAATGGAAACGACCGGAAGGACGTTCGCTATCGGCGTTAACAGTCGCATAACGATAGGAGCCGTTGTTATCCAACGTTTTTATCAAGCGTAATTCTTTGATATCGCGAGAAACGGTGGCTTGTGTGACCGCAAAACCGTTTTCTTCCAAAGCCGCCAACAAATCGTCTTGCGTTTCGATAACGCGGTTTTGAATAATCTCCAAAATTTTGGATTGGCGTTTAACTTTCATGGTATTAATCCTTTCTGTGCATGAGTTTTTCATGTAACACATCGTAAAAGGGTTTATGTATCAAACGAATTAAGGACGCTTGTGTTTTAGAACGTACCACACGAACTGTTTCTCCTACTTTTATTTCGATGGCTTCTTCCCCATCTACCGTCAGGAAAACAGGTGTATCTGTTATGGGGGTTAAAGAAAGTTCACAATCCGCGCCAAACAAATACGGACGCGTATGTAACGAATGCGGACAAATTGGGGTTAACAGCAAGCAGTGTAAAGACGGTTCGATTACCGGTCCACCTGCCGACAGTGAATAGGCAGTTGAACCGGTCGGGGTGGCAACGATAACGCCATCCGCTTTGTAACGCGCAACACGTTCACCACGATTGGCAACTTCCACTTCGACCATACGTGACAACGCACCACGAGAAACAACTGTTTCGTTTAAAGCGTGAAATGTACGGTCACCAACCATTACATCCAACAACATGCGCCGTTCCAAGGTGTATTCACCGCTAATCAAGCGGGAAAGTGCCGCCAATTCCCCCGACTCCAAGCCGGCAGTAAAGCCCAAGCGGCCACTGTTAATACCCAATACCGGAACACCAAAAGATGCTGCACGTTTGGCGCAATGTATAATGGTGCCGTCACCACCTAACGCAATGGCAACATCGCAGCGACGTAAACAATCGTCCAAATCTTTGGGCGGGAAAGACTTATCTTGCGGCACTAACACCGTAACCGATAATTCTTCCAACGCACTGCAAACTTTTTGGCAAACAAACTCGCCGTCTATGGTATTAAAATTAGGAACCACCGTAATATTCATACGTGCACCCCCTATTTAAGTTCTGAAAAAGCAGTATCTACCAGCAAACGAATATCCGGCTGAACACCGCAATCTTTGTTGTTTTGTAAAACAGCCAGATATTCAATGTTTCCATCACGCCGACCAACACCACCCACAATGGGAGAAGCTGTCAATGCGTTTAAAGAAAGGCCCAATTCAGCAAACACTTCACATTGTTCT
Source organism: Acutalibacteraceae bacterium (assembly GCA_045648765.1). Classification (GTDB taxonomy): domain Bacteria; phylum Bacillota; class Clostridia; order Oscillospirales; family Acutalibacteraceae; genus RGIG3009. The sequence continues at coordinate 5,580 of JAZROQ010000029.1, forward strand.
CTTAACACGCGATAATGTTCGCGGCGGTCATGCACTACACCATTTTTACCAACCGCTGATTTTCCCGCCTCAAACTGCGGTTTTATAAGCAAAACAAGACATCCGTTTTTCTTGACAAATGGTAAAACGGATGGTAGCACCGTACGCAGAGAAATAAAAGACACATCCACAGAAACCATATCGACAGATTGTTCGGGAATAACAGTTTGCAAAAAAGATGTGTTACGAATATCTGTACCCTCTAAGTTAACCACTCGTTCATCGGTTGCCAACGAAGGATGAAGTTGCCCATGACCGACATCTACCGCATATACCTTTGCTGCACCGTGCTGCAACAGACATTGCGTAAAACCACCTGTAGAAGCACCCACATCCATTGCCATAAACAATGGTTTTAGTGGTGGCAACAAGGACAAGGCATGTTGTAATTTAAGCCCACCTCTGCCCACAAAAGCTTCTGTTTTTGCTGTACATTCCACCGTATCCATTGAGGAAACGGTTTGAGCTGGTTTGTTCGACACCACACCGTTGACTTGCACCAAACCAAGACGAATCAATTCTTTGGCTTTGTCACGACCGGTGGCAAACCCCTTTTGGACAACCACCGCATCCAAACGTTGTTCATCTGGCATTTTTTGGTTCCTCTGTTCTATGCAACGTTTCCACCATTCCGCTTACATCCAAGCCGAAACGACGTAGTCCTTCTTCCACCGAGCAAGCGGGAACAATGGCGTCAATTGCATACGTTTCGTAGGTGCCGCGGAATTTACGTTCCATTAATTGCGCACCTACTTGTTGAGCAATGCCACCTTTGTAAGAGCCCTCTTCAAAAAACACAACGCGTTGATATTGCGCTATCAGTTTAAACACTTCCAAAGGAAGCGGATGGATTTGGTTAAGTTTTAACACCGAAAGCGGTACTTCGTCTTGCAGTTTTCGCACAGCCTGCAGAGCATTAGAAAAAAGACGTCCGTATGTGATCACCAACGTGCGAGCATGCGGATTTTTAAAATGAGTAAACGCTTTTTTAGAGGGTTTGTAGCCCAAAAGTCCTGAAAATTCAGCGCCTTTTGGATAGCGCACAGCAGCGATACCCTCGGTTTCATAAATTGCTTGCTTGAAATGAAGGTTTAATTCTTCAAATGTAGAGGGTGCAAAAACAGTAGTATGAGGTATCGTAGATAAAAATGGTACGTCAAATATGCCTTGATGTGTTTCACCATCATCCGGAACCAAACCGGCACGATCAACAGCTAAAACGATATGGTTGTTCATAATTGAAGTATCGTTGAGTAGTTGATCATAAGAACGTTGCAAGAAAGTAGAATATACCGCAAAAACCGGTAAAAACCCTTTAGTCGCCATGCCGGAAGTAAAGGTAACGGCATGTTCTTCCGCAATACCGACATCGAAAAAGCGTGTCGGGTATTCTTTAGCAAAGGTTTTAAGACCGGTACCATCGGTCATTGCGGCAGTTACCACACAAATTTTTTCATCTTTTTTTGCCAATTCACGCAAACAGTCACCCGCTGCTTGTGAAAACCCACAACCGCTTTTGACAGGTTCGCCCGTTTCGGGATGAAAAGCAGAAATACCGTGATACATATCCGGATTTCTCAAAGCGTGTGTATAGCCCTGTCCCTTTACAGTTTCCACATGCAACAAAACCGGACGATTGACAAGTTTTGCAGTTTCTAACGCCGAAGTAAGATCGTGTAAATCATGACCGTCGACAGGGCCTAAGTAATAGTAGCCCATTTCTTCAAACATGGAACTGCTGTGATAAACCGCTTGTTTTAAATGCAATTTACCGCACGTCAGCAATCGCCGAAGCGGTTTACCGATAAGCGGAACAGATGACAACACTTTGCCAAAATCGTTTTTTGCTTTAACATAGCGAGGACGAGAACGCAAACTAGCCAAATGACGTGCCACAAAACCTACATTTCGGTTAATAGACATACGGTTATCGTTAAGCACTACAATTAAGCGGTCGTTATCACGACCGGCGTTACACAAACCTTCATATGCTAAGCCACCGGTGATGGCTCCATCACCTATAACCGCAACCACATAATCGTTATTTCCCGCCAAGGTATTGGCCTTTGCCATGCCGAGAGCCGCCGAAATGGAAGTGGAACTATGACCGGCTACAAACGTATCGTATGCGCTTTCCTCCGGACGAGGAAAGCCGGAAATACCACCATTTTTGCGCAGCGTATCAAACTGTTCAAAACGACCGGTAAGCAGTTTGTGGCAATAACATTGGTGCCCGACATCCCAAACCAAAGAGTCATTTGGCAAAGAGAACTGTTTGTGCAATGCTACCGTTAGTTCCACTACACCTAAATTTGACGAAAGATGCCCACCGTTTTTGGAAACGGTTTCGATAATTTTATGACGAAGTTCATCGCACAGCACGTCTAATTGTTCAAACGACAATTTTTGAACATCTTGCGGCGATTGAATGTTTTTCAAAATTTCCATTTTGTTTTCCTTTTCTTTCTTTATGAACTTAAAGGAATACTGTTTTAATGAGTTCGATGTAACAGTTGTTCCGCTAAACAGCACAAATCATTTCCCAATTCACCAAACGAGGAGAGTGCATCTATTGCTTTTTCGGTGTACTCTTTTGCCAACTGCTTTGCCTTTTCTACACCAAGCAAAGACACATACGTGTTTTTTTGGTTTTCCTCATCACTGCCAACAGGTTTTCCCAATTCTTGTGCAGTGGATGTCGCATCCAAAATATCATCAACAATTTGGAATGCCAAACCGATATAATAGCCATAACGCCCTGCTTGTTCTATTTGTTCGGCATCGGCGCCACCCAGTGTGGCTCCCATTTTGCACGCTGCAACCAACAACGCCGCGGTTTTACGTTCTTGCAAGGTTTTAAGTGTCGGTAAATCAATGGTTTTTTCTTCGCTTTCCAAATCCAACAACTGACCACCAATCATGCCGCGAACGCCTGCGCATTCTGCCAAAATACGCGTGGCAGAAAGTTGCGCCGAAGCAGGGAACGTGTTATCTGCCAAGGCAGTTTCAAAAGCTAAATTCAGCAAAGCATCACCGGTAAGCAGCGCCATGGTTTCTCCGTAGGCGGCATGAACCGATGCCTTTCCCCTGCGCAAAGGGCTGTTATCCATGCATGGCATATCATCGTGTACCAAGGAATAGGAATGAATCAATTCCAATGCCGCGGCAAATTGAACCGCTTTTTGAGGATCACCGCCGCTCATTCGGCAACATTCCATTAACAGCACGGGACGAATCCGTTTTCCGCCGCCTTCACAAGCATAGCGCATGGCTTCTATCAAGCGGTTTTCTTCGTTAAGGGAAGAAAAAACAACAGGAAAATGCTTTTCAAAGTAGGACAAATGCTGTTCTAACGTGACAGTATATAAGGACATTAGGATTCCTCCTTTTTGTCCGTAAGGGTAATGATTTTCTGCTCGGCTTTTTTGAGAGCATCTGTGCAAAAACCCGTTAAAGAAGCTCCTTCTTCGAACAGTTTAAGAGATTCATCCAACGTGCATTTGCCGGCTTCCAGCAAAGAAACGATTTCTTCCAATCGTGTCATTGCACCTTCAAATGTTAAGTTTTGCTCCATTATTTTTTCTCCCCTTTATTTTTAGCCGTGGCATAACAATTTATTTCGCCATCGTGAACGCGTAGGGTGATTTCGTCCCCTATCGCAACATCGTCGACCGATTGAATAACGGCTTGTCCGTGTTGGGCAATGGCATACCCGCGTGACAGCACCTGCAAAGGGCTGAGCGCATGAAGTTTTCCCGCAATTTCCGCCAAACGACGGTCTGAGCGAGATATTGACAATGCCAAAGCGCTCGAAAAACGTTTGAGTAAATAGTCAAGACGCATGGCACGTTCTTCTGAAAAATATAAAGGAGAACGCAAACATGGTTTTTCGATTAGCGTTTCTAAACGTTGTTTCTTTTGTTGTAATGCGTTACAAACAGCACGCTTGGAAACAATTTGAAGTAACGTTAAGCGTTGCAACAATTCAGTTGTATCCGGGACAGCTAACTCTGCCGCTGCAGACGGTGTTGGAGCTCGTAAATCCGCCGCAAAGTCGCAGATGGTAAAATCCGTTTCATGACCCACCGCAGAAATAACCGGAATAACAGAGGCGGCTACTGTACGCGCCAATCCTTCGTTGTTAAAAGCCCACAATTCTTCCAAAGAGCCACCACCGCGACCGATAATAATCACATTTGGCGTTTGCGGGTGTTTTTTTTGGCGCATTGCTTCAAATGTTTGCAAGGCTTGTACCAATTGCGCAGCAGCGCCCTCTCCTTGTACCAACACGGGTAACAGGACAACCGTTGCCAAAGGATAGCGCCGATGCAACACATTGAAAATATCTTGCACCGCCGCACCGGTCGAAGAAGTAATCACGCCGATACAACGCGGATACTTAGGTATCGGGCGTTTTCTTTCAGAAGCAAATAAACCTTCTTCCTCCAAACGCGCTTTGAGCTGTTCAAAAGCAACTTGCAAAGCGCCTGCCCCATCCGGCTGCATCTCATCTACATAAATTTGGTAAGCTCCATCTTTTTCATACAAAGAAACACGAGCGCGCACAATCACTTTCATGCCGTTTTCGGGCATAAATTTCAATGTTAGCGCTTGAGAACGAAACATAACCGCTTTTACCAAAGCCGTTTCGTCTTTGAGCGAAAAATACAAGTGACCGGATTTATAATGATTAACAAAATTGCTGATTTCACCACTTATCATGACATGACTTAACTGCGCATCACTTTCAATCAGCGAGCGCACATACCGATTCAATTGACTGACAGTAACGGTTGTCATGTCATCATCCTTTGTGTTGTAGTGAAGTAAGAACGGCGATACCCGCCGCATTATCTGCGGAATATTCAGGTGGCGCAAAATGGCCTCCCAAACGTTCGGTAAGTTCTTTTTTTAATAAGCTATTTGACATAACCCCACCGGCAAAAAGAAGAGGGTGTTCGCCATATTGCGAAAAAAGTGCTTTAACCATACCTTCTAAAGCAGCTTGGATACTACGCAAACAAAACAGTGCAATTTCCTGTGGCGGAGTGCCTTTTTGAAGCAAAGTTTTACATTGGTTTTCCACACCGGACAAATGGCAAGAAACACCGTCCAAAGAAGGTCGAGGTAGTTTTACTTCTGTTTGGGCTTGCTGTGCCAATTGTTCAAGCGCAGGACCGGCGGGAAAAGGCAATCCCAACATACCGCCAACGCGGTCGATAAGTTGTCCGGCTTTTAAATCCAAAGATGATGCCACTTTTTCACAAGAAATAACAGTTTGAGTATCCGGCTTTACAAGCAAGGCATCGGTTGTGCCGCCCGAAACATGAAATGCCAAAAACGGTTGAAAACGCCAGTCCAGCAACTGTGCGCCATACAAAGCTGCCATAACATGGCCTTGTTGGTGAGTGAAAAAATATGCAGGTTTATGAAGTATCACAGCCTGTTGACGGGCAGCACCTTCTCCTACCAAAAAACACGGCATATATGAATTTTCGGTTTGTTGGGGGCGGTTGGAAGCCCCTACCGCCTCAATTTGAGGAATCGCGCCCATGGTACAGTACAACTTTTCAAAAAGGCTTGGTAATTGACGGACATGGTGAAACACCGCGTCACATTGCCGAAGCCCTAATTTGCCATCGGCTACGGGTAAAAGTTGTTTTACTTGCCAAAGCACCCCCGCCTCAGCATCAAATGCCGCGACGGAGGTTGTGTAATTGCTGGTATCCAGCCCTAAAAAACATTTCATTGTGTATCATCCGCATGGCGGGAAATACCGCCCAGTACGCCATTAATGAAGGTGGCATCCGCTTCGCTTCCGTAAAGTTTGGCAAGTTCGACAGCCTCGTTAATGGAAACACTGACAGGGATTTCTTCTTCCCAAAGCATTTCATACAAAGCCAAACGAAGAATTGCCAAAGCAACACGCGACAAACGATTTTTGTTCCATTTATGAGAAAAATTGGATATTTTTTCATCAATCTCATTTAAATGGGAAATCGTCCCCTCTGCCAAAGAAACAGCAAAATTGCTACTGACAACATCGCGTGCTTCGCCGGCGTTATCTAATATTTCTTCAATCGTTGCGTCGGAAAAACTTTTTTCGAACAAAATGAAAAAAGCCAATTCCCGCGATGCTCTTCGTGTCATGCCGCACACAAGCCTTTCTACTTAAAATTCCTTTTCTTATTGCTCCGGTGTTTGTTTTTCGGGCGCATCTTCCAACACTACGCCGGCAATGTGTACGTTAACTTTGGTAACGGGTTTTCCGGTCATGGATTGCACTTCGTTCTTAACCACACGTTGTACTTGACCCGCTACTTCGGGAATACGAACGCCTAATTTTAGATTGATATATAACGTGACAATCGTTTCGTTTTCGTTATTGATAACCGCTACAGATTTGGAAGCAGACGAATTGATAAAACCGCGAATATCGGTACGCGTTGCCATACCCGCTACACCGGGGACTTCCGCTGCTGCCGTTGCAGCAATTGTTGCGATAACGTCTTCCGAAATAATGCAACATCCTTTTGGTGCTTGATGTCCTTTATCACCCATGATAATATCCTCCCTTATCCTTTGTGTCTTTATTATATACCACAAAGGCCTTTGGGGCAACAGTTTTTTATTAATTTACTGTAACAATATTAATTTTTTGTGCAGAAATATCCGCTTGAGCGGTCACTATTTGAGAAATTTTGGCTGCATCTTGGGCGGTTAAGTCGTCGCTTTGCACAACAACACTGCATTTATCGCTTTCGATGTATGCTAAACAATCCGTAAAGCCTTTTGCCTTGACAAGGCTTTCAATCTTATTTTCTTGTTCGATTGCTTTGGTTAATGCTATCACTTGTGCTGTTACAGCATTTTTTTGTTCATCGGTTGCCTTGACATCGCTGAGCAAATCTTTAATTGTTTGCGCCGCCTCTTTGCGAGAATTTTCTCGGCTTTCACGTGCCATTGAAAAATATTCTTCTGCCGTTTGTTCTTCTTTGTTTTCGGCGTTTCCGTTCACGTTTAGTGCCTCACCTAAATTTTTATCATCGTTTGGTTTTGTTTGTGTTTGCGCCCCTATATTATCCGGCATAACCGATGGCGATTGCGCAAAATAATAATTCAAATAAACAGCAACTCCCAATGCTACCGCCAAGGTTCCTAACAAAACTTGTTTTTTACCCAAAAATTTCTTCATAATAACTCTCTCCTTTTATGATTGTTTCGTCACATAAACGCGTTTTGATGAAATGTTTAATGCCACTGTTACCGCCTGCGTAATTCGCTCACATATTTCCTCGCTGTCTCCCCCGTCGCACACCACCACAACGCCACGAACAGTGGGCTGTAATTCGGTTATCAGCAAACCTTCTCGCTTATCTCCGCTATCAATGACAATGGCAGAAGATTCGCTGTCACTACGTTGCGTAAGACGGTTTTCGTCGGCAGCGTTTTCTTCTTGTCTATCAGAATTGGTTTTTTGCTCAGTTGCATAAACATACTCAACGCCGCTTTCCAAAGTAACCATAACCTTGCATTTTCCGGCACCTTGAATACTGCCAATAAGATTTACCAACTGCTGCTCAACACGTTGTATATATTCTTCCGTGGAAAAATGCTTGCTTTGCTCTTTTACGCTGCTGCTTTTTGGGAAAAGATCCGGCAAGATAAGTAACACCAAACCGAAAAGACCAATAAGTAACACCATTTTTTTGTTTTTTAACACTGAAAAAAAGCGGTTTTGTAACCATTTATCCATAATTTCTTTTTTCTCCATACCGAAACCTCTAATCCTTTGTTTTTATTGTCACGGTTGTTTTTAATTGCTTTGCTAACACCTCCCGCACCACCGCGCTTGCCGGTATATTTTGTTTGTCCACCGTCACGGTAATCTGCTTAATATATATGTTCCCCTCATCTGAAATATCCGTTTCTACCACAATTTTTTGTGCAAGAAGATTTCGTTCGGAAAAAGCTTTAATCACCACTTCTTCTACCGCTTGTTCTACCTGCGATTGCAGTTGTTTTGTAACACGATTATCCAACAATTCCGAAACTGTTTCGGGAGGCATCCAATCAATAGCCAGCGCTGTTGAAGAGGAAATTTTTAACAACGGGGATATAAAACAACACAGGAAAAACGAGACCGTAATTAAGCGAAACAATTTTCCAACCCCATCTTTGGGTGCTAGCAACCGTACTGCTGTGCAACCGAGAGCTGTTAAACACACAAGCGAGCACCAAACTTGAATATCTTTCATGTTTTCCCTCCGGTTGCCACAGTAACTACTGTTACGGAAATAACCAACAACACACCACTTGCCGCCAGTAATCCAACAAGACATTTGGTAACACCGTGTGCAGATTTCAACACATTCGACAATGCTGACAAACCGAACATTTCCGCACCCACGTTACACAGCGACAATGATAGTTGCCATACAAAGCACGATAATAGCGGGGGTAAAACAATGAGCAACGATGTGATTATTCCAAAGCCACCGAGTGTAGAGCGCAGCAAGCCCAAACAACCGCGTACGGTAGAAAACGCTTCGCTAAGCGAGGATCCAACCACCGGCACAAACGTAGAAATGGAAAATTTCATTATACGATCCCCCAACCTGTCAACTGCACTTCCGGTTAGGCTTTGTATCGATAGCAATCCTGCAAACAAAAACATACCCAACGTCAATAACCAGGTTGCCACTTTCCCTACCCAGTCACCTACCTTTCCCAAGTTTATTTCCGGTGTTAAAGAACCCGTCAATCCCAAAGAAAGGGAAACTGTCAATAACGGCAAGATAACGTTGCCTGAAAAATAGGTCAAAAATTCGGCAGCATACAAAACGATTGATTGAAACGACAAGGCTGTTACCGCACTTCCGCCGCTTAACAACACGCCTGCGTAAATAGGGGCAAAAGACGTCATAAACACCGAAACGGAGTCCATGGCACCGCACACATTTTTTATACATTCTGATATTGGAAACATAACTGCTCCGCAAGACGCCAAAGAACATACCACCGCAAAAACAGTGGAAGTTTCTTCGGTATGTAATGTGTTTTTTAGGCCATCTACCCACGCATATAAAACGGTAATACCAAACACTGTTCCGCATGCAGCAAGAGGTTTGGGCGCCAACAAGGAAAGAAGATTAAGCAACATCTCCCAAATCGTCGGTAAATTAACGGAACTTAAACTATCTTTTTCTAACGATGTTATATTCAGCATTGATAAAAGTTCTTTGGTTTCTTCGGGAACAGATTCAAGCAGCGATTCGCTTCCGCTGGATTGCAATTGTTCTTTGTATAGCTCGTCCACTGTTTTAGCACTAACCGGGATAAAAATCACCAAAAACAAGCACCATACTATTGCTGTAATTTTAAGAAAACGCATAGACTATCCTTTCTGTTCCATCAAGGACAACGCAATGCTCCCGATTTTTTCAAACAAAGGTAACGCCAACAAAAGAAGAGATACTTTTCCGGCAAATTCCGCTTTATTAGCAAGTGCCTGTTCCCCTACATCGCGACACACATCCGCAGCAAGTTGTGTTAACAAGCAAACACCTAACGCCTTAAAAACAATGTGTAAATACTCTTCGGACAGCCCGCTTTGCGACAACATATCTTGTACGTTGCGGAACAAGGGCATTGCCCGTTGCAATACAGCCACTAACAAAAGGATGCCCGCAACGAGTGTTACTGCCAAAGCTTGTTCGGGATTTTGTCGACGAATAACTACCGATAAAAAAGCAGCAAGTACAATTGCTGCCAAATAGCCCGTTAGTTCCATCGCTTATAGTCCAAACACCGATTTTACCATTCGAAACAAATCGCTGATTTCGGTTACCACCATGGTAAGCACCACAATCAGCCCTGCCAGGGTGGTCATCATGGCTTGTTCTTCTCGACCTGATCGTATAAGCACTTGATTTAACACCGCAACAATAATACCGATAGCTGCAATTTTAAAAATCAAATCCACTTCCATAGTAGTATCTCCTTACAAGAATAATAACCCTATTAGCCCACCGCAACAAAAACCAAACGTTAGATACAAATTGCCTTTTTGTTTAACTTGTTCGCGAACATCTTCTATACACTGATTTACCAACAAACGATAGTGCTCACAATAATGTACCTCACCAACAACATCTGTTTTTCCAAATCCGTTCATAAAATCGGAAAACAGTTCTTTTTCTCGCACCGAAAGAGAAAATTCTTTAGAAAAACATTTCAGTTCGCGTTGCCACGACGCGCGAAAATCTTTGCTGCTACTTGCGGCTTGTAATAATGAAAATTGTGAAAATTCTTCCATACAGGCAAGGGCACTTAGCAAATCTGCAATCGGCAATGACGAAAAACGAATACGCTGTGCCGCATATTCTAAAAACCGTTCAAACCACTCCAAAGAACGGATTCTCTTGCTTTGAGCTTGTTTTATATTCCAGCCAATCGACATTCCCGTCACAACAACCAGCAAGAATCCGAGAATTTTCACATAACCACTCCTTGGTATTGTATATCTTATCAATCAAGCCCGGAGCTTCTCGTCCTTTTAAAACCACGATATGTTCAAAAACACCGCAATGTAATAAAATTCCACCATCACGAAACAAAAGTTCTTGCGGATTTACACAATGGACAGAGGTTATGGTGGGAACACCGCGTAGCATACCTTCTTTTATAGATTCCCATTCTTTTTTTCCACCAAGCTCATCAAAAACCACAACCTGTGGTGACAAGCACCGAATGGCCTGTTCCAATCCACCTGCTTTTGAAGCCAATTTCAACACATCACACCCTACCATATTGCGTGATAATTCTCCACGCTCATCTACCACCGATACGGATAACCGTTCCTTTTTCAAGAGTCTAACCACATCGCGCAAGATGCTTGTTTTCCCACTGGAAGGTTCTCCGCACACCAGCAAGCTATGAGGTTTGCCATCGTATAGATAAGGAGCTAACGGTTCCGCGCAACCAAAATGCTCACGAGATACTCGGACACACAAAGCGGTAATGTTGCGATACCCCATAATTTCCCCTTGTTCGGTCAGTGCGGTTCCCGCAATTCCCACACGGCAGCCATTGGATGCTGTCAAAAAACCATTTTTCCACTCTTCTTGATGCGCATAAAAGGAGCCCTCGCAAAGTGTGTCGACAGTTTGTCGTATCCAATCATCCGAACAAACAACTGCATCTTTTTTGCTTAGACATACTTCCCCCTGCGACGTGAAATATTGTTCTCGACCGTTATATCCCAAACAAATGGCTTGTCCTGTTCTCAAACGGATTTCTTGGATTTTTTGTTTAACGGTTAGCGGTACCTTTGACAAAACAGTCCTTAGTTCCACAGGGAATATTTCTATGGCTCTTTGGTATCCATTCATGCTACTTTCCACCTTTGTTTCATTTGTATGTCACGCCGAAAAATTTTAGAACAAAAAAACCACATACCGTTTTGGTATGTGGTCTGTAAAAAGCAAAAGACTTGCTGAACAGCAAGTCTTCCACTTTAAGTTAGAGGGGTGTTTTGAGGAGGGGTAATGTACTCTGCATAGAGCAAGTCCGGTGCGGCTCCATTCTTGCCCTGAGTACAATCAAATTATAACAAGACTTTTGAGTATGAGTGTGAATGGATTATGAATAAACTGTAAGAAATTTATACATCCAAGCGAATGTGATACGGTAATCCGGAAAGGTATATCGGCGGTAATTCCGCTTGAATCAACGGACGAGCATAATCTAAAAATTCTTGTTTCATTTGCAGATTTTCCACATCAATCCACGAAAGAGGCATTGTTTTTTCCAAATTGGCAATTTCGCCAATCGGGTATAAATCGGTTGTGCATTGGTAAGGGGTATCTGACAATCGTTTTAGCACCACCATTTTACCTGTGTTGCCGCCCAAAGCAGCCGGAACCGCTGCGCCACCCGCTTGATAGGCTTCGGTAACATCGGTACGGCTTGTCAAATGTCCTGCACAACGTTGCAACGTAGAAAGTTCAATGCTTCTGACTTTGATTTTGAGGCGCTGTGCCACTAGATTTTCCAAAAAGCGTCCAACGCCGGTGAGTTTGACATGTCCAAAAGCATCAACCACGGTTTCGTCCGCAGAAAGTTCACAGACATATCTGCCATCCTTGGTTTTGATGCCCTCTGAAACAGCAATGATCAGGTTTTTCTTAGTTTCTTGCAACGTTTGAATACGAGTTAAAAACTCTTCCATATCAAACGGAATTTCCGGTAAATAAATCAAATCCGGACCGGCGCAATCTTCCCCTGTGGAAAGAGCTGACGCTGCCGTCAACCAGCCGGCATTGCGGCCCATAATTTCAACAATCGTCAAAGATTTGGTATCGTACACGGAAATATCGTGAATGATTTCTTTCATTACAGTAGCAATATATTTTGCCGCAGAACCATAACCGGGCGTATGGTCGGTAACAGCTAAATCGTTATCGATCGTTTTGGGAACACCGATAAAGCGAATCTCGCTACCAATCTTTTGCGCATAAGCCGACAGTTTGGCAATAGTATCCATGCTATCGTTACCGCCGATATAAAAGAAATAGCCAATGTTGAATTTTTCTAAAATACGGAATATTTCGACATAATCCGCATCGTTTTCGTCCGCATTTTTCAATTTATAACGGCAACTGCCCAAGTAACTGGAAGGTGTACGTTTGAGCAATTCGATTTCCAATTCGCCCGGAAGTACAGTTTCCAAATCCACCAAATGTTCTTTAAGCAAACCGGCAATACCGTTTTTCATGCCGTAGGTTTTGATCCCAAAATTTTTGCAAGTTTCATAAACGCCTGCCAAACTGGCGTTGATAACCGCTGTCGGACCACCCGATTGACCGACGATAGCATTTTTGATCATCGTTTTCTTCCTTTCAAATGATTTCTCCTTCACCACGATACCATAATTTGCCTTAGATTGCAACCTATTCTTGTTTGCAAAGGGATGTAAACTTTGTTTTCCAAAAAAACAAACAAATGTTTGCTTTTTTGGAAAAGGTGTGCTATAATACGCTATGTAAGGGGGTATTTTATGAAACCGTTAAACGAAAAACAGCGTAAAGTTCTTACTTTTTTGCAAGAACGTGCGCAAGACGGCGTCCCGCCCACTGTGCGTGAAATTTGCAATGCCGCCGGTATCAAATCCACCTCTACGGTTCACAGCTATTTAAAACTGCTTACCGAGGAAGGATATATTGAACGTGAAAGCGGATTAAATCGCAGTATTCGTATGCCTGGCGAATCGGTGTCACGCGTTCCTCTTTTGGGTAAAGTCACTGCCGGTCAACCAATTTTGGCAGTAGAACAAATCGAAGAATATGTCTCCTATTCCGGCGGCGGTTATCCCGCTAACGAATTGTTTGCTTTGCGGGTATCCGGCAACAGTATGCTCAACGCCGGTATTTTGGACAAAGACATTGTTATTGTCCACAAAACACCCGCCGCACAAAACGGTGATATTGTTGTGGCCCTTATTGGCGACGAAGCTACCGTTAAACGCATTTATTTTGAAAAAGACTGTATCCGTCTGCAACCCGAAAACGACGCGTTTGAACCCATTTACGTCAAAGAAGCGCTTGTTTTGGGCAAAGTGGTTTCGCTGCTTCGCAATTTTTAATTGACAAACTTTATATTCTCCCCTATACTTGTGTATACTGTTATTATATAGGGGGGCGTAAAGGTTTCGACGGGGATTGTAAGCCCTGGTAAGCGAGTAGCGGTGCAGGACCGCTATAAACCCTGCAATCTTTTAAAAATAAACGACAACTCTAAAGTTGCTCTCGCGGCTTAATTAAGCCGCCGTCTTTACCCGAAGTACCGCGGTCGGGATAAAGGCGTCATGCAGCGGTGAACGTGAACGGACGGCTGTCGCTTCGTCCGTCATGACTTGGCGACTACCGTAACTCACAGCCTGTTTGTCGGCGGTGAGTGAGGGGAATCACAAAAGACACACTGCACTCGGAGAAAACCACGGTGAATGATTTTCGGACAGGAGTTCGATTCTCCTCGCCTCCACCACAAATGAGAAAAAGCCGCTTAAATAGCGGCTTTTTTCTTTTTCCCTAAAAAGGATAGTTTTTATTGGAGCAACAATAAGCTAAACACCAAGGTAAACAGCGCAACAGTTTCTACGATACCGATGACAATGAAATAGTTTGCAGTGCCCTTCCCTGTTTCGCCAAGAGCGTCAGCAGAGGCAGCAGCAACTTTGCCTTGGAACAAGGCTGAAAGGCCAATAGAAATACCCGAAACAATACCTAATGCCATACACAACATAGCAGATGCCGTACCCGCCTCAAAAGCACTGCGGATAAAATTCATTAGCAAAAAACCATAAATCGTTTGGGTGAGCGGTGCACCGGAAAAAGCAACCATCATAAAAGGAGCCGGTTTTCCGTTTGCATAACATTTTTTCCAAGCACCGGCAGATGCTAACGCAGCATATCCCGCTCCAAAAGCCGAACCAATGGCCGAGAAGCCTAACGCACATGCCATACCAATAAATTGAATTCCCATACTATACTCTCCTTATTTTTTATTTGTTAATTTTTTAAATGGCTCATACGCAACACCGGACCATTCCATTCCCAGTTGACCTGAAAATTCCAACAGATTAAGGCGTACACCGTGAACCACAACAGACAAAAATCCCATAACGATATTCAGCAAATGACCAATCACCATGATTACAGCGCCGATAATAACCAAAACACCGTCAAAACCCGCTGCCATATCGTTAAAACTTTGGGCAATGGCGAGAGATGCCATACCAACCGCAAACAAGCGAATATAACTCATAACGTTGCCAAACGCAGATATTGTGTTCAAAAACACGGTAAAGGCATCCCCAAGTCCCGCTTTGAGACCTTGCGAGAATGTCTTACCCGGTGCCATTCCGCCAAACAGGACAACAAGCAAAAAACCAATACCAACGAAAGCTGCAACAATCCCAAAGTTAATGCTTTCTCCAATAACCAAATTAAGCACTACAAAGTACAGTGCAGAAATGGCAACCAACCATCCGACATCGGCAATCCACGACAAGTTCCTTTCGGAGGCTTTTCGACGAATATTCATGATACAAGCCAAAGCCAGTTGGATAAGACCGATACTAAAACAGAATTTCATAACGTTATTCTGTACGTCGGAAGATGAAACAGAAAAATATTGCGGGTAGTTAGCCAAAGATGGCAAAACCAATGATTTTAGAAGAGGGATTTTCATGGCTCCTTCCAAGCCGAACCACGTTCCCGTAAGTGCACCCCATACAATCGTTGTGGCGGATAGCAAATATAACAGCAACGTAATATTGGTTGTCTTTTTTGCCTTGATGTGAAGTATAACGGTGCCTAATAAAAACAACGCGCCGTACCCGGCATCACCGATTATCATGGCAAAAAACAAAGCGAAAAAGGCCAAAAACCAAAAGGAAATATCGTATTCCCTATACCCCGGCACAACACCCAAAATATCGAACACCGGTTTTATTAATCCTGTTAGTTTGCCGTAGCGAATTTTCGTTGGAACATTGGGATCATCGTCTTGAATATCACTGACCATCCACGCCCAATTATTCTCTTTGGCGACCGCTGAGAAATTTTCTTCTTCTGCGGCAGGAATATAGCCATCAAGCCATACTAATGTGTTCTCAGCAGACAAAGTCTCTTTTACTGAAGAAAACTCTAAATCATTTTGTGTTTGAAGCAATTGAGCTGAATAGTTTTGCAAATGTTTAGCAGATTGTGCAAGAACACTTTCACACTCGTCAAGTTCTTTTTCGCAATCTTGTAATTCACATTGCAGTTGAACAGGCCCTTTTTCGGGAATGATAAATTCAATCGCGTTGTATGATTCATCCAGTTTTCCGAGCACAGCTACCGTTTCCATTTTTTCCACAGGCAACAAACGGATAAAGTGAATGGCTTCATCTGCCGCAAGAGTTTTATAGGCATTTTTATCCAACCGATAAAAATGCAATTCTACGGTTTTGGAAAGTTCTCGAATCGCCCACGAATCAAAATCGCCCCACGATTTCAACTTTTCGAATTCAAGCAACAGTTCCGTGCGCTTATTCTCAAGAGCAGTCTTTCTTTCCAATGCTAAAACGGTTTTTTGGTACGTTTCTTCAAACTCTTTGTCGGTCAGCATCGGCAATTCTTCGAACTGCTGTGAAGTATAGTTTTTAAGTTCCAACAGCAGTTTAGAAAGAGTGGAAAATCGTTCTACAAAAGCAGGATCGGCTGTTTTC
Source organism: Acutalibacteraceae bacterium (assembly GCA_045648765.1). Lineage (GTDB taxonomy): Bacteria > Bacillota > Clostridia > Oscillospirales > Acutalibacteraceae > RGIG3009. The sequence continues at coordinate 21,895 of JAZROQ010000029.1, forward strand.
TTTTCGGCAACATGCAAAATTCCCAGCTCGCGAAGAGATAAAAGCATTTCTTCTTTTCTAGACTCTTGTGCTACAACACAAACCTTTTTCATTTTTTCAATCATGTTGCAGTCACCTGCCTTTTACCTTTGGCAATTTTGCCGCGTACAACCGCACTGGTTTGTTGATCACCGAGATAAATTTCAATCACTCGGATATTTTCTTTAGCTTCAGGAATTTTAATTTTTTCAAACAAATTTACGCGTTGAGAAGTTAGACGTAGTTCCTTGTTTAGTAATTCCTGTTGCCTTTTTAGCACCTTTAACAACATATTTAATTTGGAAATTTCACGCATACGGACCAGCGCTTCATCTACCCACAAAGGGTAGTCCGCAACATCATAAGCAATTTCTTTAAAAGTGAGTTCCTGAAAGACAGGAACAATGACACCTGCGATGTTGTTCGTAGTGCAAACGGCCGTGTCAGGTTTTACCAAATTTTCTATTTTTAGGTTTTCGGAGAACAATCGATTTTCCGAAAAAACCGCCACCCAATCATCTAAACCGTCAGCAATTGCAGCATATTCTTTTTTCTTTTCTTCAAATTCCGATTCCACTTGCATGATAACCATTTGGAGTTGTTGCTTTTTAAGTTGTAAGGTGGGCAAATATCTTTCAAACCGTTTGAGATTATCTTTTTGCTTTTTGAGTTCATTTTTAGTCAGTTTAACAGATGCCATACCGCTCACCCATTAACTATCCGCCGATTTTTTCGGCCAACGTTCTTGCAAGAGACTGGTTTTAAGACCGGTTTCATTGGGTAAAAAGCAATCGGATAAAATTTCCCAACCCAAATCCAGCGCTTCTTCCAACGAAATATTCACTTGCAAATCCATGAGTTTGGTTTCGAACAATTCGCCGTATTTGAGCAACTTTTCGTCCCATTCACTCATCAAAAAGCCCATGGATTTTTTCTCAAGGCTTTCTTTGTAAGCACTGTAAAGTTTTATCATACAATCCATCAAAGCTCGGTGGTCATCGCGCGTTTTACCATTAACGTTTTGTTTCAAACGAGAAAGAGAACCAAACGGCTCTATTCTTCCATTTTTGAGATAATACTGACCTTCCGTAATGTAACCCGTGTTATCGGGCACCGGATGGGTAACGTCGTCACCGGGCATGGTGGTAACACCCAAAACCGTAACAGAGCCCAAACCATCAAATGCCACCGCTTTTTCATAACGTGCAGCAAGGCAACTATACAAATCACCGGGATAACCACGGTTTGAGGGAACTTGTTCCATAGTGATTGCGGTTTCCTTTTGTGCATCAGCATAGTTGGTCATATCCGTCAACAGCACCAGCACCTTTTTGCCATCCAATGCAAACCGTTCGGCAACAGCCAATGACATATCCGGAACAAGTGTGCATTCCACTGTAGGATCAGAGGCGGTGTGAATAAACATAACCGTTCTTCCCATTGCGCCGCTTTTTTCCAAAGTTTCTTTGAAAAAGAGATAATCGTCATATTTGAGCCCCATTCCACCAAGGACGATTACATCCACTTCGGTTTGCATGGCAATGCGAGCCAACAGTTCATTATATGGTTCACCCGACGAGGAAAAAATGGGGAGTTTTTGGCTTTCCACCAACGTGTTAAACACGTCGATCATCGGAATACCTGTACGAATCATCGTTTTAGGAACTACTCTTTTGGCGGGGTTTACCGAAGGACCGCCAATCGGTATCATATTTTCGGTAAGAGCCGGACCGTTATCACGCGGGATACCTGTTCCGTTAAAAATTCTTCCCAAAAGATGGTCGGAGTACGAGACCATCATGGGACGATTAAGAAATTTCACCGAATCGGTTGTGCTGATTCCTTGTGTTCCCGCAAAAACTTGCAAATAAACTTTATCGTTATCCAATTTGATAACATTGGCATAGCTTTTGCCGACAAGAGCCAAATCGCCATTGCGAACACCGGTTGCTTGAACGGTGACCACGTTACCGACAATGGATTCAATTTTTGTGTAAATCTTTTGCATAGTCAACCTCCTAGTTTCCGGATTTTGACAGATAAAATTGTTTGATTTCGTGTTCTTTTTCGTTAAATTCATCTGTTTTAAAAGGAATAGTATGCCAGTCGAGCAATTTTTGACGCAACTCGTTAAAGAACATTCGAATTTCGTTTTTATCTTCAATCATATAACTTTGAGTAAGAATATCATACATAACAGTAAATTCCCGAACTTGACGTTCCGGTTCACAGGCAGCATCCACCGGGTCAAAAGAATTTTGTTGCAAATAAGCCGAATCCAACAATTCACCTTTTTGGTATAATGTATAATCTTCTGCCGAAGTACCTTCTTCACCAACAACCATCATCATTTGGTTGATTTCAATACTTCTTTTCAGTATTTCTCTTGCCTCATCCACTTTATCGTCGTCAACGATACTGCTGTATTTTGACCATGAATCAATGGGATGGATGGCCGGATATTTTCTGGCATCCGAGCGTTCACGTGAAAGGCCGTGGAAAGCACCAACAACTTTAAGCGTCGCTTGGGTTACCGGTTCTTCAAAGTTGCCGCCTGCCGGCGAAACCGTACCGCCAATGGTCACCGACGCCGTTCTGCCATCACGCAATCTCACCTTGCCGGCGCGTTCATAAAAGGACGCAATTACCGATTCCAAATACGCCGGGAAAGCCTCGTCACCGGGGATTTCTTCCAAACGTCCGCTCATTTCACGCATAGCTTGTGCCCAACGCGAGGTGGAGTCAGCAAGCATTAAAACGGAAAGTCCCATTTGTCGGAAATATTCTGCTAACGTAATACCTGTATACACAGACGCTTCACGGGAAGCTACCGGCATGGAAGATGTGTTGCAAACAATAATGGTACGTTCCATCAGTGATTTGCCTGTTCGCGGGTCGGTGAGTTCAGGGAATTCTTGTAAAACCTCAACCACCTCACCGGCACGTTCACCGCACGCAGTGATAATTACAATATCCACATCGGCGTTTTTGGCTTCCATGTGCTGGAGAACGGTTTTACCTGCGCCAAACGGACCGGGAACACAAAAAGTACCGCCTTTGGCTACCGGAAGAAACGTATCGATACAGCGGATCTGAGTGATCAGCGTTTCGTCGGGTTTCAAACGTTGTTCATAACAGGTAATGGGTTTTTTAATAGGCCACGAAAACACCATAGACAAAGTCTTTTTATTACCTTTACGGTCTTTAATAACGGCAATTTCACTACGAACGTTATAAACCCCTTTGGGAACAATCGACTCTACTGTCCAATCCTCATCCGACAAATCAAACGGCACCATGATTTCGTGATTAAAAATCCCTTCCGGAACCGTGCCGATGGCATCTGCCGGTCGAACAATATCGCCAACCGCAACTTTGGGAGTAAATTCCCAATCTTTGTCGGGAATAGGATTCAGGTATTCACCGCGCTCTAAAAAATATCCACATTTTTGAGCAAGATCGGGTAACGGATTTTGGAGACCGTCATAAATTTGCGTAAGCAAACCGGGCCCTAATTCCACGCTCATAAGCTCTCCGGTAAACTCAACCGCATCCCCTACTTTAATGCCTTCGGTCATCTCGTATATCTGCATATCCGCGATTCCGTTATTAATGCGTATTACTTCGCCTTTAAGGCGTTTGTCACTAACTTTAATAAAACCGACTTCGTTCTTTTTGATTGAACCGTCGATTTGTACCGATGTCAAGTTTCCGTTAACACCGGTTACCTTTCCGATTGCATACTCCATGACTTCACTCCTGCTCCATGCTTATAATTTGTTGTTCCAATTTATCAACGATCGTATTAAATTCCGTCTTCCCAATTTGCTTATCAAATATGGTTTTTCGTTCCAACAATTTTAATTTCAAGGCATAACCGATCAATGCATACTCATCGAAATAATGTAGCCCTATCAACTCATCCAACTTCTCAAACTGTAAAGCCAATAACATTTCCTCAGCAGCCAAAGGGTTTTTATGGCATAGTGCCGCCGTAATAAGTTTTGAAATGTTTTCATCACGATCACTTGGTGGTGTTACCTTTTTTCCAAAACGCACGTTTCGTTGGAAAGTCAGTTCTTCTTTGAATGTCGTGTAAAACCTTGACCAATCCGAAACGCAAGGACCTTCTGCTGAAGAAAGTGTCAAGTTTTCCAAGAATGCATACGTCGAATCGTTCAAAGCGCCCTGACAAGTCTGCAAAAACTGGTTGTATGAAAAAGGCATTTCACCATCCGCTTTGAGCATCGGCAAACTTGAAATCAAGTAATAATAGGCCATAGTTTATACCCTTTCTTACAGGATAATTTCCGGGAAAAACGGGGCTAGTGCTTCTTGCAGTTCTTCGTCTGAGCAATCAAAATACCCCGAGCCATCCTTGGCAGTCAATTTAAAGCCTACACGAACAGATGGATGGGCTTTAATCTCCAAACCATTCTTCAACTTTTGAGAAAGTTTACCTTTTAATTCTTCGGTAACTTGTGCCACCTCTGCTGTATAAAGAGAAGGATCCTCATTATTGATGGCCGCCGTGATCAAACGCGCCAAAACATCATCGTCCACTGTATTGGCAACTTTTTCTTCAAGCAAACGCTCAAACTGAGCTTGTACCGATTTTTTAAAAGAGAGCATTGCATCGCGCTTGGCTTGTTTGGCCGTTGTTTTGACACTCTCTCTTAATATTTCGGCTTTTTCTTCGGCTTTTTTCACCATATTTTCAGCCTCTGTCTTGGCTGTGGAAAGAATTTTGGCAGCTTTTTCTTTTGCTTCTGTCAATATTTTTTCCGCCTCTGCTTGTGCCGCTTCTACACCATCTTTTTTGATTGCAGCAACCAAATCGTTGATTTGCATTTCCATAAACAGTCTCCGTTCTGTGTAATATTTTATTTTACCAATTTGCTGATTTGAGATACGTCGGCAATTACCAACAAAAGCATTTCTTTAGTCAAAGGCATGCCGGGATCGATAGTAATGATCACTTCTTCGCCTTTTTTGATAGCCACCACATTGATAGCATATTTCTTGCGCAAATCCAATTCAATTAGATTTTTCCCTACCCAATTTTCATGAACTTCCAATTCTATCATAGAAATTTTATTAGAAATATCCACAACATCTATGAAACCGGAATTTAGCACCTCTTTTGCCAAACGAATGCCGGATTCATTTTCAGGAATCACCACTCTATCGGCACCGACTTTTAACAGAATTTTTTTGTTAAGTTCCGTTGCTGCTTTTACAATAACAGTAGGTACTCCCAACTCTTTGCAAAGCATAACCGCCATAACACTTTCTTCCAAATGGTTTGCCATGGCAATAATAACGACGTCAATATTATCGATTCCTAATTGTGTTAAAACCTCTTTGTTAGTAACGTCTGCACATTTGCAAACAGGAACATCATTTTTTGACTGTTCTACTACCTGGTCGTCAATATCCACCGCCAAAACATCGGCTCCGTTTTTTAACAATTCTTGCACAACGGTTCTCCCGTAGCGTCCCAATCCAAAAACCGCATATGATTTTTTCACTAGTTATCACCCTTTGCTTTTGCTATTTTACCCTACGCTGATTTCTTCTGTGGGTTCTTTGATCAAATTCGTATTTTGTTTTTTAAATTGGAACGATACGGCTAGCGCTATCGGTCCAATTCTACCAAAAAACATCGTAAAAATCACAACATATCTTCCAGCCACACTCAAAAACGGTGTTAAATTTTTAGATAACCCTACCGTTCCGGTTGCGCTAAAAATTTCGTACATAATGTCAACCAAAGGTCGCTCTATGGTGAGTGACAGCAAAATCGTAGAAACAAGAGCAATAGAAAACGAAATGAAAACAATGGAAACACATTTGCTAATCGTGCTTTTTACAATAGCACGATTAAATATACAAACATCGTTTTTCCCTTTTATCGTCGAAAACGTAGCAAGAAACAGCACAGCAATTGTTACAGTTTTCACACCACCCGCTGTACCGACCGGCGAACCGCCGATAAACATAAGTATTATAGAAAGAAGCGAAGAAGACGTGGTAAGATTTTCTTGCGGCAACGTTGTAAAGCCCGCCGTTCTGGTTGTCACCGACTGAAAAAGTGAGGCTAAAAGTTTTTTTGAAAAACTCATATTCGCAATGGTTTTGGAGTTGTGATATTCAAACCACAAAAAGCAAACGGTGCCTAGTATAAGAAAAAACGCCGTACTGCTTATCACAAGTTTGCTATGCAGTGTCAAATTGCGCCATATCCTTTTTTTGGTTTTTGATACGCGCAAGATATCCCACCAAACTATGTACCCCAAGCCACCGAGAACTATCAATGTCATGGTAATAAAATTGACCAATCCATTTTCTACATAATTGTTCAAACTATTCTCGCCAATAACATCCATCCCCGCATTACAAAAAGCAGAAACGGCATTAAAAATCGATATCCAAACACCTTTTGCGCCAAACTCAGGAACAAAAACAGTCATATACAGCAGCGCACCGGCACCTTCCACCAAAAACGTTCCCAAAAAAACTTTTTTAACAAATAAACTTATCCCCGATAAGGTATTTAAATTAAACGCATCTTGCAGCAATAAGCGGTTTCCCAAGCCGATTGTTTTTTGGAGAGCGATAAAGACTCCCGAAAAAATAGCCACTACTCCTAACCCACCAATTTGAATAAGCAACAATATAACCGCTTGTCCAAAAAAACTCCAAGATACGGTCGGCACTACCACCAAACCGGTTACACAAGTGGACGTTGTTGCTGTAAACAAAGCAGTAGTGAACGAAACAGCGTGTCCTGCCTTGGTGCTAAAAGGTAACCATAGTAACAAGGTACCAACTGCAATCACCAACGCAAAACTTAACAAAACAATTTGTGAGGAAGACAGTTTTTTGATAATTTGTTTCATAAACATTTTCCCTAATAAAACAATTTGCTTAGATAATACTTCTGTAATTACATTATTATAGCACTTTGTTGTTTTTTTAGCAATATATTTATTAGATCCGTTCGTCAAGTTCACTCTTCATTTCAGCGTATGGTCCTTTAAAAAAGTGCGCATACTCTACTTGAAACTGTCAAAGAGGAGTGACTCGAACGTTGTATAACAAGGTGGAGATTTGCGGTGTCAATACTTCCACGCTCAAAGTGCTAAGCGAAAAAGAAAAAAGTCGTCTGCTAAGACTTACAAAACAAGGCGATAAAAAAGCACGCGAAGAATTAGTTAACGGAAACTTGCGACTCGTGCTCAGCGTCATTCAGCGTTTTACACAGCGGGGCGAAAATTTGGACGATTTATTTCAAGTTGGTTGTATTGGATTGATTAAATCTATTGACAACTTCGATATTACACAAAACGTACGTTTTTCAACGTATGCCGTTCCTATGATAATTGGTGAGATTCGTCGGTATTTGCGCGATAACAATGCCATTCGCATCAGCCGTAGTATGCGAGATACCGCCTACCGGGCCATGCAATGCAAAGAGCAATTAACCGCCTCCTTGCTTCGGGATCCTACCGTGGAAGAAATCGCCGACGAGTTGGATTTACCAAGAGAAGAAGTCGTCACAGCACTGGAAGCAATTGTAGAGCCGGTTTCATTATATGAGCCGATTTATTCCGACGGCGGCGACACCATTTATGTAATGGACCAAGTTGGCGACAACAACGACGACAAAAACTGGCTAGATGAATTAGCACTAAAAGAAGCCATTCGGGGGCTGAACAACCGAGAAAAGAAAATATTAAACTTACGTTTTTTTAAAGGCTTAACTCAAATTGAAGTATCTAACGAAATCGGCATTTCCCAAGCGCAGGTATCCCGTTTGGAAAAAGGCGCTTTGGACCGCATAAAAAAGCAATTATAAGAGAAAAGCCGGCAAAATGCCGGCTTATTCTGCTTTTTCCATATCTTTTCGTAAACGTTTAATGATTTTCTTTTCCAAACGCGAAATGTATGATTGAGAAATTCCAAGCAAATCTGCCACTTCCTTTTGGGTATGTTCTTGTTCTCCCCCAATCCCAAAACGCAGCCGCATAATGGTTTGTTCTCGCACGGAAAGTCGTGAAACACACTCCATTAACACATTACATTCTGCTTCTTGTTCTATGTTTCGATTAACTTCATCGGGGTCGCTCCCAAGCACATCCGATAACAACAACTCATTTCCATCCCAATCCACAGTTAATGGTTCATCAATTGACAATTCTTTTTTTAGTTGAACGGTTTTTCGCAAAAACATAAGTATCTCATTTTCGATGCATCGAGAAGAGTAAGTGGCAAGTTTTATGTTTTTTTCGGGGCAAAACGTTCCTACTGCTTTTATCAAACCAATGGTACCGATAGAAATTAAATCTTCAATTCCTACACCGGAACTTTCGAATTTTCGCGCGATATAAACAACCAACCGTAAATTATGTGTAATCAATTTATCACGAGCATCTGTGTCCCCCTCTGCCGCCAAACAAAGTGCTTGCTTTTCTTCCGCCTCGCTGAGAGGGCTTGGCAATGCATCTGCTCCGTGAATATAATAAACCCCTTCGCTCAATTTGAGGCAACCAAACTCAAAAACATTGCGCAACCAGTATTTGATTTTTTTAAAATTTATCATATCTTATCCCCCATTTATCTCACCGCGCTGCTTCCGATAAGTGCTCTGTATTCTCCTCGTCCCAAATTTTCGGTAACAGCAACATAAGTGCCGGAAATATCCCGTGGTAATTGCCCCACGGCACAAACTGTAACCACTTTCGGCAAAAAAGCCGGCAACAACCCTTTATTACCTAACGTGTGATACGGAATCAAACGAATTCCGCGTGAGTGTTCAGAAGGCAGCGTATCTTGCACTTGCAAGCACGAACACAACGCCATATCTTTCAAATCTTCGATTACCGTTCGTTCCACAACAATAACCGGTCTTCCCGAAAACGGTTCGTTAAGATGCAATCCCGTATCATACAACGCCCGGCAGGTACAAGCTTTACCGTCATTTTCGATACGCAATATGTATTCACAGTTTTGCGGAGCATTTTTCCGAGTAAGGCGATCATACATTCGAACCACACCATAACTAATTCCCGCAAAAAGAGCTATCCACAGCGGTGAAACCGAAAAATATACTAATCCGTTACGCACCAAAAACATTTCGCCCGAGGTATGTAGCCAAATTCCGGAAAGGATACCTGCAAACAAAGCGGCAATAATAAAGAAAACAACAGTCGTTTTTACAAAAGATTTTGTTCCCTGCCACGGGAAAGCAAAAAAAGTTAAAAAGCAAGCACTAATCAGCTTTATCAAAAGAGATAGCGCAACTGAAAAAGGCGGTAGCAAAATCAACAACCCGCTCACTCCACCTAAAAATCCGGCTAACAGTAATCTTTTTTTCGCAAGAGGCAAATGCAGTACACAAGCCGTTGCCGAAAGAAGCATATCATCTACAACCCAATTAACAGCAATTAACACGTCGACATAAATTATCGGCATACTAAGCCCCCTTCTTTGATTCATTATACCGCCTCTGCTTGGCGGATTCTGACGAAGTAAGGGTGAATCATAAATTATCATTGTATTACGCAAAAAAATACGATATAATATATTATAAACTTATGAGAAAAGAGGGCTTATCATGAAAAAGAAAAACATTGTTTTAGTCGCTGTTTTGGCACTGATTGTTCTCGTTATTGTTTTGATTGTTTCTTCTTACAACGGGTTAGTAGATACGCAACAAACGGTAGAAGAAAAAGAAAGCACTATTGATGTAATGCTGACACGCCGTGCAGATCTTATTCCCAATTTGGTAAACACCGTAAAGGGCTATGCTGCTCACGAAGAACAAATTTATACCGATTTGGCAAACGCCCGCGCTAAAATGGCGGGTAATGCCTCTGTGGACGAAAAATTAGAAGCAAATGCCCAATTAGATTCTGCTTTGAGTCGTTTGTTGGTTGTGGTAGAAAACTATCCTGAACTTAAAGCAAGTCAACAATTCATTGCATTGCAAGATCAATTAGAGGGTGCTGAAAACCGCATTTCCACTGCTCGTACCGATTACAACAAAGCTGTCAAAGAATACAACGTTAAAATCCGTCGTTTCCCCTCTAATATCATGGCCGGCATTTTTGGGTTTGAAGTAAAAGAAATGTACGAAGCACCGGAAAGTTCTCAACAAACACCAATCGTCGATTTTGACTAAAAACGTATGAAAAAAACAGTGTGCTTTTTTGCCGTTATTATCCTTGCATTGGGAATGTTCGTTTCCCCCGCAACGGCAGAAACAATCGACCTTGTTCCCACCGATCGATTTTTTGTCAATGATTTTGCAGGGGTAATGAGCAACGAAACAGAAAACGCCATATACAATGCCGGTGTGCAATTGTACCAAAAAACCAAAGCACAAGTAGTTGTGGTGACCGTTGACACAGTTAACGGTCAGGATATTCACGAATACGGCGTTCAGCTGGGACGCGCTTGGGGCATTGGCGACAAAGAAAATAATACCGGTGTTTTATTGTTATTAGCCGTGCAAGACCGCGAAGTAGATATTTCGGTTGGTTACGGATTGGAAGGAGCGATCACCGACGCTCGTTCCGGAATCATTTTGGATAATTATGCTGTTCCCTATTTCCAAAACAACGATTTTTCCACCGGCTTGGCGGCAACGTATAACGCTTTAGTGAACGAAGTATACATCGAGTTTGGTTTAGAACCGGACCCCGATTACACTCCCGTTGACGAGCTAACTCAAGATAGCGGTTGGCTATCGATTGTTGTCTTTATTTTGTTGTTGTCCATTCTCTTTTTCGGTAGACGTAGATTGCCATTTTTCTTTTTCCCCATCGGCGGCTTTGGCGGTCATAATCACAGTGGTGGAGGCGGCTTTAGTGGCGGTGGATTCCGCGGCGGTGGCGGAAGTTTTGGCGGTGGCGGTGCCTCTCGCGGTTTTTAAAAAATAAAAAAGCGGTGTGAGTTGTATACACAACTCACACCGCTTTTTCGTCTTATTTTTTTGTCCAAACAGCGGGATTTAGTGCAATTAACAACGGGTATATCTCCAGCCTTCCAAACAGCATAGCAAACGATAACACCAATTTGGAAAATCCGGAATAGGCAGCAAAGCTCGAAGCAGGTCCAACCCCAGCCAAGCCGGGACCAATGTTGTTAAAGCAAGCTATGGTTGCCGAAAGATTGGTTTCAAAATCGAAACCATTAAACGACAACAACAAAAAAACAATAGCAATAATCAGCATATACAGCGCAAAATACACAGTAACGCCGCTAATGGTATCGTCCTCCACACGCTTACCATCCAGCTGCACCACACCGACTGAATGTGGATGAACCATGCGTCTGTAATTGCGACGCATCGCTTTAAAAAGCAAAATAATTCTCGAAACTTTCAATCCGCCTGCTGTGGAACCCGCACAACCGCCGATAAACATTAACAAAAAGAGTATGGTTTTGGAAAGTTCCGGCCACAAATCAAAGTTTGCAGTAGAATAACCGGTAGTGGTAATAATTGAGGAAACCTGAAACGCAGACAAACGTATGGCCTCGGGAAGCTGAGGATATTGAGGTAAAATGTTCAGTGTAATAATAACAACAGAAACACCAACAACTCCCAAATATGTCCACATTTCTCCGCTTTTTACAACAGATTTGACACGGCGAAGCAGCAACAAATAAAACAAGTTAAAATTCAATCCAAACAGCAACATAAAAATGGTAATTACCCATTGTAAATACGGACTATAACTTGCAATACTATCCGCTTTAATGCCAAAACCACCTGTGCCGGCAGTACCGAATGAATAAATAAAGCTATCAAACAGTGACATCCCACCGCACAACAAAAACAAAACTTCTGCTATGGTAAGGAAAAAATAAATCAAATACAAAATTTTAGCCGTATCACGAAGACGAGGGACCAGTTTTCCCACGATGGGTCCGGGAACTTCCGCGCGCAGAATGTGAATGGCTCTGCCCGTTTCTGGCGGAGTAACCGCCAACATAAGCACGATGATTCCCATGCCCCCAACCCAATGCGTAAAACTGCGCCAAAACAAAAGACCTTTGCCAAGCACGGAAGGATCCGGCAAAATGGAAGAACCGGTTGTGGTAAAACCGCTGACTGTTTCAAAAAGAGCATTGATGTACGAAGGGATTTCACCCGAAAAAGTAAAAGGTAACGCACCGATAAGAGAAAGCACAATCCACGAAACCGCAACCGTGATAAAACCGCCTTTGGCATACATGGGAGTATCGCTTTTTTTGAAAATTATCGTTAGCAAAAAACCCAATGCAAGTGCAATAAGAATCGTGAGAGCAAAAGATTGTACCAGATAAAACTCTTTATAGCAAAGGGAAACCAAAAGCGGCAGCAGCAAAAAGAGACCTTCCAGCTTAACAATTTGCCCAATGGTATACAGGGAAACGTTTCGATTCATAGTCTTCCCCCTATTCCGCCAAAAGGTCCGAAAGATCCTGCAACTGCCGATTTGCTGCCAACACAATCACACGATCTCCTGCTTGTATGGTGTCGTCACCGGTGGCAATAATGGCCTTTCGGTTACGGATAATTCCTGCAATCAACAAATTGGGTAATAGTTTTAACTCTTTAAGAGGTATTTGCAGTTTGGGGAAATCCGGACTAACATTAAATTCTAACGCTTCTGCTTTTCCGTCCATAAGCCGATACAACGTTTCCACATTACTGCCCATTGAATTTTGCAAAGCACGAGCATATCGCAATACAATGTCAGTAATGATTTTTTGGGGAGAAACAATGCAATCCAAGCCTAGTTTTTCTGCCAAAGCTGCCAACTCATCGCGGTTAACTTTGGCAATCACTTTGGAAACGTTCAAAGAAGAAGCAAAAATAGAAATCAAAATATTTTCTTCATCCATACCGGTTAAAGCAACAAATGCATCGTGTTCCGGCAAAGATTCTTCCAGCAACACTTCTTGTTGCGCTCCATCGCCATGAATGACAACCGCTTTGGGAAGCAACTCACAAAGTTCTTGACACAAGTCGGGATCACGTTCAATTACTTTAACAGAGTTGCCTCCGGCAATCAGCATTTTTGCTAAATAATACGCTGTTCGGCTACCACCCAACAAAATAACGTCACGTGCTTGTTTAGTAGCAAAGCCCATTTGACGTAGCAATTTTTGCATTTCATGAATGTTAGCAGTTAAACCAATTTTATCTCCGCTTTGCAACACAAAATTACCATCGGGGATATATACATCTTCGTCTCGCTGTACAACGCCAACCAAAAACTTTGCCTGATACGTTTCACGCATTTGACGTAAGCTCATTCCTGCCAATGCCGAATCTTCTTTGACGCGCAGTTCGATCATTTCAAAATTGCCGCGAGAAAAAGTTTCTACCTTAACAGCCGTAGGTAATTTAAGTAATTTATACAGCTCTTTGGCGGCCAACAAATCCGGGTTAATCGCCATGGATAACCCCAGTTGTTGTTTCATAAAATCAAGACTGTTGTCGTTATATTCGGGGTTTCGCACACGAGCGATCGTATACGGAACGCCCATTTTTTTTGCCATAAAACAACACAGCATATTGGTATCGTCAGAACCGGTAACAGCCGCAAATAAATCTGCTTTTTTTATTCCTGCTTCTTGCAAGAGATCACTGTCTGCTCCGTTGCCGCAGATACTCATAACATCATAAACGTTGGTAAGTCTGTTAAGTACTGCCGAATCGCGGTCAACAGCAATCACGTTATGCCCTTCTTTAACAAGGCTGGTCACAATAGTTGTGCCGATTTTTCCGCAACCCACAACCACAATGTTCATGATTTTTCCTCCGTTTTTTCAGAAGTTGGTAATTGTTTTATCAACCTTTTTTTGAGTTCTACACCATCGTATTTTTGACGAGCCTGCACGCGACCCAAATACTTTGTCCGACATGAAGCACACCAAAAATGCGCCGAAAAAAATCGGTGAGTAAATTTCCATTCATCTGTCCGTTTTAAATTTTTCCCGCAATCTTCACAAGAAAAGTGAAGTTGTGCACGAGGAATCAACGGATGATGAATATCTTTCAAAAAAGTGGGCTTGAACATTAAACGCTTGTAAAATTCACCATCAACGGTTTGCACCGATTTTTCAAACGAAATTTTCTCATACACTTGTCCAAAAACCACTGCTGCCAACTCACTGTCATCAATGGCGTGATGAAGTTCTACCGATTCGTCGTAAACGCCAAGCAGCTGGGCAAATTTCCCCAATGCCACTTGCTGAGCCGTACCAAGTTGCAAACGGGTTTGCGCATACTGTTGCAAATCAATATATGCGCCCATAAAATCGATTTCTTCTCGTCCATAGAAATAGCGGTAATTTTCCATAAGGACCATCAAATCGGTGTTACTCCACGTCATTATCAAAGCCTTATCACCAACAAAGGATTTTAGTTTCTTTACAGCTTCTGTAAAGGGAATCCCCTTGCTGACATCGTCATCAGTAAATCCTGTTAAATTTGAAACAAGAGTCGTCAGTTTTCGGCTGACAGCCGGACGAATCAGCACATCAAATCTATCGATAACCTCACCGTCAGACGATACTTTTACCGCACCAATTTCGATAATTTCGTTAAAATACCCGTTTAACTTTTGGCAATACGCACCGTTCCACTCTAAATCTAATACTATATACGTCAAGCGTTTAGCACATTCCTTCCAAAGTTTTTCCGCCCAACACGTGGAAATGCAAATGGAAAACCGTTTGTCCTGCACCGATTCCTTTGTTGTTCACCACGCGATAATCCGTAAGATTCATTTCGGCAGTCAGTTTAGCAATCACTTCAAAAATATGTGCCACCAGATGGCTGTTTTCCGAAGTGATTTGACCGCAATCGGCTATATGTTCTTTTGGGATCACCAAAAAATGTACCGGTGCTGCGGGTTGGATGTCGTAAAACGCCAATACTTTATCATCTTCGTACAGTTTTTTAGAGGGAATTTCCCCCGCAATAATTTTACAAAAAATGCAATCCATTTTTAACACCTCTTATTGTCCGATAATCGACGGCAAATTTGCCAAAGCTTCGTTTACTTTGCTGATATCTTTACCGCCTGCCATTGCCATGTCAGGTTTACCGCCGCCTTTACCACCGCAAATCGTTGCCACTTGGCGAACAATGTTGCCGGCGTTAGCACCTGCCGCCACAGCACCCTTGGTACAATAGCAAACAAACGTAACTGTTCCCTTTTCTTCGGATACACCCGCCAAAACCACAATGGCTTTTTCCGGTGCAAAGTCTTTGCTGCTGTCGCACAACGTTTTCAGTTCGTCACCACTGACATTTTTAAGCACAGCAGAAACTAGTTGTATGCCGTTACACTCAACCGCATTGTTAAACAACTCTTTTACTTGATTTGCGGCTTGACCGGCGCGTACCGTTTGCAATTCACGTTGGCAATCTTTAAGCTCGGTTTGCAGTTGTGCTGCACGCCGTGCCACGTCATCGGGGCCGTTGGCTTTCATGGTTTCTGCCGCTTTGAGCAACTCCTCACGATAGGTATTGAGCAAAGCCAACACACCGTTACCCGTCACCGCTTCTATACGACGAACGCCTGCTGCTACCGATGTTTCGGATAAAATGCGGAACAACCCAACTTTGGAAGTGTTTTCGGCATGTGTGCCACCGCAAAGTTCCATAGACACATCGCCCATTTTTACCACACGTACCACGTCGCCATATTTTTCTCCAAACAAAGCCATGGCGCCTTGTTTACGTGCTTCGTCAATCGACATTTGAGAGATCTCAATTTCTTTGCCGGATAAAACCCATTGGTTTACAAGCGTTTCTACTTGGCTAAGTTCTTCACCGGTAAGAGCCGAAAAATGTGTAAAGTCAAAACGAACACGTTCAGCATTAACCAATTGTCCCGCTTGTTCAACGTGGCTTCCGAGAACCGTACGAAGAGCAGCCTGCAACAAGTGAGCAGCCGAGTGGTTACGCACCACAGCTGCACGATTTTCCGCATCCACGGTTGCCGTTACAGAATCGCCAACTGTCAATTGCCCATCGGTCAAAACACCCACGTGCAAAATAGCACCGTTAGCTGTTTTTTGAGTGTCGGTTACTTCAAAACGAGCAGCGCCCGCTTGAATAACACCAATATCTCCTACTTGTCCGCCACTTTCACCGTAAAACGGAGTGGTATCCAGCACCAAAACGGCTTTTTCGCCCTCGTTCAACGCGGTGACCGTTTCATCACCGCTAACCATAGCCGTGATCGTAGCAGCGGCAGAAAGCTGTGTATACCCCACAAATTCACCCGCAGTGAGTTGCTCGGCAATGCCGGCATTTCCTTTCCAAGCATCGGCACCTGCATCTTTACGAGCGGCACGAGCACGAGCGCGTTGTTCAGCCATACGTTCGTTAAATGCTTCTTCATCCACCGTCACGCCACGTTCTTCCAAAATATCTTTGGTAAGATCAATCGGGAAACCATAGGTGTCATATAATTTAAATGCCACGTCACCCGACAGCACATTGTTTTCAACAGAAGACAGGCATTCTTCCAACAACGCTAAACCGCTGTCGATCGTCTTTTCAAATGCTTCTTCCTCGTTACGAATAACTTTAATAATAAAATCTTTTTTATCGTTTAATTCCGGATAGGATGACAAATTTTCATGAATAACCGTTTCGCAAACTTCATACAAGAAAGGACGATGAATGCCAATCAAACGACCATGACGTGCAGCACGACGTAACAAACGACGTAACACGTACCCACGCCCCTCATTGGACGGTAAAACGCTATCGCCAATCATAAAGGTGGTAGAACGAATGTGGTCGGTGATCACACGCAACGATACATCGGTACGCTCACTTTCACCGTAATTGACATTGGCAATGCGGCTAATATGTTTCATAATATTTTGCACGGTATCCACTTCGAACAAGTTGGCAACGCCTTGCATAATACACGCCAAGCGTTCCAACCCCATACCGGTATCGATGTTGGGATGGTCAAGCGGTGTATAGTTGCCGTTTCCATCGTTATCGAACTGCGTAAACACGTTGTTCCAAAACTCTACAAAACGATCGCATTCGCATCCGACAGCGCAATCGGGTGAGCCGCAGCCATATTCTTCCCCACGGTCAAAATACAGTTCCGAGCAAGGACCGCAAGGACCCGAACCATGTTCCCAAAAGTTGTCTTCTTTTCCCAAACGAACAATATGGTCAGGTGCTACGCCGACCTCTTTTGTCCAAATTTCAAAAGCTTCGTCATCGTTTTCGTAAATGGAAACGTAAATACGGTCTACGGGCATTTCCAACACTTTGGTACAAAACTCCCACGCCCAAGCCGTGGCTTCGTGTTTAAAATAATCACCAAAGCTAAAATTGCCCAACATTTCAAAATATGTGCCGTGGCGAGCCGTTTTACCCACACGCTCAATATCGGGCGTACGAATACATTTTTGGCACGTCGTCACACGCTTGCGCGGCGGTGTTACTTCTCCCGTAAAATATTTTTTCATTGGTGCCATGCCGGAGTTGATTAACAAAAGCGAAGCATCACCTTTGGGCACCAGTGGGAAACTGGGCAAACGCAAATGCCCCTTGCTTTCAAAAAAGCTCAAATATTTTTCCCGCAACTCATTAAGACCTGTCCATTGCATAGCTAAAACTTCCTTCCAAAAAAAATAGCTCCGCCCCAAACTTGGGACGGAGAATCCGTGGTACCACCCAAATTGCGCCGCACAACGCAACGCCACTTGAACACCTTTAACGCAGGTATACGCCGCCCTTCTTTCGGGCGGTGGCTCCGGAATGGCACCCGTACAACAACGGCAGTTCGCCTCACAGCACGTAAAAACGCAGCAAACTTCTCTGATCACCTTGAAAAATACGGTTAGTTCCTTCAACACCTTAATGAAGAAAGTATACCTTTTTTTCTCTTTTTTGTCAAGTATTTTCCGTTAGGGTAACTCGACAAATCCGAACTCTGTTTTGAAAAGGCGGATTTGGGTTCACCCTTCGTTAAAATACTCGCGAATACATACAGTATTCGCTGCGCTTTTGCCTTGGTTGTCCCACAAATCCGCTCTTTTCAAAATCTTCGACCTGAAAGCGAGAAGGTTTTGAGTGATTTTTGTTTTTTTGACCGCAGACAGGCTAACGCCTGTCAAGAGAAAAAGAGCAAAAAACACCAAAAGAAACCGCTTTCAGGCGGGTTTGGGTTTATCGGGTTACCCTAAATACCCCATACGATAAAGATGGTTGCAAATATCCGCAAAAATGGGTGCTGCTGCTTCTCCGGTACGTCCGCTGTCCTCTGCTAAAACAGTAATAACGTATCGGGGTGACGCAGCCGGATAAAACCCTGTAAACCAATTTTGAACCATTGTTTTCCCATCTTTGCCAATCCAACCGGTTTCTGCCGTTCCTGTTTTTCCTCCCGCTCCTCCTATCAAAGGCATTGCCGAAGCACCGGAGCCTTCCGTAACCACTTTTATCATCATTTCTTTAATGATATCTGCCGTTTTTTGTGAACAAACCGGTGTTGGCGGGTCAATTACCGTTTCGGTAAGTTTTCCCGAAACACTAACACTGCCGGCATATAAGTTTGGTCGATAAAATTTTCCGCCATTGACTATGCACGATGTCATTTGTGAAATATGCAGTGGCGTCGCCAATAAATCCCCTTGACCAAAAGAAATATTCGCCAATACCGTTGGTTGCGACAACTCTTCCAAGGTTGGGAATTGGGCACGTGCGGTAGCAAAATTCACAGCCGGCAACAAAGGACTGTCAAAGCCCAGCAAGCACGCCATACGGTAAAGCTTTTCACTGCCAAATTCTTGTGCCAATTGGATAAAATACGGGTTGCAAGATTGAGCAAAACCCTGCGCAAGATTCAACGTGCCATGTCCTAATATTTGGTGACACTTAATGCGGTTGCTTCCCACAGGCAACACACCATTACACAAAAACTCGCGCGAGGGTGATATTTGTGATTCCAGTGCCGCCATAGCAGAAACCGTTTTGAATACCGAACCGCAATTATATGCCGCAACAGCACGATGAAACAACGGAGAATCTTCCGCTTCTAAATAATCGGATATTTTAAGCGGAGAAAACGACGGAAAACTTGCCATAGCCAAAATATTCCCCGTACTTGGCTCCATCACCACGACAGCACCCTTGGAAAGCTTTTCTCCCGCAATGGTTTCTACCATGCCTTGTATGCGGCTATCAACGGTTAACGCCACTCCGCCGCGAGAACGATATAATGTGTTTTCCACTTTTATCGGCTTTACTTCCGAAACATTTCCCCGTGCATCTGTACGATACGTTACAGTTACTTTGCCTGAGAATTCCGAAAGTTCTTCATCAAAAAACAGCTCCGCCCCGCAAACCCCGTGAGCATCGTCACCAACATACCCAACAACGTGTGCCGCCAACTGATCGTCACTGTACCGAAAAGGAGCTGTAAATTGTTGTATGCCCGGCGCCGGAACCAACGGGCTTTGCAAAGTAAACGTCACCGGTTTTCCGTTTTTTAATTCTTCTTGCAGTTCTTGCCATTGATCAGAAGGTATCGATTCGGACAACATTGCCATTGCTGCGGGAGTAGCCGTTGCCGCCAAAGCATATGTCGATTTCCGATTGGTAAGCGGTTGTAAATGGCAATCATATAACGTACCGCGTGACGTTGCAACCGTAACTTTAAGTGTAGACTGATTTTCAGCAACTGACAGATAAGATGAACTATTCAATTGATAAAGTTTTGTCGTCACACCACTAAAAGCGAATAACAGTGTTGCTAAAACAGCAATTGTTCTTTTGTTCATATGCAAAAACCTCCGACAAGGAAAGTATTCCCTGTCGAAGGTTTTTTAATCTTTGATTCTTTTGCGAAGATACGTGCCAACGGGCAACGGCTCGTCAAACGGCAGACGCAAAGCCATGGTAGCGTGAGGTGCAGATGCAATAGATTCACCGTTATTATCTTGCAAACCTTTGGCAACCAATAAAAGTGGTTTTTGACCGGGGATAAGCGCTTCTAACGTGTCACCGTCAAAAAAACGGTTACGTTGTGACAAAAGCAAGCAACCATCCTCATATCCTGTTACCACTGCAACTGCTTGATATTCTCGAATATAACCGCCCGACACGGTGTTTTGCGACGGTTCATCAAAATAAAAGCCGGTGCTATATGGACGATGACTGACCGTATACGGTTCGTGTTTCAGCCATTCGGGAAGCGTGTATGTTTCTTTGCATCCGCTTTGTTTATAATCATCCAACGCTAAACGATAGGCATTGGTAACACCCGCAACGTAATAAGCAGCTTTGGCACGACCTTCAATTTTAAAAGACGAAATACCCGCGCGGTGCAATTGAGGGATGTGCTCAAGCATACACAAATCGTTGGCATTGAACAAAAACGTTTCGGAACCATGCTCTTCTACCGAAAAAGTGTAATCCGGTCGATTGGGCTCGATCAATTCGTATTTCCAGCGGCAAGGCTGCGCACAATCCCCACGATTACTATCACGCCCCGTCAAGTATGCCGAAAGCATACAACGACCGGAATATGACATACACATAGCGCCGTGCACAAAAGCTTCCAGCTCCAATCGAGCGGGCGTATTGGCACGAATATTCGTAATTTCTGTCAAAGACAATTCTCGCGCCAGAACTACGCGCGAGGCACCCATATCAAACAACATTCGTGCAGTTGCCGAGTTAACAACCCCAAACTGTGTAGAAACATGTTTTGCGCAATGAGGGGCATACCGTTTTGCCAAGTCAAAAACGCCCAAATCGGCAATAATCAAAGCATCCACACCGATATCGTCCAAAAAGGATAAATAATCGGGTAACAACTTCAATTCCTGTTCTCTCGGCAAGGTGTTGCACGTAACATACATCTTCTTACCACGAGAATGGCACAAATCGACAGCACGTTTGAGCCCATCCTCATCAAAATTAGCGGGAGCACTGCGCATACCAAAGTGTGTTCCTGCCAAATACACCGCATCTGCGCCAAACAACAGCGCCGCGTGCAAGCGTTCTTCATCCCCCGCCGGTGCCAAAAGTTCGGGAAAAGGGAAATTCACATTATCCATAAGCACCAATTCCGTAACGTCGACATATTTTTTCGTGTTCGGCAAACGTTTTGGAAAAATAAGTTTTTCCGGTATCGTAATCCGTTGCAAAATAATAGCAATCCTTAACATCTTCCGACGGTGTCAACACCGCTTGAATGGCTGTCAACCCGGGATTGTTGATAGGACCTGCCGGCAAACCCTCGCATTCATACGTATCATAATCTTTGTTGGAGATAGAAAGCGAACTGTTACCGGATAACATTTTGCTGATATAATCACCGGTAGAATCGCACTGCAATTTAGGATACAGTTCTTTGTTTTTTAAGCGATTATCCAACACGCGAGATACCTTTTGCATATCCAACTTGTTGGCAGCTTCACCTTGAACAATAGAGGCAAGCACAATCAAATCATCCATTTGAACACCTTTGGCACTCATAATGGAACGAATATTCGTGCCTACGCGCGTGTTAAAGTTATCGAGCATACGTCGTACTACTGTTTCACCGGAACAACCAACATAAAATTGATAAGTATCGGGGAACAAATATCCTTCCAGCTTGTAAACACGCGCCGAATATTTGGCAGATTTTTTTGCTTCTTTTAAGAACGGATAATCTTTCGTATAATCCACTTCGTTGATAGCGCGGTAAAATTCAGCCGCCGTACATACTTTGTTGCTTTCCAAACGCTTGGCAATTTTGTCGATAGTAAAACCTTCCGGAATCAAAACCGAAACTGTTTCACGTTCTTTTGCAGCTTGCAGTGTGCGCATAAGCAGTTTATACCCCATGTTGGGTGAAACGCTGTAATTTCCCGCTTTCCAGTTATCACCGGCACCGGTCAGCAAAACATACAGTCGAAAAACCGCAGGTTGTTCGATAAGACCTTTATCTTCGAGCATAGTCACAATTTCTTTGGTTTTGGCGGTTTCTTCAATAGTAACGTCAATGGTTCGTTCCGAACGGTTTAGCCCCGTAAAATCCAAACCGCCTGTCACAATAAAATACGTCAGCACACCCGAAAGTACAAACACACACGCCGCATACAAAAAGGCTTTTAAGCAGCCTTCCTGTTCGGCTTGACGGGTGGTTTTTTGTGAACGAGGCGCCACTTCTGTCTTTGCTTTCGGCATTGGTTCAATTTCTGCTGTTGGCATCAAAGAAGGCTCCTTAACCGCCACTGCCGTGGTTACCGGCTCGGGATCTCCGTATTCATCATCCAAATCTAAATGCAACTCAAACACCGGCTTTTTAGCCACAGGTACAGAAGGCTCCTCCGTTTTGGACGAAATGCCTTGTAATTCATCTAATATTTCATCAATTGTTGGTTGCTTGTTTTCGTTCGGCATAAAAACACCTCCGTGTTACACAGGCCGTGTGGTACGACGAATAAAGTTTTCGGTTATCAGCAGTTGCACAGGACGGTCAAAACGGCCGTGAGGCAATCGTCTGCGGATACAAGAACTGTAACAAATACCAATTCTATCCCCTTCGTAACCTGCTAAAAAGCGGTCGTAGTACCCTTTACCGTATCCCAAACGGTATCCGTTAAAATCGTAACAAAACGCGGGAACAATGCACAGTGAACGAGAAAAATCGGTCACGAGATTTTCTTTTTGCGGTTGAGGTTCCAAAACGCCAAAAGTCCCCGGCGATAAATCTTCCAAAGAATTAATATAATAAAATTCCATCCGTCGAGTATCCGGTACACAGCGAGGCACCGCCACCCGCTTTCCATCCGCCAACGCTTGATGGATAATGGGATACGTATCCACTTCAATGGGAGTAGATACATAAACCAGTATTTGTCGGCAATTACGATACTGCCACAACGCGCGCACACGTTCTGCAATACGTTGGTCACAATCCCGACGAAACTCCGGTTCCATATTGGTGCGAACAGCACGATACTGTTCACGCAGGCGGGTTTTCAGCCGCCGAATATCTTCTATTGGCATTGCATGGTGTCCCCTATCTCTTTGGCCTTTTCAGGTGAAATCAGCTGTGCAACGATAGCTAATGCAAAATCAATTGCGACGCCTGCGCCTTTTGCAGTAATGTAATTGCCGTCTGTTTCCACGGCATTACCCGCAATCAGTGCACCGTGTAAATAAGATTCAAACCCCGGATAACAAGTGGCACGTTTACCACGAAGTAATCCGCGTTTTCCAAGGACCAACGGCGCCGCACAAATAGCGCAACGCAAACAATCGTTACTAATTTTTTGTAAACAGGTATCTACCAATACCGATTCATCCAAATGGGTGGTTCCCGGCATTCCGCCGGGCAAAACAACCGCTTGTATTTGGTCAAACGGAGGTACAGTGGCACTATCGGCACAAACGGTAATACCGTGGGAACCGGTAACCGACAAACCGTTAACACCAACGGTAACAACCTCTAAACCGGCACGGCGCAACACATCTACTGTTGCTAAAGCTTCTATTTCTTCAAAACCTTGTGCCAAAAACACAACGACCATTCTTAAAACTCCTTATACAGGCGATTACTGATAACATCCATGGGCAACGGTTCCCCGTTTTCACCACAAGAAACGACAAGCCATCCCCATTTTTCTGCAGCATACAGCGCGCTTTCGCGACAAGTTTTCAAATACGTCAAATCACGTTCATGAATATCTTTTTTGCTTTCTTCCCCTTGATAACGTGACGAAAGCAACCGCTGTGAAATTTCGAGCGGCATATCCAAAAAGATCACTTTGTCGGGGCGCGGCAACCCCAACAATTCGTACTCGTATTCTTCAAGCCATTGCAAGTAAGCATCCCATTGTTCTCGCGGTAATTTCCCCATTTGGTGAATAGCATTGGAAGTGGTGTAGCGCGCCGCTAAAATCAATTTACCCGACTCGTAATCTTTTTGCCAAAACTTTTTGTAACTGGCATAGCGGTCTACCGCGTAAAAAGAGGAAGCAGCATACGCATTAACCGCATCGGCAGAACCACCAAACTCCCCTTGCAAATACATTTGTACCAAAGCGGAAGAAGGTTGTTCATAATCGGGAAAACTAATTTGCGTATAATCACGGTTTTGCGCAGAAAAATACTCGTTTAATCGCGCAAGTTGTGTGGATTTTCCGCTACCGTCCAATCCGTCAAGCACTACCAGATGACCCATTATTTGGCTTCCCCCTCTTGCAATGCACGGTATTTTTTGCGCATTGCCACTGCTTCGCCGCACGTCATTTTTCCTTCCGGACATGCGCCGCAAACGCAAGAAGGACCTGCATTCTTAAACAAATGTGGTGCAGCTTCTATGCACAGCTTCAACATACGGTCTGCCAGTTCACGAATCTCCCATTGTGCGCGATTGCAGCAACGATGACGGAAGAAGTTGTGTAAACTACGCGCATTCATGGTAACAATCATTTTGGTTGTGCATGCATTGGGCAACACAAAGCGAGCATCTTCAATTGCCTTTTTTTCGGCAGCGCGTTCGGCCGCTTTTTGCTCCATACCGGATGCCAAAAAAGCAGCTTTATGTTTTTCTTTTAAAATTGCTGTCAATTCCTCATACTGACGTTGATCTTGTTCCATAGCTTGTTCAAACACCGCTTTTGCTTCGGGAACTGCTGCAATTTCCGGCGGCAAAACATATTCAAATTGTTTTTCTGCCACATAACGTTGGCTTTGCACACTGTACGATGCCAAGCGGTGGCGTGTGATTTGTGCCAACAAAGCACGCGAAACACCCTCGATTCCAAAAGTAAACGTAGCGTGTTCAATCGGGCTTTCGTGACCGATTTCGGCAAGCATATCCACAAACGATGCCGTTTTTTCTTCGGTTAAGCCTTCGCGAATGCCGGCAATGGTAGTGGGTGAATAGCAAAGCTTGGCCGCCGACGCAACCGTATGTTCCGGAAATGGTGTGTGAGCAATAAGTGTTACATTCATACGAACACATCCTTATAGCAATAATTAAATAAATTATAGCATAAAGCAAATTTTTCTTCAAGTATTTTATCTTTGTTCCTCTTTTTTGGCAAAAAGTGTTGCTTTTGTTTTGTTTTATACGGTATACTATCGTCAAAAGAGGTGAATAACTTGGATAAAAAACAGCTGCAAGCCGTACAAAAAAAACGATTGTTTACCATCTTTTCTTTTGTTATCGCTTTTTCGGTTTTTGTGTGGCTTTCTGTATTTATTACGCGGCAATTTTTGTCGTTCGAAAAATCACCCGAAGAATTTAAAGCTTTTATCGAATCCTTTGGTTGGACAGGCCGTCTGGTTGCTTTGGGATTACAAATATTACAAGTGATTATTTCCTTTATCCCCGGTGAATTTTTAGAAATCGGCATTGGGTATGCATTTGGGGCTTTTGAGGGCACTTTGCTTTGCTTGGGCGGTGTCGCCATTGCTTCTTCTTTGATATTTGTATTATCCAAGCGCTTAGGGTTACGTTTGGTAGAAATATTTATCAGCCGTGACAAAATTGATAATCTGCGCTTTATCAACAGTGAAAAGAAATTAAAGCGTTTAACTTTTATTTTGTTTTTTATACCGGGAACACCAAAAGATATTCTCACCTATTTTATGGGGCTAACCAAGCTGCGACTACCCGAATTTTTGATCATTTCACTGATTGCGCGTATCCCCTCTGTGGTTTCTTCCACCATCGGCGGAAATCTGATGCAACAGCAAAGCTATCAATCCGCTGTTATTCTGTTTTTAATTACAGGGGCCATCAGTTTGGCAGGAATAGCGCTTTACAATTATCTGCTCAACCGCAAAAACAAACAAAATAAAAAACCGCAAAACCAATAATCGGTTTTGCGTTTCTTTTTTACAAAAATATATTTCTTAAATCCGCTACGGTTTCTGCCAAGCGGTCAGCACCCGCTTTGACCAATTCTTCACGACTACCGTATCCATAAAGCACTCCAACCGATGGCATACCCATCGTTTTTGCACCCTCGACATCAAAAAGGCGGTCACCAATCATTACAGTTTGGGAACGATCGGTTATTTCCATTCGTGCGAGCGCAGAAAGAATAACCGAGGTTTTATCAGCACGTTTTTCTGCCATATCACTGCCGGCAATGCAAGAAAAATACGAACTCAACCCAAAATGCCGCATTAAACGACAAGCGTACATTTCCGGCTTGGAGGTTGCCATGATCAATTCATACCCTGCTTGTTGCGCATCGCGTAAAAAATCCGGTATGCCGTCATAAACCTTATTTTCATACAAACCGATATCCGCAAAGTACTCGCGATACACACGCAAAGCCTCCCAAGATTGCTCATCGGTTAATCCGTATTCGCGTGTAAAGGTTTCGAGCAGCGGAGGACCAATAAACGAAAGCAACCGTTTTTTGTCGGTTTCCTCAATTCCAAAATATCGCAAAGCATGTACTACGGATTTGGTAATCCCTTCGGCAGGGTCAGTAAGTGTTCCGTCCAAATCGAACAATAAAAACCGTGTGTGACGTGTTAAAACACGTTCACTAAAACGATGCAAACGATATTCTCCCGTTATGGGGTGCGGGTTTTGATAGTCGGCATATACCAAAGAATCGTTCACCCATGCTGTTCCCCGTTTTATATTATCGGGACGTTTGAATCGTTCATCGGTTTCCATCAGTCGTTTGTGTTGCTTACGCAAGGTTTCGTTTTGTTGCAAGCAAGCCGGAAGCAAGCCGGAAGGATTTGTAGCCAATCGGTCGCATACCATCGTATCACGTAAAATCTTTTTATCCACGCCATCCCACGTGTTACAGGCGGCATAAAGTGCTTCTGTGTACGCATCCAGTGAACGCGAATCCGTCGGCAAGCAATCTGCTAACTGCGAAAAAAGAGCAAACGGTGCCTTGTTTGTTGCTTTCAGCAAATATTGCAATGTACGACGAAATCGTCCGCTATTGTACAGCCGTTCCAGCGCATCTTCAACAAGGTGTAATTTTTGTAATTCTTCGGCTGACAACCAAGGAGTAGACGTCACCTCATAGGGTGCCGTCGGTGAAAACGTGCAGGGATATTGCGTTGCATTTTCCCGCATGGGTGCGCCATGAAGCAATTTAAGAAAACCCATTTGCAACATATGCGGTTGCAAGTAAAAAGCTTTGTTAAAACTTTCTGCAAAAACCGCCATGTTTTCGTGGGGTAAGCCGGCAATCAGATCAATATGAATTGCCACATTATTGCAAGATAACAATTTGAAAACGTTTTTGGACAACCGTGTGCAATCCGTTTTTCGAAAAATCGCCGCAAGTGTCGGTTCGTGAAACGACTGAATACCGATTTCCAACTGAAACAAACCGATTGGTGCTTCGGATAAAACGGTGATAGTTTCTTCGTCGAGTAAATCCCCCGCAATTTCAAAATGAAAGCAAACATCCGTGGGGATCTCGTTGCCATAATGCTCGATAATAAAGCGAAACAAATTCAAGGCGCGCTCACGGTTTGCATTAAACGTCCGATCCACTAATTTTACCGTTTTGGTACCGCTGTTTGCAAGCAAAAGAAGTTCTTTTTGGGCGCGTTCCAACGGATAATAGCGCACTGTACCGCAACGTCCCGAAAGGCAAAAAGCGCAAGAAAACGGGCAGCCGCGCGAGGTTTCCAAATATGCAATGCGGCCGCCAAGAGTCTTAAAATATTCCGGTAAATACGGACTGGGCGGAATTTCTTTGGTAACATAAGGCGTTCCGACAATAATTTTCTTATCTTTACGGTACGAAAGTCCGGGAACGTTTGTATATTCTTTTTGACAACACAAAGCATTTAAAAGAAGAGCAAACGGTTTTTCACCCTCTCCCGATAAAACAAAATCCACTTCGTCGTAAGTGCTTAAAACGTGCTCCGTGCAATAACTAACTTCCGGTCCGCCCCACACAATTTGAAGTTTGGGCAACTTTTTTCGCAACTGTTTTGTGAGTTCCGCCACCGACGAAATATTCCAAATATAGCAACAAAAGCCCACAACGTCGGGTTGTTTTTCGGCAATTCGCTGTACCACGTTTTCGATTGGCTCGTTGATAGTACCTTCTACCACCACTGCCTCAATATTTTTGTCGGCATACGTGCGCACACCGGCAAGCAAACACCACGGTGCCAGTGAGGAATGAATATATTTTGAATTTAAGCAACAAATTACCGCTTGCATGGTTATCCCACCTTTTGTTATGATTATACTCCTTTTATCGCGCAAACACAAGCAAGTTATAAAAAGAAAACCGACGATGCAAGCAGTTTGCATCGTCGGTTGCATTTTAGTAAACTTATTTTGCCATGGAAGCCACTTCGGCAGCAAAATCGTCTTCACGTTTTTGCAAGCCTTCGCCTTTTTCAAAGCGAGTGAACTCTGCCACTTTGAGAGCGCCGCCCAAAGATTTGGCAACTTCGGCAACGTATTTTTCAACAGTAAAGTTACCGTCTTTAACAAAGGCTTGTTGCAACAAGCAGTTGTTTTCATAGAACTTACCAATACGGCCATCCACCATTTTGACAATGATTTGTTCGGGTTTGTTAGCCATTTTGGGATCGTTTTGAATTTGAGCCATCAACACTTCTTTTTCGTGTTCGAGGTCAGCAGCAGGAACCGTGCTCTTATCCAAGTAAGACGGGTTAAGAGCAGCAATTTGCATAGCAACGTCTTTGCCGCATTCCACAAATTTGGCATCGTCTGCAGCAATACCGTCGTTTTCGAAACGAACCAAAACGCCAATACGGCCGCCACCGTGAATGTAGGCAACGCAATCGCCTTCATAGCGCACAAAGCGACGAATGCTCAAGTTTTCACCGATAACCAAGATTTTATCACGCAACGAATCAGCAACAGTCAAACCGCCGCAGGGTTTGGTGAGCAAATCTTCCACATCGGCAGGATTGGTATCCAAAATAACTTGGGCGACTTCGGCAATGAATTCTTGGAATTTATCACTCTTGGCAGCAAAGTCGGTTTCGGAGTTGATTTCCAACACAACGCCAACTTTTTTAGCAGCATCGACAGTGGCATATACCAAACCTTCGGCTGCGATACGGCTGGCTTTTTTAGCAGCAGCAGCCAAACCTTTTTCGCGCAACAAGTCAACAGCTTTTTCCATATCACCGTTGGCTTCGGTTAACGCTTTTTTACAATCCATCATACCAACGCCGGTTTTTTCACGCAGCGCTTGTACATCTTTAGCAGTAAAAGCCATGTTCTTTTCCTCCTTGCACCGTTACGGGCAATCTATTATTCGGCAGCTGCCTCAGCGGCAACTTCTTCGGTTACTTCTTCAGCGGGAGCTTCTTCGGCGGTGTTTTGTTCGCCTTGACGGCCTTCGATGATAGCGCTTGCCATTGCGCCGGCAATGAGTTTTACAGCGCGAATAGCATCGTCGTTACCGGGGATGACGTAATCGACATCGTCGGGATCGCAGTTGGTGTCAACGATAGCAACAATCGGAATACCCAATTTTTTAGCTTCGGCAACAGCAATTTTTTCTTTGCGCGGGTCAACAATGAACAAAGCACCGGGGATTTTGTCCATTCCTTTGATGCCGCCTAAGAATTTTTCCAATTTTTCGATTTCGTGGTTTAATTTGATAACTTCCTTTTTGGGGAGCAGATCAAACGTACCGTCTTCCGACATCGCTTTGAGTTGTTTCAAACGAGCAATGCGGCCGCGGATGGTGCGGAAGTTGGTGAGCATACCGCCCAACCAACGAGCGTTTACAAAGTAAGCGCCGGCGCGGACTGCTTCTTCAGCAACGGAATCTTGAGCTTGTTTTTTGGTACCGACAAACAAGACGGTTTTGCCCTCGGCAGATACGTCACGAATGAAAGCATAAGCTTCTTCGAGTTTGCGCACTGTTTTTTGCAAGTCAATGATATAAATACCATTGCGCTCGGTAAAAATGTAGGGCGCCATTTTGGGGTTCCAGCGGCGGGTTTGGTGACCGAAATGGACACCGGCTTCCAGCAACTGTTTCATGGATACGACTGACATGTGAAATCCTCCTTGGTTTTAACCTCTACGGGAACTGACGATTGATTACAAATTTTCAACCGCATCTCCGGAATCGCTTTTGCGACACCGCCGGAGCAAAATTACCCGTATGCATTATGCCGTGATATTGTATCACAAACGATTGCAAATAGCAAGTCTTTTTTCAAAAAAATTAATTGGTATTTCCAAAAATTCCATTTAAAATGCTGTTTTTCCGCTTACGGCTGTTGCAAACGTTTGACGAGCAAAGCGGTAACGGATGATTTACCAAAATAGTTTGCTCACCGATAACCTCAATTTCCTTCCAACAAATCACAATATCTTCTTCGTGTCCAAGCAACCCTAAGAACTTTGGTCTTCCGTAAATAACAATTGCTGTGAGCTGTGCCGTGCAAGTATCAACCTCTACATCGTCAACACATCCTAATCTCATTCCATCACAAATATTAATTACTTCTTTGTCGTGCATGTCCGTAATTCTGCAAAACATAAAGCTTCCCTCCCAAAACAGCCTATGCGATATTTTGAGGTAATATTCCAAAAAAAGGCTTTCTTGCCAAAGCAAGAAAGCCTTTAATTTTATTGTGCCTGTGTTGTCAGTTGTGCTTGTTTGAAAGTTTCCACAAAACTATCCACTTTCTTTTGGCAGTGTGCGTTTACAGCAGTGATACCATTTCCCAACAACTTCATGGTACGGTCGTAGGAGTAACCCGCTTCTGTTGCTTCTGCATCGCTGAGTCCAAAAGCGGTTTTCCAGTCTTTCCCCTTTTCCAAAGGCAAGGCATAGTATTTTTCAAACAAAGTGTTGGTAGGATATGCCGCACGTATCATACCGCGTCCCATACACCAAACCGGCACCACATCTACTCCGGTGAGCATAACTGTTCCGTCTTCATAGCGGGTTGCCGTTGCATAAAAAATGACGCCGTCTTCCGTATGACCGTTATCGTTACAGTTAGTGCCATGTTCCAAACGATGAGTATCTTTGCTACGGTCAGCCACATCGGGATAATCGCACCCTGCAAAGTGCCACGAATCCTGGAAACAACTGGGACTGTTTGCTTTGGTACCACCTGCCATACATTCAATTTGCTGACCGGACAGCAGGTTGCCCGAAGAATACAAACAAACGGTTGTATTGCCGGTTGCTTCATCGGTAATCAGTTCTATCGGTTCAATTTTGTGCGGATGACCACCAACAATCAAGTCCACGCCCAGCTCACACATCTTTTTGGCAATGGCAGTTTGGTTTTCATTGGGGGTTAAGGTGTATTCTTGTCCCCAATGGATATACAAATACACTAATTCAGCGCCCTCTTCGCGCATTTGCTTAATCAGTGTCTCAGCATCGGCATAAAACGCGGGCAAGTTGGTATTGGAAAAACAATTCGTGTTCCAATAACTGCCATAAGAATAATTCAAAAAGCCGATTTTAATTCCATTGATATCTTTTATTAAATAGCGTTTATCCGCCGTGTTAAGACGCGAACCGGTAAAATCCATTCCTTCTGCCGTTAATGTTTCCATTGTTTTTTTCATACCGGCAACGCCACCGTCGGCAATATGGTTGTTTGCGGTAATACCAAGGTTATACCCTGTTTTGGAAAGAGCTGTTACCACTTCGGCAGGAACGCGGAACGGCAACGAAGAATATTTGTTACCCGTTGCAACGGAAAATTCAATATTCACCACAGAATAGTCAGCTTTTTTTAGGTATGGTGATAGTTTTTCAAAACAATAATTAAAGTCAAACACACCGTTTTGATAAGCACTTGCGCGCACGCCGTTATGAATCAGCACGTCGCCGGAACTACCCACGGTTGCCGTAGATACAACGGCGGGTGCTTTGGGACCGGTGGTGGTTGTCGTTTTATTTTCGGAATTGCCAACCACTTTGCCAATACCGTTTACAGCCAAAACCACCACGCCGACAACAATAGCAATTATCGCTAACAAAGCAACGAGCACCAGAGCTCTCCGCGCTGTCACTTTCTTTTTGTTTTTTGCATGTTTTCTGGGAGGCATAAACATTCTCCTTTATTTAAGATATACGTTCATTTTACAAGATTTTAATCATCAAGTCAATCCTTGTCCGCAAAATTGGAACACGAAGTAAAATGATGCATACCATAACAATAGAAACAAAATTTGCGAGGCGTAAAAACTATGAACACCATAAAAGGACTGCATCAATTAGAAGTAGGGCAACGCGGCGTTGTCCATTGTTTGCGCATAAACGGTGCTCTACGGAGACGATTGTTAGACATTGGTCTTATCGAAAACACCTTAGTGGAGTGTGTGGGACAAAGTCCTTCGGGAGACCCTCACGCTTTTTTAATACGTGGCGCCGTGATTGCCATTCGTTGTAAAGATTGTCAACAAATTGATATTGTAGTACAAGAGGAGGAAAAACCGCAATGGGATTAACCGCGAAATCCACCGGAACACATGCGAATGACGGTGGATTACATATCGAAAGATTAAGCAAAAACGAAAAGATCATTGCTTTGGCAGGCAATCCTAACGTCGGAAAAAGCACGCTTTTCAACGGATTAACAGGCCTGAAACAACACACCGGGAATTGGCCCGGTAAAACCGTTTCCAATGCTACAGGACGTTGTAGTTCACGCGAAAACGAGTATATTTTAGTCGATATTCCCGGCACCTATTCATTAATGGCTCATTCTGCCGAAGAAGAAGTAGCTCGAAACTTTTTGTGCTTTGGAAATCCTGATGCAGTTGTTGTTGTGTGCGATGCTACTTGCTTGGAACGCAACTTAAATTTAGTGTTTCAAATTTTGGAAATCACAAGCAACGTGGTGGTGTGTATCAATTTGATGGACGAAGCCAAACGAAAAGGAATACATTTGGATATCCAACGTCTCTCCGAAAAACTGGGAATCCCTGTCATCAGCACAATCGCTCGTAAAAAAGAAACTCTTTCTTTGGTATTAGATACTTTGGACAAAATCGTCTGCTCCCCTATTTCCGCCAAGCCACTTATCACCTATCCCGTTGCCATAGAAAGTGCCGTCGCCAGAATATCCTCGGCATTATCAAAAGTACTAAACGGAAAGTTAAACAGTCGTTGGGTTGCTTTAAAGATACTCGAAAACGATGCTCTTTTATTAGAAGAAATTAATCGTTATTTGCAAACAGATATTTTTAAAGACCAAACCGTACAAAAAACTATCGAAACCGCAAAACAAGAACTTTTAGACTGCGGATTCACAGAAAACATTTTTAAAGATACTATCGTTTCTTCCTTAATAACAACTGCCGAAAATCTTTCTCGCGACGTTGTCAGCTACCAAAACGTAAAATACAACAAGTTTGACCGCCGTGTCGACCAAATTTTAACCGGCAAACGAACCGCATATCCGCTCATGCTTTTATTTTTAACCTTCATTTTTTGGCTAAGCATTGTCGGTGCAAACATCCCTTCACAATGGTTGTCCTTTCTTTTTTCAAAAGGAGAAGTTTTGTTAAAAGAATTGTTTGTTGCCATTCATTCGCCAATTTGGTTACAAGGTGTGATAGTCGACGGCGCCTATCGCGTGTTAACTTGGGTGGTAGCTGTTATGCTTCCTCCTATGGCCATTTTCTTTCCTTTATTCACTTTACTGGAAGATGTCGGATATCTGCCGCGCGTTGCCTATAATTTAGACCGTCCGTTCCATCGTTGTCATGCTTGCGGGAAACAAGCACTCACTATGTCTATGGGTTTTGGGTGCAACGCAGCCGGCGTAGTCGGCGCACGTATTATCGATTCTCCACGCGAAAGGATGCTCGCCATACTAACCAACAATTTTGTTCCCTGTAACGGTCGGTTTCCCACTTTGATTGCTATATTGAGTATGTTTTTTATCGGTGCGGCAGGGATAGCATCTAGCTTCACTTCTGCATTATTGCTCACACTTGTAATTCTTTTGGGTGTTTTTCTAACTTTTGCCGTCACAAAATTATTATCTGTCACTTTACTAAAAGGGTTGCCCTCCTCTTTCACTTTGGAACTGCCACCGTATCGACGACCTCAAATTGGGCAAGTCATTATTCGTTCACTTGGCGACCGCACCTTGTTTGTTTTGGGTCGGGCAATTGCCGTGGCGGCACCGGCGGGTATCATTATTTGGGGACTCGCCAATATAACAGTCGGAGATATTAGTTTGCTAACACATTTTTCCTCCTTTATTGATCCTTTTGCGAAACTTATGGGATTAGACGGTATTATTCTAACCGCATTTATCCTTGGATTTCCCGCCAATGAAATTGTGGTACCCATTATGTTAATGGGATATCTGTCACAAGGCAGTTTGGTCGAAATAGAAAATCTTTCGGTTGTAAAACAGATCCTGATAGAAAACGGTTGGACTTGGCAAACCGCCATCAGTATGCTCCTTTTTTCGTTACTCCACTGGCCTTGTTCTACCACGTTATGGAGTATTAAAAAAGAAACCGGCAGTTTAAAATGGACAGCGGTTGCTTTTTTGCTTCCTACTGTTATCGGTGTTTCTGTTTGCATGCTGTTTACAGCGCTTATATAAAAAAGGCTTACTCTACTTAGTAGAGTAAGCCTTTTTTCGCATCAAACAAAGGGTATCAACAACACTTTGTTTTCTTTCAGCACATCTTCCGTTAACTCGTTTTCCTCTTGCAACTGCCAAGGTGATGTGTGTTCCCTTTTCGCAATATCCCACACCGAATCTCCTGTTTTTGCAAAATAAGCTTTTAAAGAACAGCCGTTCATTCCTGCTTCTTGACTATAAGGAGCGTTTTCCTCAATTGCCAAAGAAGTAACCGCCAAACACGTGTGTGAATGCAAACATTTGCGTGTAACAGAAAACTGCAACTGTAATTCCAAATAACCGCCATTAAGATGATATTCGCAATCAACCAACATAAGTTGAACAAATAGCTGATCGCAATTATCATCAAACGTTATCTCTGTATCGGCTGTCCGTTCATAATAAGCCAGATTCCCATTAACATCACGGGTGATCATGCAAACGTTCATTCTTGCCTTTGCTGCTGCGGAAGCTTCCTCACATGCCGTATCAACTGTCACTACATCGCACCAAGCATCAACAATCTCGGCAATAGTACTGTCCGGCAATTCAATGTTTTGACGGATGTTTTGTGTTTCATGGTGCAAAGAAATAATTTGTGATGCCATCAAGCGTTTGGTCTGTAATTTCAAAGGATATTCTGTGTGAAAAACATCGGTCATTACCATACAGCATTCTTCAGCATACGTTCGCAGCGCTAACAACACTTTTAAAGTAACCGATAACAAACTATTGTCGTCGTTAGCATTTTGTGTAACGTGCACATCACACAACAAAACATCAGCTTCACAGTGACATAGTTTTTCTTCTGTTAAGCCCTCGACATCTAAAATTTGACTAAACGGAATGCGACTTTTTGTACAACCAATCTTTCCCGTTTGCGTGTCGGCAATATAATAAGTCCTAAGTAAAATATCTCCTTTTACAATGGCCTTTTCAGGCAATTGCTTGCATTCGGTTATCACCACAGCCGACTCATTACGTAATAGTTGTTCAGCCGGTAAGTTTCTGCCCGTTTCCAACACTTCGTTAATGGTAAATTGTTTTTGCGCAAAAGTATCGAGCACTGTGTTATGAATTTTTTCGCTTTTATAAAAAACATTTTTGTTTTCCGTAGACTCAATCACCTCAACAGGTGTTTGCGATACAAGAGTCAG
Source organism: Acutalibacteraceae bacterium (assembly GCA_045648765.1). Classification (GTDB taxonomy): domain Bacteria; phylum Bacillota; class Clostridia; order Oscillospirales; family Acutalibacteraceae; genus RGIG3009. Next base: position 57,676 of record JAZROQ010000029.1, read on the forward strand.
TCTTACAGAAAAAGCGCCATGAACCTCCACACCGCGAGGACCCGTCGCGCGACAATTTAAATAACCCGGCTTAACGTTCAGCGTAATGTCATCAAAACTATTAAGGTTTTTCACAGTAAACGCTGTCGCGAATGGCTGTGAATACTCAAAACTACGCACGCATTTTCGATCTTCATCCAAATATAAAAATTGTAAATAAAGGATACCATCTGCCATCACACGGTCTCCACTGACTTGGTGAGATTGAATCACCGGTTTCATTAAACATTTTAAAACAGTGGAAATTTCCGGCAGATAATCCGGCAAAGTGAAATTACAGTCAACCGGGCACTCTGCCACATCGTCGAACACCGTTTCCGGCACTGCAATTGTGCGAATAGTGGTTTCTATTTCCATACGTCTCTCTCCTTTTGCATTTTTCGTTGTATCTCACTTATATGCAAGCAAAGAGAAATATATGCAAAAACCCGCCGAATCTTCGGCGGGTTTCAATCAATTCATATCTTTCTTTTTAATTTTAAAAAATCGCCGTAAAATGCCTCCGAAGAATTTTGGACTTTTAACAACAACAATTTGCATAAAAAATCCCCCTTCACATGATTTCAGCACCGAATTAACGAAATGCCGGTCAACACTAAACAGATGGCCGCAACAATCAAGATAAATCGTACCGGACAAATCACAGCAACTAAAACACCTGCCCCAAACGCAGCAAAATATCCACCATTACAACTGTTCCTTCTCACCGATACTCTCCCTTTCAACGTTTAATACGGCTGTATTAACAGAATATTCGGCAACAAAGAATGTGTGACATTTTAACGCCAAAAATTTTCGGACCAATCAATACGGTTTGCTTCTGCCAACACCGCTCTAACGGGTGATCCGTCTACACCTGCAATTTTAATGGGTGCAGCCATCAGCAAATAGGTTTCATTTGCTTTTGCTTTGGTCAAATCCAGCCCTTCCAATAAAACCATACCTGTACCCAACAATTGACGATGCACCTCTTGTGAATATTCCGGCGGTGCAACAGAAGGTGATTCCACCCCCAACAAAACAATACCCGCTGTCGAAAGTACAAACGCCGCACTGGGAGAAAGCTGAACGTCACCTTTCAGTAAAACACGTTTTTTGCAATACGGTAACAACTCCTCTGCCTCATCCCCCAAGAGCAATCCATTGCATTCCAGCACAACGCATTCCCCAATGCATGCTTCCAAATCCACTTGGTGAATCGGAGTTCCATCGGAAACAAAATGTTTAGGAGCATCCATGTGTGTTCCGTTATGTAAACACGCTGAAATAGCAGAAGTGTTTGCTGCATCTCCTAAAGCAATACGTGTCAGCGGTTGAATTTGAGGCGCAGGGTCATTCCCATACACAGGCGCATTTAAGAGTTCTTTTGAAATGTCAATCAAGGTCATATTTAATCCCTCACATGCTGTTTTTTTCATTATGACACACTCAAAGAAAAAAAACAAGAAAAAACACCCAATAGTACTTGGGTGTTTTTTGTAGAGTCTACTTAATCTTGCTTATTTTTTCACTTTTTTGAAAATGAAGAATGCCACTCCACCCAAAACGACGATGGCAGCTGCGACAATCGCAATCACCTTGCTCAACAAATTATCTTTTGGCTTTTCTTCGTTCGGCGTACCACTAACCGGAGCAGTCGATTGCACGACATCTCCCTCAGCGGATTGCGTCAAAGTTGTACCTTGTTCGCTGTTCTCCACCGTGGTTTCGTTTGTTTGGGTGTCTTGCACACCATCTGTAACAGAAGGCTCCTCAAACTCGGTCACCAAGGATGAAGTGCTTGATTTCGTGGTTTGTTGTCCATCACCCGCCGACGGCATAACAATCGCAGAAGAACTTGTCACCTTAGACACCGTCGTGCTTGTTGTTGCTTTTGTCCGTGTTGTACTACCATTTGCTTTTGTAGTAGTCGTTTTAGTGGCAGGTTTCTTTGTTGTTGTCGTAGTAGTTGTTGTTTTTTTGGTACTTGTCGTCGATTTGGTAGTGATTTTGGAAGTCGTGGTTGTCGTTTTAGAAGTTGTTGTTGTCGGTTTCGGGAACAAAGACTTAATTTTTGCTGTTAAATCCTTTGCATACTCTTTGTGTGCACTGGCAAGCGGGTGACCATTACCGCCGGCATTGTTTTTATCCAGTTGCAAAGCATACAAGCCCTTTGCGGCACCACCGGCTTCTTGTATTACCTCTTCAATCAAGTAACCAACTTCCGTTGTCATCATACCGTGAATCCAAATAACTTTTGCACCGGGATTCTTTTGGCGCACCAAATTGAGCATACTGGCAAAACCTGCTTTAATATCATCCCATGTTTTACCATACGTTTGACGGCATTGGTAGTCGTTCGTTCCCAACGCCAAAACTACCACATCAGGTTTTCGCGCAAAATTATAATTCGTTGAATTATCCTTCGGATAGCGCAATTTAGGATACACCGTCTGCATATTGTACGAAGTCCAACCAACAGAGGCACCGATACCGCTGATAGCAACCAACGAATAGTCAGCCCCCAGTGATTTGGCCGTTAAATAGCCATAGCTTTGCGTGGCATCCATATATTCCGGTTCGCCCTTGCCTTGACCGTTAGGGATCAAGTTTCCATTACCCACGGTAATGGAATCACCCACAAATTCAATATACATGTCATTTTTTGCAGGTGCCGATAACAGTTCGCCCGTTAAGCGAATAGCAGTCATTTTAATAGTCGTAGCCGCATCAATTTGGGTTTGACGATAAATCTGGAAAGTATGTTTACCACTGGAAAGCCCGGAAGCAATTTTAAACGATTTCTTACCGGTACTGATGACGTGATATACATCGCGAGATTTCTTCGCACCATCCACAATCACGGTAAAATAACAACCATAATGGATTCTGGAATCAATTTTTTCCACATTCAAATCCAAATAGACATCACCGGAGCAATTAGCTTCGAATTCAATACCCGAAGCACTCCAATCCACCAACAAGCCGTCATTTTCCAAAAGGGTTCTGCCTTGTGTTTTGTATTTATCGGCGTGTTCTGCCAAAAAATATGTTTTTTCCGATGCGGCACCAACACTCACCGAAGCTACACCTGTGCCCAGCAAAAAGCATCCGCAAAGTAAAAGTGAAAGAATTTTTTGGAAATTCATCAACATTTCCCCCTCTTAAAGATAATCCGTTTTAAATATGATAATATTTTATCATTTTTTTGTTATACAAACAAGAAAAACTTTGTATTAAACTTAATTTTACAAATTTTTTGACAAAAACAACAAAATAAAAAGCACCCAACCATTCGGTTAAGTTCTTTTTCAATCAGGTGACAGATTGCCCCTACAAACAACAAGAAATTAGGATAATTACCGTAGGGGCGGATATCATCCGCCCGTTTTCCCATTCCGTCGCGCCGTGCGCGACACCTCCACTTTTCACTCTTCTCTCTTCACTCTTCACTCACAAAACAAAAACTCCGACGATTTCTCGTCGGAGTTTGTTTTGTGTTGGCGTCTACTTATCTTCCCGGGCCGCTACCAGCCAAGTATTGTCAGCGCAAGTGAGCTTAACTGCCGTGTTCGGGATGGGAACGGGTGTACCCTCACCGCCATCGACA
>JAZROQ010000030.1:0-5916 GCA_045648765.1 Acutalibacteraceae bacterium
ATCCGGCTGAGCTACAGGCGCCTATATACTCCGCCGAACGCGGGAGGTTCCATGGAGCGGGTGATGGGAATCGAACCCACACAACCAGCTTGGAAGGCTGGGGTTCTACCACTGAACTACACCCGCACAGTGTCGCTCAACACATCGAGCGTAGCCTATAATACCACAGGTTTTACAGGCTGTCAAGTGTTTTTTTGGCGTTTTTTTACTTTTTATGAATTGTAATTGTGTAATACGTTTCGTCGTAGACGTATTCGTAATCCAAAAGAGGTTCTGTCCCCTCTTCTAGTGCGGCATTCACCGTTTCGGCAAACCACGATTTGCTGCGAATAAAAAACAAGGCGTTGCGGAAACCTTCTTTTGAAAGCTGAACGTCAACGACCGTTTCTCCCCCATCCAATCGATTAGCAAAAAAAGCAGCCACTTGTTCTAAACGCGTGGTTTGCAGATTGGATTTGGTATAAACATAGTATTGCCCTTTCGTAGATGTCATTTTCGTTATTCCGGGCGTTTTGTTATCCGCTTGGTGTGTTTTACAAATCTCGTCATCCGATAAATTGAAATAGGTATGTGTGAGAATGTCGTTTCGATCATTCCAAGTAACATCCAAATGATATGGTTCCCCATCAATACGCACAACATTCCACATATGCGCTCTGTTTTGCGCATCGTGACCGGTGACGATTGTTGCATCAACACCTGCGCGCAACAACAAATATTGCATAGCGCGGGAATATCCTTCGCAAACTGCCACGCCCTCTACCAGTGCACCATACGCGGTAAAAGATAACGGGTATTCCTCAAGCGGCGCGTTACTGACAGCGGCTTTTTCATCGTAACGGCAACGATTTGCCAAACTGTCATGCAAATACAGTTCTTTTTCAAAATCACCGTTTTCGGGCACGCTCATAAGCATTTTGTCAACAACAGATTCAAACTTTCGCAAAGCTTCCACACGTTGTTCGGCGCTCATGGTATAGGTCAACGTTAAAGTGTTGAATTCTTTTTTCTCGCCCGTTTGGCGTCCGTCAAAACTGTATTTACCACCCAAGTGAAAAAACTGGGGATTATCTTGCAAAAACACCTCGTATAGTTGCTTGGCTTGTTGTTCGTCAGACAAAGGATGAGGCAACGTTACGGATATTCCGAGCATGGGTTTTTCTTCGGCGATTTTAACATATGTTTCCGCCGATATCCCGTCATATACAGCGGTATAAATCGCCCCATAATTGAGTTGTTGCTGCTCATCTAGTGAAGAATATCCCCAGGCACAATCAAAACGAGAAACAAGTTCTTGCACGCGGTCAACAGAAGGTGATTGAGAAGGATGTACCGCAGGAGCACACGCAGTGCAAAGCAGCATTATGCACAGCAAAATACCAACTATTCGTTTCACGGTTGCACCACCCTTTCTCTTTTTTTACAGTATAACACATCGTTTTTGTTTTGACTATACTCGTCTTTACACAATTTTTGAGAATATTTTCCTTGTTTTTCAGTGATAGAGTATATAAAAAGGATTTGTCTTTTCCCCACTTTGTTGACCCGTTGCTACACTGACAGTACAAGAAACGTTGGACAAGGATTTTAAATCGTCCTCGATGGCAGCAAATTGCGAAACGTGCAACCGACTATCTGAGACCTCTGTTAACACACCAAAAGCCTTTTTGACATCTTTTTTCAGCGCTTTTTCTAAGAATAATGCGGTAAGTTGGGCATATATATGCGCTCGTCCGATCATTCCTTGCGACCATTCGTTATATCGCAAAACATCCGCAACTTGTAACGGTGTTAACGTAACCGAAGATGCCGGCAATCGTCCCACGGGTTCCGACAGCGTATACGATAGATTCCCGCTGATTTGGCGAACACATTCTGTCACCGCGTTGAGGGATAAACAGAGTATACCATCTGACTCCCATTCCGTTTCATTTATCAATTTAGATACCGCTGTTTCACCTTCTTCGGAAAAAACTTGCTGTAAAGTAAGCAACCTTGTCCCGCTTTTTGTCTGTGTTTCCACAGGAACACCAACAACTTGTAACGTCATTGTTCGCGTATCCCCTATCACCGCAACCGCACCTGTCAAAGTTTCGTTATCGTGAAAAAGCACCCAAACGGTCCTTTGCTTTCCGGTTGCGCCCAACACCTCTTGCGGCTCATTTTGCATTTCATTTTTCTGTTGTTTTGTTAAAAGCGGCAAAACTAATACCACTCCAAAAACAAAAGCCGATAACACAAACGATACAATAACCGTGATGTGTTCTTTTAAAAAATTGATTTTTTGTTTTTTGGCACCATGCTTCATTCTTTTATCCGCCCATCACAAATACAAATTTTTCGCTGGGTTTTTTCGGCAATTTCCGCATCGTGTGTAATCAGAACAATGGTATGTCCCTCATTGTGTAAATTATTCAGTAATTGCATCACCTCTTTACCGGATTGACTGTCCAAATTTCCGGTGGGTTCATCGGCAAAAATCAGCGGCGGCGAAGCGGCAATAGCCCTGGCAATGGCTACACGTTGTTGTTGACCGCCCGACAATTCGGAAGGACGGTGAAAAACGCGATTTTCAAGTCCCACTTTTTTTAAACTCGCAAGCGCCCTAAAACGACGTTCTTGTTTTCCCATCCCACGATACAAAAGCGGCAATTCCACGTTTTCCAAAGCCGTTAGTGAAGAAATCAAATGAAAACTTTGAAAAATAAATCCAATGGTGTGGCTGCGTATTTTTTCCTGCTTTTTGGCAGGATACAAGCGCATGTTTTTCCCTGCTAAAAAATAATTCCCGCTGCTTGGAATATCCAAGCAGCCCAAAATATTCATTAAGGTAGATTTTCCCGAACCGGATTGCCCGATAATTGCTACCATTTCTCCTTTTTGAATGGATAAAGAAACATTATCCAACGCTTTAACTAAACTGCCGCCAACACAATATGTTTTGGTTAAATTTTCCACGCGTATCAACTCATCCACATCTTTTCACCTCTGCAAACTAGTATGTCCTTGTTTTTTATTTTCCCATCAATAAAACGTTGGGAAATATAAGCAAGTAAATTTAATATTTTAAAACAAGTAAATTTGTCTTGAAAAAAAAGAGTTTTTTTGATATGCTTTAAGTTAATGTAGAACAACATGTGGGAAAGAGGCGGTTTTGTGCGCTTAGGTTTTGACAACACCCTATACATGAAAAAACAAAAAGAACATATTGCTCAGCGAATTTCCAAGTTTAACGGCAAATTATATTTGGAATTCGGCGGCAAGTTGTTTGACGACTATCACGCCGCACGTGTTCTCCCCGGATTTGAGCCGGACGCCAAAATCCGCTTGCTGTGCGAAATGAGCGATCAAGTTGAAGTGATTTTTTGCATCAGTGCTTCCAATATCGAAAAAACCAAAGTCCGTGCCGATCTTGGTATCAGTTATGAAATGGATTTGCTCCGCCAAATCGACATTTTAACCAGTTTGGGGATTGCGGTTAACAGTGTTGTTATCACGCAATATACCGGACAAGCTGCCGCTGACGCTTTTGTTCACAAACTTAATGCCCGTGGTGTGAAAAACTATATTCACCGCCCCATTGCCGGCTATCCTGCCGATGTGGACCACATTGTCAGTGACGCGGGTTACGGTTCTAACCCTTATATTGTCACCACCAAACCGTTGGTTGTTGTTACTGCTCCCGGTCCGGGCAGTGGTAAGTTGGCTACTTGCCTTTCGCAAGTGTATCATGAGCACCGTCGCGGGATTATGGCCGGTTATGGCAAATATGAAACGTTCCCCATTTGGAATTTACCTTTGAAACATCCGGTAAACTTGGCGTACGAAGCTGCCACCGCCGATTTACAAGACGTTAACATGATCGACCCCTTCCATTTGGAGGCTTATGGTGTCACCACCGTAAACTACAATCGCGACGTAGAAGCCTTTCCTATTGTTCGCACTATTTTATCGCGTATCACAGGCAACGATAAGTTTTATTGCAGCCCCACCGACATGGGCGTTAACATGGCAGGTTATGCCATTGTAGACGATGAAGCTTGTCAAGAAGCCAGCAAGCAAGAAATTATCCGCCGCTACTATAAGGGACTTTGTGATTTAAAACAAGGCCGCGAAACCGCAGAAACTGTCGAAAAATTAAAATTGATCATGCAGCAACTGCAATTAAAACCCGAAGACCGTCCTGTGGTCCTCCCCGCTTTGGCAAAACAATCCGCTTGCGGTGGTGCCCCTGCGGCTGCCATTCGGTTACCCGACGGACGGATTATTACCGGCAAAGCTACGCGGTTGTTAAGTGCTTGCAGCGGTGCTGTGTTAAACGCTATCAAGGTGTTGGCAGATATCCCCAAAGAAGTGCTTTTGATGAGCCCTCAAATTTTGGAACCGGTATTAAAACTGAAATTGGAGTTACTTCGCAGCCAAAGCAGTGTTTTGAAAACCGATGACGTGCTGACAGCCTTGTATATTTGCGCCGCTTCGGACAAAACAGCAGCGGCAGCCGTAGAAAAACTGCCTTTATTACGGGGCTGCGATTTACATTCTACACAGCTTATTCACTCCGGAGATGAATCTACTTTGCGGAAAATGGGCTTGAACATCACCTGCGAACCGCAATTCCCTGACAAAAGTTTGTATTTTGGCTAATTTCTCGTTTCCGCTTCGGTAAAACCGTATTTTTCTCTTGACAAGTGGGAAAAAATCTACTATGATAATTGAGTTGACAAAATCGTCGACTCAATACGCCGCTGTGGTGGAATAGGCAGACACAAGGGACTTAAAATCCCTCGGTAGCAATATCGTACCGGTTCAAGTCCGGTCAGCGGCACCAAAAATCCCGTTCACGAAAGTGGGCGGGATTTTTACTTATTACCTTTTCACTCTTCACTTTTCACTAAAAAATGTGAACGGGATTTTTGGAAAGTAAAAGGTAATAGTGAATAGTGAAGAACTCTTGCGGCTTCGCCGCTTTTATGCTATAATACACTTAGAGGTTGGTGTTAGTGTGAAAAAAAGTAAGTTGCTTTTTATAATCTTTTTAAGTGTTTTTGCTTTGTTTTTAGTATGCTTTTTTGTAGCGAGTGCTTTGATACAAAATGGTGTTATTCCTATTGTTGAGTTTACTTCTTCGATGCAAGGGATTTTAGCTTCTATTGTATTTTTTCCGTTAGTTGCTAGTCTTTTCTTTTTAGGACAACTTCTAAAAAGTAAATCAGGAGTTTGGCAGAATATTTATAAAGTGCTAAACTTTGTTTCTATAGCTTTATTTTGTTATATTGTTGTAATTATGATTGTTAGTTTTCTTGGCTAATCAAAGAAAATCCTCGGTTTTCTGACCAGTTCTTTTTTGGACACGAGAGACAGAAAAAACTCTTGTTCGAAAGAACAAGAGTTTTTTCAGTTATATTCGCCTTCGGCGAGTTATATTGAGCTTCGCTCAGTTATATTTGCTACGCAAGTGATATTCGCTTCGCGAGTTAAAGGGTGAATATAATATCACTTTTGCCAAAGGCAAAAATATCACTATGCCGCAAGGCATAATATCACTCTGTGCGCAGCACAGAATATCACTAACATCTTGCCTATTCACCGCTTTTATGCTATAATACACTCAAGAGGTGAATTATATGAAATTGTTTAATTCTTTTAAAACAAACAGGGAATTTATTAACCAAACAGAATTTGTAAATGTTTATTCTGTAAAATGTGATGAAAAAGTGTATACAATCATTATTCCTAAGAAAAGAGCCAATAACAAAACTATAATTCATTTCATTCATAATACTATTTGTTGGGAGCAAATTCCTCGTTTCCCTAAACTTGCAGGCAAACAATATGGAGATAGAATACCGATTTACAAATTTGCTGCAAAAGTTTTGAATACTCTTTTTGTTCTCAAGGGAAATCCTCTTGGTGATG
>JAZROQ010000031.1:0-3166 GCA_045648765.1 Acutalibacteraceae bacterium
TGGATGCCGTCAACGGCGAATTTGCACAGTGCGATGCCGCTATCATCATTGGCGCTAACGACGTTGTCAACCCTGCGGCGAACACTGCCGAGGGAACGCCGATTTATGGTATGCCGGTGCTCAATGCCGCCGATGCCAAAGTGGTTATCGTGTGCAACTTTGATACCAAACCCGGTTATGCCGGCGTTCCCAACCCGTTGTACGAATCCCCCAACACGATTTTGATGTTGGGCGATGCCAAAGAAACCGTGGCACAACTGACAGATTCTTTCTAATTGTTATACCAAAAAAGAGAGGAGTGAACACTCCTCTCTTTTTTTATAGCAACAAACAATTTAAACTTTTACGGTCCAAGGTGCGATAATCGGTGATTTCATAGCGGTTGTCATTAGTATCTCGAATGAGCACTCGATAATCCGACAGCGCCTTCACGTTTTGTTGCCGATTATGTATCTTAAAACGACAAACCCCTCGATCGGTTTGGGCCGTAATATAAAAACCGCCCAGTTTGCCTTCAAAATGAAGCACCTTGATAATATGCGGAATCAGGTAATATTCCCCCAAAAATTCTCTCACCACAGCTGCGCTTTCCGATGACAAGGTGTTTACATCGCGAATGATTGCAACTTCTTTCCCCTCTTGATTCAGCAAAACAACATATTGGTGCGGTGCATCGGTTGGAAATAAGCAACGTGCTTCTACCTCTTCAAAAATTGTTCCGTTTTCTAACTGAACATCCAACCGAAAATCGCCTTCGCGGCGGGTGATTTTTGCAGTGTCGTTTTCAATATATATCCGTTGCATACAATCACCTCATTCTTCAAATTTGATAACGTCGCTTTTACTGCTGTTTTGTATCTCGACCAAACGATAATATTTTCCCTTTTGCGCCAACAATTCTTCCGGCGTTCCGCATTCAATAATGCGGCCATTTTCCACAACCACAATTTTGTTAGCTTTTCGCAACGTGGAAAGTCTGTGCGCAATCATCAACGTGGTTCGTCCGTGAATCAGTCGTTCGATGGCACCTTGAATCAAATGCTCGGTTTCACTGTCTACCGAGGCGGTAGCCTCATCAAACACGAGCATCGACGGATTTTTAAGTACCGCCCGCGCAATCGACAAGCGCTGACGTTCACCACCCGACAAACCAACTCCACGTTCCCCCAATACCGTATCGTATGCATCGGGCAACCGCACAATAAAGTCGTGCGCATTGGCTATATCCGCCGCATTTATCACCGCTTCTACCGAAGCGTTCGGGTCGGAAAAAGCAATGTTTCTAAAAATAGTATCGTGGAACATCAGCGGCTCTTGTTGAACAAAGCCAATGCGAGAACGGTAATATTCCAAATCGATTTGACGAATATCTTTTCCGTCGACAAGGATTTCGCCCTCATAGTTATCGTAAAACCGCATCAGCAGATTCACCAATGTGGTTTTTCCAGAACCGGTGGTTCCTACAATGCCTACAACATCACCGGGGTCAATCACCAAATTTACATCATCCAAAGTTTTTTTGCTCTTATCGAACGAAAACGTCACATGACGAAATTCAATACGTCCGGAAAAAGCCGCTTGACAATTACCTTTGCCAAAATCGTGTTCCGGTTCGGCATCCAAAATATCCAACAACCGTTCAGCAGAAGTAAGAGCGCTTTGATAGCTGTCGGACAAACCGGCAAAGAAGTTGACCGGATTATAAAACATGGAAGCATACGAAATAAACGAAACCAACAAACCAAGCGACGTATTATCCGGCGTATCAATTACCCACTGACCACCTAACCACCAAATAAGAAGCGATCCGCAAGTGATAAAAAACGTCACCGTGTGCGGAAAAATACCACCCGCAATAGCCGTGTTACGGTCCTCTTTTAGCCAAGCATTGTTGTATTTTTCAAATTTATCTACGGCGCGCTTTTCGCCGGTAAAAGATTTGATCACACGAATTCCCGGCAGCGTATCTGACAAAAGCGAGGTGACCGCCGACCATTTCAGCCACGTGCGTTGGTACACCGGCTTAATTTTTTTGCCGAAAATACGCGCACCAAACACCACAAACGGCACCGGAAGCAACGATAGAAGCGTCAATTTCCAGTTTAAAGTGAGCATAATCACCATAATACCAACCATGGTGAAAAATTGTACGATCGCCTCTTGAAACATCCGCAATGTAAAACTGTTAAGCGTTTGTGTATCACCGCTGATACGAGCAAAAATGGAACCGGTGCTTGTCTTATCGTGGAAACTTACCGGCAAATATTGCGCTTTGCGATAAATATCGTTACGCATAGCGGTTAAAAAACGGTCCCCCGCTATCCTCATAAAAAACGAACGGAAGGCACCACTGACGTTTTGCAAAATGTATACCACCAACAAAAGAATTACCAACATCAATAACCCTTGTTTATCTTTTTGGGGAATAACATCGTCTACCAACGTTTTGGTAACGTAAGGCGGAACCAACGCCATAACGGTAGTAACAACCGAAAGAAACATGCAAAACAAAAGCAACCACTTTTGCGGTACCATATAGTCCCACAAACGCTTGAACAAGTGTTTCTTGCTCATGCAGTTAATGCACTCTGCGCCGGGACGAATTAACATTCGTCCGCATTTGGGACAAACTGCTCGTTCTTTGTCTAAAATGGCGGCAACCGCTTCAAGCGACAAAGCGGCATCTTTGCCCTGCGCAAGAGTTTCCAAATAAGCAGCAACCGCTTCAAGCAATGCTACCACCGCAAAGGTGCATCGAAAAACACTGTGATGATTAATTCGCAACTCAGCATTGCCATAAAGCCTACGAACTTTTGCACTGTGCACATCGGATAACGGCAAAGAAAAAACCTCATCAGCCGACTTCTCTGCCACGCAAAGTACACGGCGGTCCGTAACAACCAGCGCCGTGTCACCAAAAGTTGCATCTGTAAGAAGGTCGCCAATGAGGATAATGTGTGCCGTTTCATCTGCCAAAGCAAAATTTTCCAAACAAGTTTGCAAGGGCTTCGGGATCGGTTTGTTGATAAGCGTGTTGTCAAGTATCATACTTTAACTCACACCTTTCCAAACAAGAAACAGGGTGGATAATTTTGACAAGGCTGTTATAGCATATACCAAAATAAAAATCAACCCTTTTAAACGATTTTTTTATAAAAGATAAAAC
>JAZROQ010000032.1:0-4660 GCA_045648765.1 Acutalibacteraceae bacterium
GGTGTCGGCACAGGCGGTACGTTAAGCGGTGTGGGTGAATATCTAAAATCACAAAACCCCGCTGTGCAAGTTGTTGCTGTGGAACCCGCCGCCTCCCCTCTGCTTTCGGGCGGTACGGCAGGCGCACATGGTTTGCAAGGCATCGGCGCTAACTTTATCCCCAAAAACCTAAACACCGCTATTGTCGATGCAGTCGTCACCGTCAATGAACAACAAGCCTACGCAGCAGCACGCGACTTTGCGCACGCGCACGGCGTGCTGGTGGGGATTTCTTCGGGCGCGGCTTTGCACGCCGCACGCGCCATTGCGCAAAAGCCCGAAAACAGCGGCAAAACCATTGTCGTTTTGCTCCCCGATACCGGCGACCGCTATTTGTCTACGCCCCTGTTTGATGAAAATAAATAAGTAAATTAAAGCGGCTTTGGATGGATATCCAAAGCCGCTTCTTTCTTGATAAAAACAAAAAAATATTTTATACTGAAACCGTGAGATTTTTTTAAGTTTGAAACGATATATAGTTCGAGGAGGTGGAAAGCCATGGCAACCGATTTGTATGCCGCCTTTTTAGACGGTGATTTACGTGCGTTTGAAGAGTTGGTTTATACATACCGCCATTCACTCACGGCATTTTTGCAACGTTTTGTATCGGACTATGATACTGCCGAGGACTTGGCAGCCGATGTGTTTGTGGTCATTTTGGAACGAAAAGGCTACCAACCTAAAGGCAGTTTTCGTTCGTGGTTGTTTGCAGTCGCACGCCACAAAGCCATTGACTATATCCGCAAAAACCGCAACTTGCTAACCTTGGAAAACGCAGAAAATCTACCCACCGAGCAAGACGACCCCGAAAAACATTTGTTGGAGCAAGAACGCAATTCAATCGTTCGCAAAGCCTTATCCGACTTAAAGGATGACCGACGCATGGCTCTGCTTCTTACTGCACAAGAAGGGCTTTCCTACGAAGAAGCCGCCGCAGCTATGCACAAAACTCCTAGCCAAATTCGCAACCTTTGTCACCGTGCGCGCGAGCAATTGCGCAACTCCACAAAGGAGGTGCTTGACCATGAAAACTGACCGTCAATTTTACGAAACGATTTTAGAAAAACAAAAACAATATCGTCTCGACCGCCGTCGCCGTCGCGGCACTATTGCAGGGCTTTGTATGCTTTGTGCCGGTATGGTTTGTGTGATGGTAGTTGCTGTCAATCTTCTCCCCTTTTCTTCTAACGCTCCAAATCCATCGTTCCCTACCACAACAACCGGTATCGTTTTTCATAACGGTGAAAGCGATACCCAAAAATTTCCTCACATCATCGGCATTGGCGGTGCCGACCCATTCCGCAACAGACCGCTTCACGATTGCATCTCGCTCAACAGTTCGTTTGATGCGTTGGTAGATCCCGCTGTTTACGATGAGTGGTTGAGCACCTTTTCCCACGCGGGAGGAACGCGCGATGCCAATGAGTATAATTTGTATAACTTCATCCACGAACTGAATGTCCCCCGCGCGGAATTTGAAAAAGTATGTGAAAGCTACAACCAATTGATCGAATACGAGTATTACACGCCCGAACAAATCGAAGTGCTGTATACTTACTCCAAAGACGCTGCTTATCGGTATTTTGCTTTGGATACCACGGTCATTGTCGGCAATGCGTTTTACGCCATCGGTTGGTTGGCAGACCACACCGCCACCGATTATGTTGCCGCCGGCATGACCGCGCAACAAGTCAAAAAAGCATACGAAGCTAGTGGCGGAACTCTCATTGATGCCGAACGAGAGTATATTCTGAAGCAACTTGCCATCATGGACCCGAGCATTGTCCCTACCACAACCACCACTTCACGCACGACCGAACCTTTTTATTATTTAACAACGGGATATAACACCCAACTCACAGGAACAACGTGTAATACCCAATTTACCGCAACCACGCATAACACAACATTTTCTGCCACACTAACAACCACCGAGTTTTAGCAAAAACGCAGTGTTCACAACCACCGTGAACACTGCGTTTTTTTATTCTTCCATTTGTTTTCCCAAAAAAGCGGCGGCAACTTGCGCCAATTTAATTTCGGATTCTTTTGGCGCAGTACCTTGTTCGTTTTGTAAAATGCACACACACCCTGTCACGTCACCCGCCGACAAAATCGGGGATACGATCATGGCATGTTTATCTTTGTCCTCTGCCAACAAAAATCCTTGTCCCCGCTCGGCAATCGCCGTTTTGCGCTCGTTCATGATTTTTTCAATCGTCGGCGATAATCGGCGTTCCAAAAACTCTTTTTTGGATTCCCCCGCCATCGCAATCACATGGTCGCGGTCGCCAATCGCCACCGGGAACCCGCATGCGCGGCTCATTACCTCGGCATACTGCGAAGCAAATTGCGACAGTTCACCAATCGGCGAATATTTTTTGAATACCACTTCCTCATTCGGTCCGGTAAAAATCTCCAACGGGTCTCCCTCACGGATTCGCATAGTGCGGCGAATTTCTTTCGGTATAACCACACGACCAAGGTCGTCTATTCTACGAACAATTCCAGTTGCTTTCATATATACAAAAATCTCCTTGCTTTACAAATTTGTACTGTTAGTATCTGTAAAACAAAAAGATTTATACTGCAACAATTTACTTTTAAAATTAAACATGATATAATAAATTTAAATCCTACATATTTGTAAAACCCATTTAAAACGAAAGGAAGTAAAAGTATGAAAAAAGCATTCGCCTTGTTATTCGTTTTGGCAATCACCGTATGTCTTGCCGCTTGCGGCGCAGACACACCAAGTAACGGTTCAACCACAACCGACGGTTCGGCTCAAACCACCACTTCCTCAATTGAAAACGAAACAACCGTTACTACCACAACCACGAAGGCAGCTACCACCACCTCAAAAACAACTACAACCACGAAGGCAACCACCACAACCACCAAACCCACACCGACTTTCAGAAACCCCAAAACCGATTTTAAATTTGGAAAATACGTTGCCAAATATTTTGATAATAACAACCAATCCTACCATGTGTCGTCGTTGCAATTTTATAAAGATTTTGAAGGAGTCGAATATTATCGCAACAACTTCTACACCAAAGAATATTGCAAAAAACGATACCAAGATATGGGCATGACGTTTGACGAGCAAAACTTTTCTTACGAATCCGAAATCACGGTAAACGGCGTAACGTATTACAGCATTGGTGATTATGAAATACTGGCCGAAGCTTACAAAATAACCGAAACCGAAATCAAAGTAACCGCCGATTTTGAGCAATGGGCGATCTTCCGTCTCAGTTATGGTGACCAAATCATCCTTACCTCCACCAAGGATGATCGTTACGCCAAACCCAACACCGTTTTCACCCTTACCGAAGAATAATAAAAAAGACAGCGGCGTGGAAATCCACACCACTGTCTTTTTTATTTGTTTACAAACCGTATTTTCGAAAGCATCAAGTTGCCAAATTCGGCACCGTTTTGTATGGCACAAATCTCTCCGTACATGTAAAGACCAAGGCTGTCGATTTTTGGTATCTCGCCGGTAATCCCTTTTATCCCCGCACAACCAAAAACAATAGTGTTGGCATCATCATTATAAAAATCAAATACCGCTGCTACCACTTCTTCCGGCTTTACATACCGTGCGATCATGTGGTGCTGCAAATCTCGACCGCTACGAACATACTGCCCATCAAAAGATAGGTGAGCGTTGATGTTTTGATCATCCGACAAAGTGAAATGCTCAAAATCATCTGCCAAAAATCCCAACATCTCTTTTTGCTTATCCAACCATTGTTTAGGTTCTTCTCCGTTGATTGCCTTGACAATGCGAGGCTCATCGAAATCCACAGTAACCGCCCCCACAATGTGGCGGTGAATATTCGACAATTGCACGTGCACGTCATAGCACTCATCTTTGAGCAAAAAAACGCTTGCTTGTCCCCCACCGATAATTAAACCACCCTTGTTACCGTTCATAGCCGCGCCGCCACCGACAACAGGACAATGTAATATTTGAGAAAGTCTTTTTACAAAGTAATTTTCATTTCCTGCATTACCGCACAAAACAATCGCAGCATGATAATCGTCATCAGGAATAGCAGCTAAAATCTCCTCATACGTTCCGTTCAAAACTACACCTTTGGGTTGCAATGGGAACGAACAAACCGTATCGGAAGGGCAGTTCGGCATGCCGGCAAACCCCAGTGTTGCCGCGCCAAAAGCGTTTTCTTTCTCAAATTTTTTGGGCATATAAAAAAGAATTTCAGGCATATGCAAAACCCTCACTTTCCGTTATCTCTCAAACAGTATACTGTATTTTTCCTACATGGTCAATCACAAAAAAAAGCACTCCGACGACAGTTGTCGGAGTGCTTTGAGTTTAGTTACCGCATTCGATACTGATTTCGTTAAAAATATGCAAAATATCTTCAATGGCAGTATCTTCTTTTTCTTTCCCGAAACGGTCCAAAATCACTTGACCGTCATTCATCATTACCAACCGATTGCCATAATCCACCGCGTACCGCAAATTGTGCGTAACCATAATCGCAGTCAGGTGTTTTTCTTTCACAATACGGTCCGTAAACTGCATAATCACGTCTGCCGTGTGCGGATCAAGGGCGGCTGTGTGTTCGTCCAAAATCAACAC
>JAZROQ010000033.1:0-85605 GCA_045648765.1 Acutalibacteraceae bacterium
TATTCGGTTTCGGTTGCCTCAAAGGCTTTTTTCATAGCATTGGCAATTTTGTTGATGTCAAAATCAACTTTTTTTCCGTCTCTTTTGATAATCTGATACATTTTTACCTCTCCTTATTTTTTTATCGTGTGGTAATGCCGCGCACCTGCACGGCAGGAACAAAGGGACGAATAGCCTCTGCAAAGTCGAGCAGTTCTTGTTCGTCAAACGCCCCCAAACCATCGGGAGCAATGAGATTGCCGGAATCTTTAAACTGTTGCAAATAATACTCACGTGCGCCGCTAATCCACCGAGCAAGTTCTACCAAACTTTCTTTGGTGTGGATCCCACGCACAACGGTGGTACGAAATTCATATTCCACCGAACCGTTCATGAGCAACTCTTTGGAAGCGGTTACCGCTTCCATATCCAATTCTTTTAGCCCCACGGCAAGGGGGTATTGCGCAGGAGTGTGCTTGATATCCATGGCAACGCGGTCCAAAAGACCTTGGTCGAGCAACTGTTTCAGCCGTTCGGGTTTTGTGCCGTTGGTATCTAGCTTAATGGGATATCCCAGCGCTTTAATACGCTCCATCAAAAGTGGTAAATCGGCGTGTAACAGCGGTTCCCCGCCGGTGAACACCACGCCTTCCAACACGCCTTGTCTCTTTTTTAGGAAGTTTAGCAACTCTTCTTCCGAAAAAGCGGTGTCGAGTGGCTTTGTTACCAAGGAAGCGTTGTGACAAAACGGGCAGCGGAAATTGCATCCGTTCGTAAAAACAGTACAAGCCACTTTACCCGGATAATCGAGCAATGTCAATTTTTGAAGTCCGGATAACTGCACCGCACGTCACCTCCCCAATGTGAGCCTTATCAATATATCACATCTTGCCACAATAGTCAAGGCAAAAACACAATATATAGTAATAAAATTTTAAAAATTCCCAAAAACAAGGAATATATGGTGTACACAAAAAACGAAAAAACGTTGTAATATAGCCAAAAACAGACTTGCGAGCAAGGCGTGACGATGGTATAATATCCCTATAATAAAAGAAAGGAAACACAAACCATGGGACAACGTGCAGAAAAAGCAAAAGAACTGTTTTTACAAGGATATAATTGCAGCCAAGCGGTATTGGGCGCTTTTTGCGAAGATATCGGTTTGGAATTCGAAACCGCCATCAAACTTTCGTCGTCGTTCGGTGGCGGCATGGGGCAGTTGCGCGAGGTATGCGGAGCAGTTAGCTCTTTGTTTATGATTGCCGGATTCAAAAAAGGGTACACTTCACCCACCGATAAAGACGCCAAAGCAGAGCATTACAAACGCATTCAAGAGTTGGCAAAACAATTTGCCGAAAAGAAGGGGAGTATCATTTGCCGTGACTTGCTCAAAATGAAGGCGACAGGCAAGGTGGAACATCACGACCGCGATGCACAATATTACAAATCGCGTCCTTGCTTGGTATTGGTAGAAGAAGCGGCGCTTCTTGCCGAGCAACTTTTGGAAGAAAAATAAAGACTTTTTCAAAAAAAATTACCAAAAAACAAAAAAAATGCTGTTCTTTATAATAAAAGTATGATATAATTTATCACATTAAAGTGATTACACGTTAAATAGGAGGAAAAAACATGTCAGAAAAAATACAAATTCTGATTGCCATGGCAGGCTACATGTTGGTAGTTATCGCTATCGGTTTGGTCTTTGCCAAACGTGCGCAATCCAGTTCCAGCAACTACTTCTTGGGTGGCCGTTCGCTTGGCCCGTGGGTTGCCGCCATGAGTGCCGAAGCTTCGGATATGAGCGGTTGGTTGCTAATGGGGCTACCGGGTGTTGCTTACTGGTGTGGCATTGCCGACGCCGCGTGGACCGCAATCGGTTTGGCTGTTGGCACATACTTTAACTGGCTCATTGTTGCCAAACGCTTGCGTCACTATTCGTCTGCTTCGGGAGATGCCATTACGTTGCCGGAATTTTTCAGCAACCGTTTCCACGAAAAGAAAAAAGTGTTGCTTGGTATCTCGGCGGTGTTTATTTTGGTGTTCTTCACCGTGTATGCAGCCAGTTGTTTTGTAACGTGCGGCAAATTGTTTAGCACCCTGTTCGGTACTTCGTACCATGCTATGATGATTCTCGGCGCCTTGTTTGTTATTTTCTACACGTTTATCGGCGGTTTCTTGGCAGAAAGCGTGTCGGATTTTATGCAAGCCATCGTTATGATTTTTGCATTGGTTGTCGTTTTGGTGACCGGCACGATAAACGCCGGCGGTATTGATGCGGTTTTGGAAAACGCAAAGGCCATTCCCGGTTACTTCTCTTTGACTCAAATTGCCAGTCCCGAAACAACGGTAGACGGCGTACAAAAAGTGGTAGGCAGCACCCCGCTGTTTGGTGCTGCGGGAGGCTACGGTTTCTTGACGATTCTTTCCACGCTTTCGTGGGGCCTTGGCTATTTTGGTATGCCGCAAGTGCTGTTGCGTTTTATGGCCATTCGCCGCGCAGACGAACTCAAACGTTCGCGCCGTATTGCCACTGTGTGGGTGGTCATTTCTTTGTTTGCCGCGGTGGCCATTGGTGTTATCGGTAGAAAGTTGTTCCCGGTTGAGCCGGCGTTGCTTACTTCCGGCGGTGCCGAAAACGTGTTTATCACGCTTTCCAGCGCCTTGTTACCGGCATTGTTGGCAGGCATTGTTATGGCGGGTATTTTGGCGGCAACCATCAGCTCGTCCGACTCGTATTTGCTGATTGCCGCTTCGGCCTTCGCGAAAAACATCTACGGCGGTTTGTTCAACAAACGTGCCAGCGACAAATCCATTATGCGCGCCACGCGTATTGTACTGATTGCAATTTCGGTTATCGGTATGGTAATTGCCTGGAACGAAAAGAGCGTCATTTTCACCATTGTTTCGTTTGCATGGGCAGGTTTCGGTGCCACGTTTGGACCGATCATGCTGTTCTCGTTATTCTGGAAACGCACCAATCAAGCGGGTGCCATTGCCGGTATGATCACCGGTGGTGTCATGGTGTTTGTGTGGAAACTGTGCTTAAAACCGCTGGGTGGCGTGTTCGGCATTTATGAACTGTTACCCGCGTTCATCTTATCCTCGTTGGCAATCGTGGTGGTTTCGTTGTTGACCGCCCCGCCGTCGGAGGAAATCCAAAAAGAATTTGACGAAGTAAAACAGCAAGCATAAGAAAACAAAAAAACACCCCTGTGTCATCATTGGTGACACAGGGGTGTTTTTTGTATTTATTTTGCTTCATTGATGGTGGTTACTTTGAGGTATTGCTTGTCGGTATCTTTATCAACCAAAACGTCAAATACCACGCGGGTGGGAGTAACGTAAAGGTCGTTGCCGAACGCCATGTAATCACCGTTCAAAATCTTTTGGAAAGGATCCGAAACATCGGGATTTTCCCAAAAATAGTTTGGCAATTTGCACCGATGGAAAGAGGCTTGGTGTGTACCGTCTTTTTTGACGACCAGTGATTGCAGCACAAACAAATCACCAAAATAATAAGGATTAAATTGCGTAAAATGGACGGTGTCGTTTGTGGTGTTGACCACAGAAACCGAGGTGTCAAAATCCTCGATGGTGTGACCCAAATATTTGTTTGCCACTTCGTTTAAGCGTTTCTTGGTGACACCCTCGTTGATGCTGTCGCCCAACCCGCGGGATAAGTAAATAAACACAAAGGTAAGCACGTCTTCGTCGTTGTATTTACCGTCTTTGTTGGTTGTCAAATGTTGCAGCCCATACATTTCCCAAAAATAATCAAAATAATATTCGCGAAGTTGCGCAAATTGTGGGTGCGAGGTATCGTACGTGCCGGGGGTTAACCCGTCGGGCGAAACGCCTTTGTTGCGCGAACACCCCGCACAACCGAGAACCAATACTACACACAAAACAAAAGACAATAATCGTTTCATCATAAATAGCCCTCCTCCATTAAACATTGAATAGGAATTCGACGACGTCGCCGTCTTTCATCACATATTCTTTACCTTCGGTGCGAACAAGACCTTTGCCTCGGGCATTGGCAAGCGAACCGCACGCTACCAAATCGTCAAAAGCAATCACTTGCGCACGGATAAACCCGCGTTCAAAGTCGGTGTGAATGCGCCCTGCCGCTTGCGGAGCTTTCCAACCGTTGCGGATGGTCCAAGCACGGACTTCCTTTTCACCCGCGGTGAGGAACGAGATAAGACCGAGCAAATGATAACTTTTTTGAATCAAACGGTCAAGCCCCGAATGTTCTAACCCGAGTTCTTCCAAAAACATCAGTTTTTCATCTTCGTCCATGTCCACAATATCTGCCTCCATTTGCGCACAGATGGGCAACACTTCGGCACCTTGTTCGGCGGCAAGAGCCTCCACCTTTTGGTAATGGGGGTTGTTTTTCGGTTCTCCGCCCGAAAAATCCGCCTCGCTCAAATTGGCGGCGTAAATAATGGGTTTGGAAGTAAGTAACGCCATGTTTCCCATCATATCCACTTCGTCTTCACTGCAATCCAGCGCGCGGGCGGGTTTGCCGCTTTCGAGCAATTCTTGCAACCGTTTTAAAAAGTCGAGTTCTTTTTGCAAACTCTTGTCGCCTTTTAAGTCTTTGGTAACGCGCGCAATGCGGCGTTCCACCATTTCCATATCGGAAAAAATCAGTTCCAAATCAATGGTTTCAATATCGCGCAACGGGTCAATGCTGCCCTCGACGTGGATGATATCGTCGTTTTCAAAACACCGTACCACGTGCACAATGGCATCGCATTCGCGAATGGTGGCAAGGAATTTGTTGCCAAGTCCTTCGCCCTTGCTGGCCCCCTTGACCAAACCCGCAATGTCCACAAACTCAATCACCGCAGGAACAATGGGGGGGACTTTGCTGCCTTCGGTGTACATTTCGCACAGCGTGTTCAAACGCTTGTCCGGCACGGCAACCACACCCACGTTGGGGTCAATGGTGCAAAACGGCAAGTTTGCACTTTGTGCGCCCGCGTTGGTAATGGCGTTAAACAACGTGGATTTACCGACGTTCGGCAACCCGACAATACCCAGTTTCATAGTTGTTCATTCTCCTTATTTTTTCCTTTCCCATTTTGAGAAAAAGAGTCAGCACAATTTATTGTATTATACCGCATTGCCTTTTCTTTTTCAATATAAAACCGCCATTTTTACCATTGCCACCGTAAAAAAGGACCGCCGACGAGAGGTAACCCCTCGTCGGCGGTTGGTTTTCGCGGCCGTATATCTTACAAAATTCTCTTAATTCGCAGGATTTGCGCGTCGGGACGTTGTGGTTGCTGTTGTCAAATCGGGCGAACGTGTAGTGGTCGACGCGGCATTCGTTTTTGGCGGAGCAATGGTCGAAAAATCGGCCACAACCCATTTCCCTTCGATTTCCAACGCCAGTTTATATTGCTCGTTTGCCGCCAATTCATACGGCGCCAGTTTTATGCTGGTTTTAAAAGTGCCGTCACCTTTCATTATCCTCCATGCGGTAATGGTTCCCTGCCCGTGATAGATTTTTGTCCACTCGTCGTTTTTTTGTTGTTTCAAAACGTAGTAGTAATAACCAAAGCCGATTTCGCCCCCGGTCTTATTTTCGATTTCTACTTGGACAGTATCCTCGGTGGTGTAAACCGACTTGTCAAGATGCATAAGAATATCGGTATGAAAATCTTCCGGTTTCAGCTTTGTCGAAGAAGTATAACGTGAGCGCCCCGTTGTAGACGGTGCCGCATTTGTTTTTGGGGGCGCGACAGTTTCAAAATCGGCTACAACCCATTTTCCATCGATTTTTTTTGCCAACTTATACTGCTCATTTGCTTCCAACAGATAATGCGGCAGCTTGATACTGGCTTTCCACGTGTCGTTATTCGGTAAATTTTGTGAAATCAAAATGTATCCCATCTCACTGAGGAATATCGTAAATTCGTTGCCTTTTTCGTGCTTTAAAATATAGTAAACATAATCAATGTTGATTAGACTACCCGTTTTGTTTTCGATTTCTATTTTCACCTCGTCCTCGGTGGTGTAAACCGACTTGTCAAGGTGAAGGATAACATCGGTACGAAAATCCTCCGGCGCGATTGTTATCGTATAAGGAGTAACCCGGCGCGTGGTGGTTGTCGGCAATTCAGAAGAAACCGTCGTAGACGGTACGTGCTTTGTTGTCGTGGTAGTGGTAGTACTACTTTCTTTGTCTGTTGACGACGGAACGGTGGTAACGGTTGTTTCTCCGTTGTTTGTCAAGGAAGCCTCTTTATCAGCACCGGGTTCTGCACAGCCGCTCAACAAAAGCACCAAAAGCACAAACAGGCACATAAAAGCAAACCGTTTTTTCATAAAAGGACCTCCTTTACACAAAAAAGCGCATAAACCGACAAGTGACGGTCTATGCGCAAACGAACAAAGGGCTTTGTTTTGGTTGCGTATGACACGTAACCTTCGTTTATAGTATAGCGCAAGTGAATAAATTTGTCAATATTTTCCAATGAAAAAACGAAAAGCCCCTTGATTTAAAGGGGCTTTTCGTTTTTTAGTCTTGGTTTTCACTTTTTCCGCAACATTTTTTATACTTCTTGCCGCTGCCGCAGGGGCACGGGTCGTTGCGGCCGATTTTTTCACTTTCCTTTTTGCGCACGGTGCGGGGTGCATCGGTGCCGTCCGAGGAAGTGGCCATCGGTTTGGCAACCGCTTCGTGTTGCGGCACTTCTTGTTGCCGCAGTTGTGCCGTGAGCATTAAGCGGGCAGTATCTTCGCGAATGGCGGCAATCATGCCGTCGAACATATCAAAGCCCTCTTTGCGATACAGCACCACAGGGTCGTACTGACCATACGCGCGCAAGTGAATCCCTTTGCGCAGTTCGTCCATGTTGTCAATGTGGTCCATCCAATAGCGGTCAACCGTTTTGAGCAACACCACACGTTCGAGTTGGCGCATGATTTCTTCGCCATATTCTTTTTCCTTGGCTTCGTAAATGGCTTCGGCAAAACCGATAAGTTCTTCTGCGATATCAGCGCGTTCTTTGTCTTCTAACTCTTGCGGGGTATAGCGCAAATCGTTCGGTGTAATCAACCAACCGGTATAAAACTCGCGCAAACCATCCAAATTCCATTCGGTGTGGTCCAAATCGTTGTCGGTGTATTGATTAACCGTGGCTTCAATGGATTCGTGAATCATGCCCATAATCGAGCCGCGCACGTTTTCACCGTTAAGCACTTTGTTGCGTTGGTCGTAAATCAGTTCGCGTTGACGGTTCATCACGTCGTCATATTGCAACACGCTGCGGCGAATACCAAAGTTACGTTCTTCCACGCGGTTTTGCGCCGTTTCAATCGCGCGGGTCAACATGCCGTTTTCAATGGGGGTGTTTTCGTCAACGCCCAGCATTTCCATCATGCTGTGCATACGTTCCCCACCGAACAAGCGCATCAAATCGTCTTCCATCGACAAATAAAAACGTGTGGAGCCCGCATCGCCTTGACGGCCGGAACGACCGCGCAACTGGTTGTCGATACGGCGGGATTCGTGGCGTTCGGTACCCAAAATGAACAAACCGCCCGCGGCTTTTACCGCTTCTTCTTCCTCACGGATTTCTTCGCGGTATTTTTGTTCGAGTTGTTGGAACGTCGCGCGAGCCGACAAAATTTCTTCATCGGTTGTTTCGGCAAAACCGGTGGATTGCGCAATCAGTTCGTCCGAAATGCCCATACGGCGCATTTCGGCTTTTGCCAAAAATTCGGCGTTACCGCCAAGCTTAATATCGGTACCGCGCCCTGCCATGTTGGTGGCAATGGTCACAGCCCCCGCTTTACCCGCTTGCGCAACGATTTGCGCTTCTTTTTCGTGGTGTTTGGCGTTGAGCACTTCGTGCGGGATGCCGCGCATTTTAAGCATTTTGGATAACTTTTCGGATTTTTCAATCGAAATGGTACCCACCAGCACCGGTTGTTTGCGGGCGTAACATTCCGCAATTTGGTCGATGACCGCGTGGAATTTGCCGTCTTCGGTTTTATAAACCACGTCGGGGTGGTCGATACGCGCCATGGGTTTGTTGGTGGGGATTTCCACCACGTCCAAACGATAAATTTGTTGGAATTCCGCTTCTTCGGTTAGCGCCGTACCCGTCATACCGGAAAGTTTTTGGTATAAGCGGAAATAGTTTTGGAACGTGATGGTTGCCAAGGTTTTGCTTTCACGTTCGACTTTGACGTTTTCTTTGGCTTCGATGGCTTGGTGCAAGCCTTCGTTATACCGACGGCCAAACATGAGTCGGCCGGTAAATTCGTCAACAATAATGACTTGTCCGTCTTTTACCACGTAATCTACGTCGCGGTGCATAACGCCGCGTGCTTTGATGGCTTGGTTAATGTGGTGCAACAATGTAACGTGTTCGGGATCCATCAAATTTTCTACGTGGAAATATTGTTCGGCTTTTTTGACACCGCTTTGTGTCAGCGTGGCGGTGCGAGCTTTTTCGTCGACAATGTAATCGCCGTCAACGGTGTCTTGCTCGGCTTTGGTATCCATTTCTTTGGTTTTGAACAACCGTAAACCGGCGGCAAAACGGTCGGCTTGGTTGTAAAGCTCGGTGGATTTGTCGCCTTGCCCCGAAATGATAAGCGGGGTACGCGCTTCGTCAATCAAAATAGAGTCCACTTCGTCCACAATGGCATAGTGATGCGAACGTTGTACTTTTTGTTCTTTGTCGATCACCATGTTGTCGCGCAAATAGTCAAAGCCCAATTCATTGTTGGTACCATAGGTAATATCGGCAGCGTATGCCAAGCGGCGTTCCTCATTGGAAAGGTCGTGCACGATAAGGCCAACGGTCAAGCCGAGATAACGGAAGACTTTTCCCATCCATTCGCTGTCGCGGCGCGCCAAGTAATCGTTAACGGTGACAATGTGAACACCCTCGCCGGTTAAGGCGTTTAAATAGGCGGGAAGCGTTGCTACCAACGTTTTACCTTCACCGGTTTTCATTTCCGCAATGCGACCTTGGTGCAAAATAATACCGCCAAGGATTTGCACCGGGAACGGGCGCATACCCAACACGCGGTCGCTGGCTTCGCGGCAAACAGCAAACGCTTCGGGCAAAATATCGTCGGTACTTTCACCGCTTGCCAAGCGGTCGCGCAAAATGTTTGTTTGCGCTTTTAACGTTTCTTCGTCCATGGCACGGTAAGTATCTTCCAACGCCAAAACACTGTCGCACAGCGGGCGGATACGCTTGATTTCACGAGCGCTGTAATCCCCAAACAGGGCTTTCAAGATTCCCAAAGCGGAACACCTCATTTTAATATAGTTATACACTTAACAATAATACCACAAAAAAAGCAATGTGACAAGCGAAAAAGCAAGAAAAAAACACCCTTGCAAAAAGGGTGCTTAAGATTATTCTGAATCTTTTTCCAAAAAATCCGAAGTGAGAGAGAACAATTCCTTTTTTTGTTTGGGGGAAAGTTGCCGATATTGCAAAACCAAGATAAGTTCATCCTCTTTAAGGTGAGAAAGTTGTTCTGACATATCGTCAAAAGTGGGAAAAGGAGAATTATGCAAAGCGGTGGGGACCATTATTTGCTCCCGCCCCAACAAAAAGTCGGTTGTCACGCCAAACACAGCCGCTAAGCGGACAATCTTATCCATTGGGGGAGTTGCTTTTTGGTTTTCGTAGTGCGAATAGTTGGTACGGCCAATCCCGATGGCATTGGCAACCGCATCTTGCGTTAACCCCGCCATGCGGCGCAATTTAACCAGCCTATCGGCAAAGGTGGCTGTTAGTTGCAAATCGTTTGGCATGGTGTCTTTCTCCTTTCGCAGCATTCTTCTTTTATTTAACCATATTTTTTGACGTTTGGCAAGAAAAAAACGAGAAACTCTAAAAAACAACTTGACGATTACGGCTAGGTTTGTTATAATCTATGAAGTCACATGCTACCGTGGCTCAGCAGGTAGAGCAGCTCACTCGTAATGAGCAGGTCGTCCGTTCGAATCGGATCGGTAGCTCCAACAAAAAGCAAGTCGCTCGACTTGCTTTTTTGTTTTTCGGTGATATAATAAAAACAACAAAGCAAAAGGAGGGGTTGTATGAAACGCGTTTGGGTTGGCATGAGCGGCGGCATTGACAGTTCGGCGGCGGCATTTATGTTGCAACAGCAAGGCTTTGACGTGGAAGGCGTTACGTTGCAGTTGTTAGATGATGTTTCTGCCGATGCCCAAGATGCCAAAAAAATGGCGCAAACATTGGGTATACCGCACCGTGTTTTGGATTACCGTGCGTGGTTTCGCGAATCGGTCATGCAAAACTTTGCCGACGTGTATTGTCGCGGTGAGACCCCCAACCCTTGCCTGGTTTGCAACAAAACCGTCAAGTTTGGCAAAATGCTGGACGATGCGTTGGCGGCGGGGGCCGATGCGGTCGCCACGGGGCATTATGCGCAGTGTGAACAATCTCCCGACGGCCGATGGTTGCTCAAAAAAGCGGCAGACAAAACCAAAGACCAAAGCTATGTTTTGTATTCTTTGACACAGCATCAGCTATCCCACTCGTTGTTTCCGTTGGGTGGTATGACAAAAGCCGAAATACGCCGCACAGCAGAGGAACAAGGCTGGGTCACAGCGCACAAATCCGACAGTCAAGATATTTGTTTTGTTCCAAACGGCAATTACGTTGAATTTTTGGAAAAAGATTTTGCCGTTCGGCGCCAAAACGGACCTTTTCTTAACGCGCAAGGTGAGTGCATTGGTACGCACGCCGGCATGATCGGATATACCATCGGTCAGCGCAAAGGCTTGGGCGTGGCATTTGGTGAACCGCGATATGTTATCGCGAAAGATGCACAAAATAACACGGTGACGTTGGGTAAACACGAAGAGTTGTTTTCTTTGTCACTCATTGCCGACGATGTAAACTTTATCACTTTTGACGAACTCAAAGCGCCGCTTCGCGTGACTGCGAAAACGCGGTATTCACAAACGGAATCACCGGCAACGGTGGAACCGTTTGGCGATTCACGTATTCGGGTGATTTTTGATGAACCGCAACGGGCTTTAACAGCAGGACAAGCCGTGGTTTTATACCAAGGTGATTACGTTGTCGGTGGCGGAACAATACGAGCCAATTAAAAACACGGCATTCTCCGTAAGGAGAATGCCGTGTTTTTGTTTTAGATTAAATTGAGATTAGCTTTAAAGCCCATTAAGGCAAGTGCCAACAAACCCAAATAAACGAGCGTGGCGGGCAACCCGCGAAAAGCGCGGGGGATATCGGGGTTGTCTAATCGTTCTACTGCTTCGGCAGTAAGTGCGGAGAGAATAACAAACCCAACAGCCCCGCCGGCAGCAATGCCAACAGCAGGGAAAAAGGAAACCGAAACTTGATAGTTGATTAGCAGTGACACGCCGATAACCACGTTGTTAAATGCCGCCAATGGTAATATCGAGCGGAAAGGGCGATATTGCTCTGCCGAACGCGAAAGGAAAGCGGTACAACTCAAATACAAAAGTCCGGTTAGCACCAACAAGATCAAAGGACGAACCATACGCGCAAACCATGTATCGGGTAAAAGAAACCGATCAATGGGGAAAAACAAAGCGGTGGTCAGCACAGAAAAGAGCAACAGCAACATTCCAAAACGGAACAATTGCCCGGGGCGTCGCACCAGTTTTATCATCGACGAAGCGCCAAAGCCTGTGGTAAGAACCA
Organism: Acutalibacteraceae bacterium; assembly: GCA_045648765.1. GTDB lineage: Bacteria > Bacillota > Clostridia > Oscillospirales > Acutalibacteraceae > RGIG3009. The sequence goes on from JAZROQ010000033.1 coordinate 11,691, forward strand.
AATTCTGTGTGGTGGCAACAAACAAAAAGAAGAGTAACATATCGGTAAAAGATTTCATATGTCAAGGTCCTCCTTTTCGGGAGTGCGGCGGCGAAGAAGTTGTTGTATCCATTGCAAAGCGGCGGCCATAAACCCAAGCAGAACAAAACCGATAAACGGATGTTCTGCTTCGGGGAACCGTGCGGCATAGCCAAGCGGGACACCCCAAATCGTACCGTTTATTGCCATTTCTCGCAAAGCGGAAGTGACACAAATCACCAAGCCAAACCCCAGTGCCGTCCCAAGTGAATCGGCAAGTGTGGAAAGGTAAGAAACATTGGCAGAAGCAATGCTCGCAGAACGGTAGGTGAACAAGGTGTTTACTGCCATCAGCGGTAAAAACAAATACAAATGCGCATAGATGGTAGGGGACACCCATTGACGTAAAACCAGCGCCGCCGCTAACAGCAAAACAGAGGCGATCAAGGCGTATACCAGTGGGCGCAATTTGGAAGAAACGTATTTATTCAACCAAGAGCTTAACAAAGCGGTAGGAACTAAAACCGCCATGGTGCACAGTGAAAGAGCCACACCGTATTGCAAATGCACACCGATTGCCAAAATGGGGCAAAGGCCCAAGGCTTGCACCAAAACAACGTTTTGCGGCAAAAAAGCGTTCCACAGTACAGAGCAAAAAGATTTAACAGAGTTTTTCATCGGCGGTGCACCTCCCAAACGTGTGAAAGATAGCGCACAGCATGCCAACAACCGCGGTCCAGTATAGCAGAAAAGGAGTTGACCAACAACACGGCAAAGAAATCGCAGCATTCAAAGCGACCGTAGCGTCGCAGCAACATGGTAAGGATGGCGGCGACAATGCCGTAAACCACACGAGCGGGTGGGTAATGCGGAGCGGTGATAGGATCGCCCAACAAAAACACGCCGGAAAACAACAATAAACCTGTGCACAGTTCCAAAGCGATACTGGTAGAGGCAGAAATATCCGCACGGGGGAACAGCACTGCCCACAACACACAAACCGCAACATACGGAACAAAAATAAGCGGAGAGGCAGAACGTCGCACAAACAAGTATACCGAGCAAGCGACCAACACCAAAATTCCTGCCGAACCGATAGGACCGGGGAAATCACCGCTGATGAGTGAAAGCCAGTTGTAAGAGGTAACACCGCCGCTGCTTAGCTGTGCAGAGGGGGAAATGGCAGTGATGACCGAGGAAGTATCTAACAAAGGAAGAACCGTGTTTTGTGCGGTGTCGGGGTAGGTAAATAATCTTGTCGGAAAACAAATGGCGCAAAAAGCCACACCGGCAGCAGCGGGGTTAAAAATATTTCGGCCAAACCCGCCAAACGGCATTTTTGCCACACCAATGGCGAATGCCGCGCCAATAGCGGGCACCCAAAACGGTGTCAAAGGTGACATCATGGCGCCAATCAACGCACCGGTTACAGCAGCCGTGCCGTCGGTGATGGTGGGGGATTTTAACCGAAACGAGCAACATATGGTTTCCACAATCACAGCAGACAGCATACCCGCAATTACCAACAACAACGGACGCCATCCGAAATACAAGCACGAAAAGCCGGTGACTGCTGCCAAACACAGCAAAACGCCGGCGGATTGATAAAATGGGTGGTGCACTTCTCGCAAGTGCGGTGCGACAGAGGCTTTAAGCATGGCTATCCTCCATATCTAAAAACACGGCACCGGATGCCGCTTTGGATTCTTGTACCAACGTTGCCAAAGGAATACCGCTGGGACAAACAAACGAACACGCGTTACAATTATCACATTCTTCCGCGTGCAGAGAGGGTAAACGTTCGTAGTGCATATTTTGATATCGTCTGACAATTTCAAACGGCAGTAACCCCGCATGGCACACCTTGGCGCAGCGACCGCAGCCAATGCAAGTGTGTGTTGTAGGGGAAGAAATCGTTTTGGAAGAAAAGGCCAACAAGCAGGTCATACCGGGCAACACGGGAATGTCCAGAGAAGTAACGGTGGTACCGGTCATGGGTTCACCAACAATTACAAAATCGGGCGGCTCCGATACGCCGCAATGCTCCAAAACCTGTTGTATCGTTACGCCAAAAGGAACAGATACGTTTTGGGGATGTTTGACAGCATCTCCTGCTACGGTGAGCACGCAACGACTGTGTGATTCCGACAAAAACAACGCGCGATACAAAGCCAAACACGCCTGCACGCCCAGTCGACCCACGACAGCATCATAGGGCACGGTGTGTGTGCCGAATTTTTTGCCGCGGTGGACAATATCAGTTACCGGATAAAACGAATCGGTTTGATACAAAAACGGTTTTCCAATGCGAAGAGCCAAAGCACGGCGGCGAGCGCCGGAAAGGCACACGGCAATGTGATACCGTGTAACGGCAGCACAACGCGCTGCCAAGCGCAAACCCTCTAACACTTGTTCGGCGCAGTCGTGTAAAACAGCAAAAGCGGAAGAAGAAAAAGGTTCCACTTCCACAGCATCTACCACCAAAAAACCGCAACCGTTTGTTTGCCACTCCTTTAGCTTTAATGAAAGCGGCACGCCATCTAATTCGTCTACGATGCCGGCTTGTTCGGCTGCTTGTAAAATATATTCAGGTGTAAATTGCTCGCGGGCGGGGGTTGGCACTTCCGGCGTCGGATTATCCGGCAAGCAGTCGATGACGGCACACGGCAAGGTGCCGTACAGCGGGTGTGTGATTTCTCGTTCACCGCTGACAAGACCGGTAACACTTGAACAAACTGCCGAAATCGGGTCGTTTTCCACAACCGATAAGCGGGTGCCCTTTCGCACAGTGTCATACAAATGAACAGCAGGAACCACATCGGATTCGGTGGGAAAAGAATAAGGGAGAGTGACTTGCGTTACGCCACTCAATTCAGAGGTGGGAGAAGAAATTGCCGGCTCTTTTTGAAACAACAGCCGAACACCTGCTTTGAATGCCACAAAAGCACCACCTTTCTAAATATCCAAAAATAACCTCTTGCCAAGAACTTGTCCGCATAATATGATGATAGTAAGCCTTGTAAGAGAGGGGAGAATACCAATGAAAATAGAACCGCTTGGCAGCGGGGCTTTGAAAATATGGATGAGTGAAGAAGAATTGGAACGTTGGGGGCTAAACTTTGAATCTTTGGGGACCGACAAAGTCCGCACCCAACGTGCATTGATAAAATTATTGGGAATTGCCAAACAACGATTGCTTGTTTGCCCCGAAGAAGAAATGCGGGTAGAAGTTGTAGCGTTGCAAAGCGGATATCTTTTTTTGATCACACCGGAAAAGAATGGTTGGTCACCTGTTTGTAAGCCTAAAATTTATGCCATTGCCAATGCCGAAGAATTGCTACGGTTGGGCGAAACTTTAGCAGCAAACGGTTTTAAGGATCTTCCGCTTTCCTCGTTGTACGAATGGGACAAAGAATATCGGTTGATTGTATATGGCACCTGCCAAAAGCAGAGCAACGAAAGTCGCATCTTAACAGAGTTTGCGCAGTGTATCGGCGAGGGAAACGGAGCAGTCGCTTTTTTGGAAGAGCACGGCATACCGATTATCCAAGGAACGGCACTGCACCGCTTATGTGCAGCGTATGAATCTCGTTTACCAATGCCGCCGCATCCGGCGCATTGAACAAGGCGCTGCCAACCACCGCAATATCAGCGCCGGCCTTCGCCGCGATTGGCGCAGTTTGGGCAGAGATACCGCCGTCAACTTGCAAGCAAACCGAAAGACCGCGGCGGTCAATTTCATTTCGCAATTCGGTAAGCTTTGGCATCATATCTTCCATAAATTTTTGCCCGCCAAAGCCGGGTTCTACTGTCATAACCAACACCATATCAATTTTATCCAAATAAGGGAAAACAGCTGAAGCCGGTGTTTTGGGTTTGATGGTCAGACCGACCTTTTTGCCGTTGCGGCGAATGGCAGCAATGGTTTCCTCGATGGGCGAGTCGCTTTCTACGTGAAAGTTAATGAGATCTGCTCCCGCTTTGGCAAAAGCATCAATGAGACGATGAGGATATTGCATCATTAAATGCACATCAAAAAACATATCCGAAACAGGACGAATGCGTTCGATCACGGGAGGACCAAAACTCAGATTAGGAACGAACACGCCGTCCATAACATCCAAATGCACCAAATCGGCGCCGGATTGTTTTACAAAATCCATTTCGTCACCAAAGTGTGCAAAATCGCACGTAAGAACAGAGGGGGAAACCAGCATAACAAACCTCATTTCCGCTTGGTGTCGATTATTGTTACGGGAGCACACCAAGCCATACACATACATTTTATCGTATTTTTACAAAAAGGTCAAGCAAAAGCCCGACAACACAGTTGTCGGGCTTTGTTGTTGATGTTTAACAATTAATCTTCGCGGCGGTTATCGCGACGACGGAAACCACCTTGACGAGATGCCGGACGAGAAGGTTCGGCAGCAGGTGCTTCGGGTTCCAAGCCTTCGACTTGAATCAAAGCATCGCGGCGGGAAAGGTTGATACGGCCTTGTTCATCGATTTCTACCACTTTCACAATGATTTCATCGCCGACAGTGACAATATCTTCCACTTTTTCCACGCGTTTTACATCCAGTTTGCTGATGTGGACTAAGCCCTCTTTGCCGGGAGCAATTTCCACAAAAGCGCCGAACGCCATCAAACGGGTAACGCGACCTTTGTAAATCGAGCCGACTTCGGGGTCTTTGGCAATGGTTTCAATAACGGCCAAAGCACGTTTGGCGTTTTCGGTGTTGATGGCCGAAATAAACACGGTGCCATCTTCTTCGATGCTGATATCGCAGCAGCAGTCAGCTTGGATTTTTTGAATAACCGAGCCGCCTTTGCCGATAACGTCACGAATTTTATCCACGTCAATTTTGGTGGAAATCATTTTGGGAGCATAGGGAGAAAGTTCCTCACGCACTGCGGGAATAGCTTTGAGCATGATTTCGTCCAAAATGTACAAGCGAGCTTCGTAGGTTTTATCCAACGCTTCACGAATGATAGCAGGAGTCAAGCCGTGTACTTTAAGGTCCATTTGGATAGCGGTGATACCTTTGTGAGTGCCGCCCACTTTAAAGTCCATATCGCCAAAGAAGTCTTCCAAACCTTGGATGTCGACCATGGTCATAAAACGGTCACCTTCGGTTACCAAACCGCAGGAAATACCGGCAACGGGAGCCTTAATCGGCACACCGGCAGCCATCAATGCCAAGGTAGAACCGCAGATGGAAGCTTGCGAAGTGGAGCCGTTCGAAGAAAGTACTTCGGAAACCAAACGCATGGTGTAGGGGAACTCCTCTTTTGAGGGAAGAACCGGCACCAAAGCGCGTTCCGCCAAAGCACCGTGACCAATTTCACGGCGACCGGGGCCACGAGAAGGTTTGGTTTCGCCCACCGAGTAGGAGGGGAAGTTGTAATGGTGCATATAGCGTTTTTCGGTTTCGTCATCCAAACCGTCAAGCAATTGTGCATCGTCGGCAGAGCCAAGGGTGACAGTGGTCAACACTTGGGTTTGACCACGGGTAAACATGCCGGAACCGTGCACACGGGGAAGCAAATCTACTTCGGCAGCCAAAGGACGAATTTCATTGATGCCACGACCGTCTACGCGTTTGCCGTCGTCTAACAACCAGCGGCGCACCACGTATTTTTGCAATTTGTACAAGCATTCATCCAACTTGGCGGTATCTTCGGGATATTGTTCGTCAAATTTAGCGTGAACTGCATCGTAAATGGGGAGCAAACGCTCGTCACGCACCAGTTTGTCGTCGGTATCCAAAGCCACGCGAATGTCTTCGATAGCAAAGTCTTTTACAGCTTCGTACATAGCGGGATCGGGATCATTGGAAGTAAAGGCAAATTTTTCTCTGCCGATTTCGGCTTGGATGCCTTTGATGAATTCCACAATTTGTTGGTTGGCGGCGTGACCGGCCATGATACCATCGAACATAGTGTCGTTATCGATTTCGTTAGCGCCGGCTTCAATCATGGCAACCAAGTCTGCCGTGGAAGCCACGGTGACATGCATTTGCGATTTCTTTTCTTGTTCGGCGGTGGGGTTGATGACGTATTCGCCATCTACCAAACCAACAACCACGCCCGAAATCGGGCCATCCCACGGGATATCCGAAATGGAAATAGCAATGGAAGCACCGATCATGGCAGTGGTTTCAGGCGGGCAATCGGGGTCAACCGACATAACAGTGCAAACAATGGAAACATCGTTGCGCATATCTTTGGGGAACAAGGGGCGAATAGGACGGTCAATCACGCGGGAAGTCAAAATAGCTTTTTCCGTGGGACGGCCTTCGCGGCGTTGGAACGAACCGGGAATATGACCGACAGCATACAACTTTTCTTCATAGTCCACCGAAAGCGGGAAGAAATCCACGCCATCACGCGGCTTGGGAGAAGCGGTTACGTTACACAAAATCGAAGTGTCGCCGTAACGCACCATGCACGAACCGTTGGACAGTTGAGCCATTTTGCCGGTTTCCACTTTGAGCGGTCTGCCCGCTAACGTGGTTTCGAATACACGATAGTTTTCAAACATGATAAAATCCTCCGTTTAAAATATATTTCAAAAACGGTGTTTGCTTGGGATTTTTAGCAATAAAACCGAAACTCTCACGCGATGCAAAGTTTCCGTTTCACTGCTAAAAAATCGCCACTGTGCGACACCGTAATCGACAAGGGAAAATGCAGGTTGAGGCAGGAGAGCACCGGCTCGCCTGCCTCATACCGATTTTATTTACGAATACCTAACTTTTCAATGATGGCACGGTAACGCATGATATCCTTCTTCATCAAGTAGTTGAGAAGGTTGCGACGGTGACCAACCATTTTGAGCAGACCACGACGGGAGTGGTGGTCTTTTTTGTGCACTTTCAAGTGCTCGGTCAAATCGTTGATTCGACGGGTGAGCACGGCGATTTGAACTTCAGGAGAACCTGTATCGCCTTCGTGCGTGGCATACGTTTGCATGATTTCGGTTTTTTCTTGTGCTAACATTTAAAACACCTCTTTTTTATATTCCGCAAATCCAGAAAGGGAACCGGTGCATCCCCGTTGGGGCATTCTCCGCAATCCGAATAAGGGTGGCGCACTTTTTCACGCGCTGTTGTAGTATATCACATTCTTTTGCGAATGTAAAGTCTTTTTTTAAAAACTATGCGTTTGCCAATTCTTCGGCAAAGAAGAATTCAAAACCATTCTCGGCAAGGAGTTTGGCAGCAACATCGATTTTTTCGGCATAATCGGGTTGATACGCAAAATATTCCGGATAAAAATATTGCTCGTGCGTGGCAAAGCCGACAAATTCTTCGCCAAGAACAGCCGAAAATTTTGGCGCAACGTCCTCGAGTTTTGTTCCGTTTAAAACCACGCTGTTAAACAACTTTTTAAAATGAAGGTCGGTGTCGCTGTCGTAGTGCGTTTTGAGTTTAAAGTAAATCGGCTTGTTTTGTTCCTCTGACAAATAGTTGTGGCTACACAAGGAATACCAGCCGGGGGAGCGCGTGAAAATTGCACTTTCCGGTTTGCGATTTTGTAACAAACGCCCTGCGTGACCAAAAGGTAACGACTTGAGTTTTTCTTCGCACGAAAACTTTTCGCCAATAGAAACCGAAAGAACTTTAAGTCCACCTTCGCGCAGGGCAATACAGCCCTCTTTGCTCATAGCCCCCCAGTGTAAAACAGAAGAGGCTGCAAAACTGTTTGCTCCTGCAAAACGAACAATTTCTTGTTTTACTGCCGCAAGGCCATTTTTGACATCTTCGTACGAAGCATTAACGTACGGATAATCGGGGAATTCTTGCTTTGCGTGAAAACCAATTTTCAACCAATCCGAAGCGGCTTCCCATTCCGCTTTGTACGCATCGGTCATTTCGGCGAGCGTAAACTCATCGTTGCCATAAAAGAAATCGGTGCGATAAAAAGCGTGTAACTGTACCTTCATACCATAGCGGTCGTGCGCATCTTTTAAACATTTCATAAACGGATTGTCGAACAACGAGGAGGGACGCTTTCGTGTTAAATCACGGAATACCCAAACAACATCATCGATGAAGAAAAAAGCTTTTTTTTGCATAGTTTTAAACCTTCTTGTGTTGAATGATTACGGAATGATTGCCTCGCCTTTGATGTAGCGGCGGTAATTGGAAACAAACAAGTTAACGTTTTTTGCATCCACCAAAAACACTTCGCCCGTGTCCAGTTGTGCTACGCATTTCCCTGCCGAGTAAGAATACAAGCGGATGGTTTGTTGCTTTTTCGCTTTATCCAACGGACGGATGGTGAATGCCAGCAGCGGTTCCTCGTTGGGGGCTTTGTCAACGGATCCGTTGCGGTAAATGCTGATAAGCCAAGTGTATAAGGAACGGAAATGGGGCGTGTTATATTGTTCCCCGCCGGCAGTGACAATAAGTTTTTTGTCGATATCTTCAGCTTCGGCATCGTGTGCAAAGTGGAAGTTGTGAGTGTTGCCGTCAACCGTGATATCCATACCGTCTAAATTGTAAATGTATTCAAAGAACAAAAGCGGGTCGGCAATTTCATCGTACTGCGTTTCCGCCCACGGAACAGATTCGGGCGATACGGTATAAACCAAGGGGCTAACTTCCCCTTCCACTATTGCCAAAGCATAATAATCGCCGGCATCGTTTTTGTTGCCGAGCAACAATGTGTTTTCAAACGTGTTATGGAACGAAATGGTAGTGGTTTTATCATCCCCAACGCCGCTTACTGTGGAACGCTGAATCGACAGTTCCACCACGCAACGCGAGTATGGGTTGGCAAGACCGTATTTTTTCAAATCTGCCGCCGAAGGGAAAGTTTTGGCAACGCCAGATGCCACGGCCGAAGTGAAAGTCCCGACACTGATAAGAGGGGTTTTGCTGTTTACGGCATGAGAATACGGTTTTGTAAGATAAAAGCCGGAAAGAACCACGTTGTCGTTCCCTGCGTTTTCTCGACCGTTATTGTAAAAAGAAATCACGTCTTTGCGAACAGAGCCTCCCAGCGTAACGCTTTTAACGGCAACCTCATCGGTTTCGTTTTCGGCATCGGGAGCGGTGAAGAGAGCGCGCGACAAATAAGAAGTGGAGGGAGCTGCTGCTGTTTCCACAAAAGAGGAATCCAACAAATAGATGGTTTTGGAATCTTTTGGGCGGCAATAATATTCTTCACCGTTTGGAGAAAGATTCCCTACCTCAAAAGCGAACGACGTTTTATCGGAATAGGAAACGTTGATTTTGGCATAACAACCGCCGTTGACTTCAAACCCAAAATCAGAAAGATTTTCGGCGTTGTCCACCACCTTTTTTGAAGCGGTAACCGACAACAATGTTTCCCCCAATTCGTTAAGGGAATAAAAGTCCAACGGAAGAGCTTCATAACCTTCGACGTAGAAAATTTTATTTTCTTCGGTAGTTGCGATTTTATAGCTTTCGTTTTTTAAGATTATTTCAGCGGAAGTCACGGAAACTTTGGTGTCGGTGGTTTTGTCGATCAAAACCACCGATGTATCCAACGGCTTGTCACCGTCACCCGCGGGGGATTCGGGTAACAAGAAAAGCAAGGCAAGCAGGATGCCGACAAGCGCCACCAAAGCCACCGCAGAAAGCAACAAAGTGCGTGAACGCTTACTCATAAGTGCCTCCTTTTAAAGAAGACCACCAAGCAAATGACAATTAACACCAACGGAATACCGACAGTGAACACACCAAAACCGAGAACGGTTGCGGCAAAAGAAGAAAAGGTAACCGTTTTGGCAGCCAAGTTTTTGCCGGAGATCATCACCGTGTCACCCAAACTGCACACTGTGCGAATCGGCTCTACCACTAAACCTTCGTTTTCATAGTTTTCGTATTGTGCGGCGGCAGCCTGCAAAGCATATTGGTAGCTTCCGCTGACAATAACGAAGTTTTGTACGGTGTTGCTGTTGACGGTTTTGATTTCTTGGGCATACGCCATGCCGATAATCGGATAGTCTTCGGCTTTTTCTTGCACGATATCGTCATCCGATTCTGCTTCGGTCAAATTGGCAATGCTGACCAGACGGCTGGTTTCGGGGAAGGTAATCAAAGAGTGGTTTGTAAGCAATTCTTTTTCGTTGTCACTGGACAAAGTGGTTTCCAATTGAACGGTGAACGGCATCAAAACATCTTTTCCGGCCACGCCCAACGAAAGATCGGTTTTTTCGACCGATGTAATGGGGTAATACGGATAACTGCCGTACATATCCATGGGATATTTGTTGGAATCGGTTTCCAAAATCAGTTTGTCGGTAACTTTGATGCCGTAGTCAACCGATAAAAATTCATACAAGTTAGGGCAGGTGGCGGCATAGTTACAAAACACCATTAATGTTCTGCCGAGATTCCCTTCGTTATACAGCCAGTTGCGCAAACGCGTAATTTCCGTCTCGGTGTAATCTTTTTTAGGGGCAGTAATCACCAAAGCACCGCAATTTTCTGCGATTTTTTGTGCCGAGGCAAAATTGACAGTTTCGGTGAAATAGCCGTTCATCTCGTACATTTTTTTGAGAGCTTCAATGGTTTGCTCATCTTCGCCGTGCCCTGTAAGGAAAGAAAGAGTAATGCTTTTTTCACCACAGATGCTGTTGATGTTTACGGCAAGTTTTTGTTCGACCAACGAAGTTACCGTGCTGTCATAATACGAGGTATATTCTTCGCTGATAAGGTCGTTCAAGTTGATAACACGGAATTTGTTGCCGCGGCGGAACAAAACATCGCCGGTGGAAACATCGTATTCCTTATAGGCGTTAGCAAGCGCAGGGTTTGCTTCCAAATCCACGTAATCGGTTTTTACTTTACCGCCCGAAGCAGAGTTATATTCTTTGGTAAAATGATAAAATTGTCGAAGGACGGTGTCGTATTCCTCCGCACCGGTGTTGGGAGAAGAAAATACGGATTCTTGCGAAAAGACCGTAATCGTCACCTCATCCGGCACTTTTTGGGCAACCTTTACACTGTCTTCGGATAACGAAAACGTTTTTTCGGGTGTAAGGTCCAAAGACCAAGGGAAGCGATCGGCCAGTATGCTGCAAACAACATTCAACAAGATCACTGCGGCAACGACGATCACGGTAAATGCCGTAGCAGTCGTACCGAGTCGCAATTTGCGATTAGATTTCCAACTGTTTTTGCGGGGGGCTTTTTCCTCCCCGGATTTTTTAAACAAATTCATAAGTCGGTACCTCCTCTCAATTCCATCTTTTGCGGTCCAACACGCGAACCGTCAAAAACAGGAACAAGGCTTGCATACTGATAAAGAAAATAATATCATCGTACTGGATAACGCCGGTGGTAAAGTTTGTGTACCGTTTGTATACCGAAAGAAAATCAATGGCCGACAACATAAATTTGTTGTTAGAGAACAGCGAACCGAGGCTGTCGATCATCAACAAAGCAAAAGAAGCCAAGAATGTGCCGAGCGCGGCAATAAACTGACTTTCGGTCAAGCAAGAGATAAGCAAACCGATAGCGATTACCATGCCGCCAAGCAACAACAAGCCAAGAAAGTTTCCGAGCACTAACATCCAGTCGGGGTTTACTTGTAAAGCAATGATAAAAGCAAAAACCAACGTAATAGAGGCGCCAATCAGAAACAGCACAAAAGCCGCGGCAAATTTACCCAACACAATGCCGGTCAATCCCACGGGCGCCGTCAGTAACGCTTGGTCGGTTTTTTGACGTTTGTCGTCACTCATTAAGCGCATGGTCAAAATCGGGAACACCAAAAGCAGCAAAAAGGACAAAACCGAGCTAAACAAATACGAAAGATCGGCCATGCCACCGGCAAGATTGTATTGGAAAAAGTAAAAACCGCTAAGTCCAAAAATCATTGCCAAAACCACATACCCGATAGGGGATGTAAAATAGGTTTTAAACTCTCGTTTAAAAATGGCGCTCATATCATTTTCCTCCTTTACGGGTGGGAGATAGTTGTTCTCTTGTCAGAGAAATAAAGATATCTTCCAGCGACATATCCATCGATTTAAGACCGAGTAGCGGGAAACCTTCTTGCGACAAAGCCGTAAACAACGCACGGCGGAAATCCACGCCTTCTTTCGGTTCCAAAGCGTATTCGTACACTTCGTTTTCCTTTTCGCCAAAGCAGGTGACATTGGCAACACCGTCAACGTGGGACAACACGTCGTACACACGTTTTTCGTCCCCTGCCACACGGGCTAACAAGCGACGGTCCGAGGAATACCGAGCAGACAATGCCGCCGCCGTGTCGTCGGCAACGATTTTACCGCCGTTAATAATGACAATACGATCGCACACGGCTTCGATTTCCGGCAAAATATGCGACGAAAGAATCACCGTGTGGTGTTTCCCCAAGTTTTTAATCAGTGTGCGCATTTCAATAATTTGATTGGGGTCTAAGCCGACTGTCGGTTCATCTAAAATCAAAACAGGGGGATTCCCCACAAGTGCTTGGGCAAAACCAACGCGTTGACGGTATCCTTTGGACAGGTTTTTAATCAACCGGTCGAAAACGTGTTCAATGCGCATAAGCTTGCAAATTTCTGCCAAATGCTTGGCACGGTTGAATTTGCATTTTTTTAGGTCGTACACAAAGTTCAAATATTCTCGCACCGTCATATCCAAATAAAGCGGCGGCAATTCGGGTAAGTAGCCAATGTTTGCCTTTGCTTCGTTGGGTTCTTCCAAAATGTCATGACCGTTAATTTTTACGGTGCCGGACGTAGAAGAAAGGTACCCTGTCAAAATGTTCATGGTAGTGGATTTGCCGGCGCCGTTTGGCCCCAAAAACCCTAAAATTTCGCCTTCTTTCACACGAAAGCTGATATCGTCTACCGCACACAGAGAACCATATCGCTTGGTGAGGTTTTGTACTTCAATCATAACGAGTTCCTCCTTTTTCAGAACAAAATATTACAGGATATATTTTATCGAAGTTTTGTGTTTTTTTTGTGTCTTTTTTCAAAACAACTTTTGTTTTTAAAAAATATGTGTTACAATAAGGAAAAACAAAAAAAAGGAGGGCTTTTCATGGCACTTTGCCGTTATACAAAAGATTGGGAAAACGCCATACCCAAGGCACCGCGTTCGGTGGCGCTGGGCGTGTTTGACGGATTGCATATCGGGCATCGTGCAGTGATTGGCTCTGCCTGCGGCATTCAAGATACCGCGAACGGAAAAACGTTGCGTTCCACAGTGCTGTCTATGATTGGAGCGCCAAAAACAGCGGCGGGACGTTTGCTGACCCCGGCAAGAGAAGATGCGTTGCTCGAAACGTTGGGGGCGGACGAATGGCTTGAACTTTGCTTTGACAAGGTTTGTCATCTTTCCCCGCAGGATTTTGTCAACAAGGTGTTACACAAGCAATTGGGTGCACGCCATATTTGTTGTGGATACAATTATCGTTTTGGCAAAAATGCAGCAGGAGATGCGCAATGCCTTAAAGAATTGTGCGAACCGCTGGGCATTACCGTAACGGTTGTACCTCCCATGCTTTGCGAGGGAGAACCTGTCAGCACTACGCGCATTCGTGCCGCGTTGGCAAACGGCGAAATGGAAAAAGCGGCACGATTATTGGGTTTCCCCTTCACAGTGGATTTTTCGGTAACCGAAGGGAAGCACAACGGCAACGCGTGGGGGACTCCCACTATCAATCAAGTCTTTTTGCCCGAGTACACCGTGCCAAAATGCGGGGTGTACGCTTCGCTGGTGATGATTGACGGTAAGCAACATTTTGGAGTGACCAATGTGGGCGTTCATCCCACCGTCGGCGCTCTTAAAAACCCACAAGCCGAAACGTTTATTTCGGGTTTTTCGGGGGACTTATACGGCAAAAACGTGCCGGTACAACTTATTCGTTTTTTGCGGGAAGAACGCCGTTTTGAAACGGTTGAAGAGCTAAAAAAACAAATTCTTATCGATGAAAAGGCGGCACACGATGTACTTCGCGGTTCCGACGGCAAACGTGCGGCTTTGTTGGATTTTGATGATACGGTGCAAGACCGTTTTGCCGCAGTGTTGGAAGCAAACACTGTCTTGATGGAACGATATATGCCGTATTTAACAAAGGAAGAACGAGCAACCCGCGCACAGCAAATGGCAAAGGAAAACAACGGCGGCTATGTGGATTACAACGCCTTTTTCAAAGATTTGTTTCAGCGTTGGCAATGGCAAGGGCTTTCTTCGGCTGAAGAATTGCTCAAGGCATTTCATTTGGAATTTCCTCGTCACGTAAAACTGTTTGACGAAGCCATAGAAGTTCTGCAAGAACTAAAACAACGGGGATATCAATTGGCGTTTATTACAAACGGCAGTGCGTTGATACAACATCGCAAGCTGGATCTTTGCGGCATAAAATCGTATGTCGATGCAACGCTTGTTTCCGGTGAAGAGGGGGTACACAAACCAAACAGTGAGCTGTTTTTAAGAGCAGCGTCGCGGTTGTGTGTTTCACCCGAACAATGCGTGATGGTGGGTGACCATCCGATAAACGACATTGACGGCGCGTTAAAAACCGGAATGAAAGCAATTTATCTAAACAGCGTGGGACGCGACGAACACCCTCAAAACGTACCGGAAGTCACGAAATTGCGTGACATTTTACAATACTTATAAAAGCCAAAACGCGGCGGCATCTCGCAAGATCCCCCCGCTTTTTTGTTGTTTTTAATTTTCTTCAAAATCCACACACTGTCTGCCAATTGCTACTGCATGTACAAATTCTTTTACCGCCACGTGTGCCGGATGATTGGCGTAAACGTCCAACGCTTCTTTGCTTACAAAGCGGGAATCCAAAGCAACGTCGTATTCTCCGCCGTTAAAATTTACGCCGACAACGGCTTCTTCCAAACCGTCAATCACGCCTACCAACGCTTCCAGACGTTGCTTCATAATACGCGCGTTTTCTAATTTGCTGTTTCCTTTGGCATTGTCTGCCAATTTCCAAATAACAATGTGACGAATCATTTGATCTTCTCCTTTTATTCGGCGCCCCAATACTTGCGGTCTAAACTGCGGTATTGGATAGCTTCCGAAAGATGGTCAATATGCAACACTTCACTGCCGCTTAAGTCGGCAATGGTACGAGCCACTTTAAGCAATCGGTCATATGCGCGAGCAGAAAGCCCCAATCGTTCAAAAGCGCTTTGCATCAGCGCATTGGCGTCGTCGGATAAAACGCAGTGCTTTTTCAGCAAAGCAGGGGTGAGCCCCGCGTTGGTACGCACCGTGGTGTCTTTATATCGCTGGGCTTGGACTTGCCTTGCGGCGTTGACACGTTTTCGAATGTCGGCAGAAGATTCCGCCAAAGCTTTGGCGGTTAAACTTTCATATTCCACAGGAGGCACTTCCACGTGCAAATCAAAGCGGTCTAACAGCGGACCCGAAATGCGGGATAAATACCGATGCACCGATGAAGAAGAACACGTACAAGCGCGGTGCGGGTGACCGTAATACCCGCAAGCGCAGGGGTTCATAGCACCCACCAACATAAACGAGCACGGGTACGAGAGAGAGGCGCTCACGCGCGAGATGGTTACGCGGCCATCTTCTAAAGGTTGGCGTAACCCTTCCATGGTTTGGCGTGAAAACTCCGGCATTTCGTCCAAAAATAAAACACCGTTGTGCGCTAGCGAAATTTCGCCCGGACGCGGCACGGTGCCGCCACCGGTTAAGCCGGGTAACGAAACCGTGTGGTGCGGAGACCGAAACGGACGAGAGCGGAGCAAACCAATGCCCGCCGGTAATGTGCCCGCAATGGAGTGGAGCGCTGTGGATTCCAGTGCTTCTTCCCTTGTCATGTCGGGCAAAATGGAGGGCAGTCGCTTTGCCAACATACTTTTGCCTGAACCGGGAGGACCCACCAACAAAATGTTGTGGCATCCCGCGGCGGCAATTTCCATGGCACGGCGGGGAACGGCTTGACCCATCACTTCTGAAAAATCCGGTACAGAACCGTCAACTTGGGGTGAAAACTCGGTTTTTATCAATGGAGAAAGTGTGATTTCTCCCGCAAAATGTGCCAACAATGTTTTGATGTGGCCCACCGCATAAACGGTAACACCATCTACCACAGCGCCTTCGGCGTCGTTCTCTTTAGGGATAAACACAGTGTGTATGCCGGCATTTCGCGCGGCAATTACCATGGGCAACACGCCGCGAACAGGACGGATGTCACCGGTTAGTGACAATTCACCCACAAACGCCATACCATCGGTTTGTATTTGCAGTTGTCCGGCGGCGCACAGCAAAGCAATTAACAAAGGCACGTCATAAACGGACCCTTCTTTTTTGATATCCGCAGGTGCCAAGTTAACGGTGATGTGGCTGACAGGGAACGAAAACCCACAATTTTTAAGCGCTGCGCGAACGCGATCGCGCGATTCTTTTACTGCGGTGCCAGGCATACCTACCACGTCAAAACCGGGCAGTCCACCGGCAATATCCACTTCCACGTTTACAGGGAAACCCTCAATGCCGAGTAACCCCATGCTTTTTACTTGTGCAAACACAAGAACACCTCTTAATTACGCAAACTTTGTAACGGTGCAGGAATGCGACCGCCGCGGTGGATTAACCGTGCGGGGGAGGCGGTATTGATCGGCAAAACCGGGCCGCTCCCCAACAAACCGCCAAACGACAGCTCGTCACCGACCTGTTTACCAATAGCAGGAATCACGCGTACGGCGGTGGATTTTGAGTTGATCATACCAATAGCGGCTTCGTCGGCAATGATCGCAGCGATCACTTCTGCCGGTGTGTCACCGGGAATGTTAATCATATCCAAGCCAACCGAGCAAACGGCGGTCATTGCTTCCAGCTTTTCAATACGTAAGCACCCGCTGCGCGCAGCGGCAATCATGCCGGCATCTTCGGTAACGGGAATAAATGCGCCCGACAAACCGCCCACGTGTGACGAGGCCATTACGCCGCCTTTTTTAACGGCATCGTTGAGCAAAGCCAATGCGGCGGTTGTTCCGTGAGCACCACAACACTCTAAACCCATTTCTTCCAAAATGTGCGCTACCGAGTCGCCAATGGCAGGGGTGGGGGCAAGGGACAAGTCAACAATACCAAACGGAACGCCCAATCGGCGAGAAGCCTCTTTGGCGACCAGTTGCCCCATACGTGTGATTTTAAACGCGGTGCGTTTGATCAAATCGGCAACGGCTGTCAAATCGCAGTCACCTGCTTTTTCCAACGCGGCACGTACCACACCGGGACCCGAAACACCCACGTTGATAACACAGTCGGGTTCACCAACACCGTGGAACGCCCCTGCCATAAACGGGTTGTCTTCCGGTGCGTTGCAGAATACCACCAACTTGGCAGGACCAATGCAGTCGCGGTCGGCGGTCAGTTCTGCCGCGCGGCGCACCACACGCCCCATTTGTGCCACGGCGTCCATGTTGATGCCGGATTTGGTAGAACCGATATTCACCGAAGAACATACGTGGTCAGTGGTTGCCAATGCTTCGGGAATGCTTTCGATCAATTCGCGATCGCCTGCCGCAAAACCTTTGTGCACTAATGCCGAGTATCCGCCAATAAAGTTAACCCCGCAAGCCACCGCAGCCTTTTCTAGTGTGTGTGCCAGTTTCAAAGGGTTTTTGTCGGTACAAGCCGCGACCACCATGGCAATTGGAGTAACCGAAATACGTTTGTTGATAATCGGGATACCGTATTCTTTTTCGATTTCACAACCCACTTCCACCAAACGGGCAGCGCGGGTTGTAATTTTATCGTATACGCGGCGGCAGACAGTATCAATATCGCTGTCACAACAATCCAAAAGCGAGATTCCCATAGTGATGGTGCGTATGTCCAAATGTTCTTCTTGAATCATCGCAATGGTTTCTAAAATATCTTTTGTATTTAACATAGCGGTATCTCCCGTTAAATTTTGTGCATGGAATTAAAAATATCTTCGTGCATGGTGTGAATAGACATGTTCATGGATTCACCAAGTTTTGTCATGCGGTCGGAAAATTCCGGAAAGGGAATGGTACTGTCTTTCATATCCACCATCATAATCATGGCAAACATTTCTTGCAAAATAGATTGTGTAACCTCCAAAACGTTGATTCCGTGTTCGGCACAAGCGGAAGAAACTTTTGCCAAAATCCCAACGGCATCTTTACCAATAACTGTAATAACAGCGCGCATACTATCATCTCCTTTTATAATTGGTTTATTATACCACACAAAAAGGAATAAGGCAATTATTTTCTTGGCATACATAGGATTTTGTGATATACTGAAAAAAACAATCAAACGGGAGGACATATTCATGGATAAGTTGTTAAAAATATTGGATTCTAACGCACGGCTTACCAACGCACAGTTGGCAGCAATGCTGGATATTTCGGAAGAAGAAGCACTCAAACGCATTGAAGAATTTGTTAAGGGGCTTGTTGTATGAAAATTGTGGCCAAGGCACCGGCAAAAATCAACTTAACATTGGACATCACAGGCAAAAAACAAGATGGCTACCATACGCTTAAAACGGTTTTTCAATCAATCGATTGGTACGACCGCATTGTGGTTGAGTCTTTACCAAACTGTCAGGACATTGTTTTTTCGTGCTCTGACAAAGCATTGGAAAACCCAAAAAACACAGCGTATAAAGCGGCAACACTTTTCAAAGAATCGGCGGGGATAAAAAACGGGTTTTCCGTTTTTGTGGAAAAATCCATTCCACAGCAAGCGGGTTTGGCGGGAGGCAGTGCCGACGCCGCCGGGGTTTTGGCGGCGCTCAATTGTTTGTGTGGTTTTCCGTTTTCACAAAAAAAGTTGTGTAAGTTGGGTGCAAACATCGGCGCCGACGTACCGTTTTGTTTGCTGGGCGGTACGGCATTGGGCGAAGATACAGGTATTGAGTTAACACCGCTTTTGCCGCTCCCTTCTTGCTATATTGTTGTGGTCAAACCCGAGGGTGGGGTTTCTACGCCTCAAGCCTATACGTTGTGGGATACTGCCAAAGAGGTGATCCATCCGGATACCGACGGCATGTGCTCTGCGTTGGCAGCAGGGGATATGGACGGTGTTCTTTGCCGCGTGGCTAACACGTTTGAAAAGCCGCTTTCTTTGCCACACACTCAAAATATTTGCCGTATTCTTAAAGAAAACGGCGCCCAAGCGGCGGCGCTAAGCGGCAGTGGCTCGGCGGTGTTTGGCATATTCCAAACGGTGCAAAGCGCAAAAAACGGCGTAACACAATTGCAAAAGGTGTATTCGCAAACCAAACTTTGCAAACCCTGTGAAGGCATTATTTTAACCGAAAGTGAATAAAAATTCCAAAAACCACCTATGCTTACCATCGTTACATAAATAACGATTAGCAAAAGGTGGTTTTTTGTATGAAACAAAGTCTTCGCGCCATAGCCGGTGCCGTCACAGTTTGTTTGTTGCTCATCATGTGTAGTTTTGAAGGAAAGTGTGCGCAAATACGCGATGCTGTCGTGCGGTTGCACGTGTTGGCAAATTCCGACACAGCAGAAGACCAAGCGCTCAAACTGTGCGTGAGAGATGTGGTTTTACTGTCGAGCACCGAATTGTTTGCGGACACTACCACCCGCAAACAAGCCGAGCAGAAAATACAAGCAGCTTTACCTAAAATACAAAAAGTGGCCGAAGCGTGTGTTCGAGAACAAGGGTACGACTATTCTGTGACAGCAAAATTAACCGAAGCTTATTTTTCTACGCGCACTTACGAAAGCGGCACGTTTCCTGCAGGACGGTACAAAACCGTGCAAATAGTGATTGGTGAAGGGAAAGGCAAAAACTGGTGGTGTGTTATGTACCCCCCGCTTTGTGTAGCATCGGCAACCGACCGCAAACCGTTGTCCGAAACGTTGAGTGAAGGGTCGTGCCATATCGTTGAACAAGCACCGCGTTACGTGCTCCGCTTTAAGGTGGTAGAATGGCTTATAGCTTTTTTCTCGTTATTCGAAAAATAAAAAATCGGTGCGCTGTTTTTAAAAACAGCGCACCGATTTTGGTTTCATCGTTTGCGACGGTGTGTTGTCGCCAAAAGGAGCAGCGACACCAACAAGCTAAGCACACATAACAAGGCAATAAAGCTTTTGGCAATGGGGTTGTTGATAAAATCCATGGTCGGATTCAAATGATCAAAAATCAGTAACGTCAGCAGCACCAACACCAAAATAACGCACGCGTGTGCCATACCTTTTATCCATAGGCTTTTCACGGTTGTGCCACCTCCCCAATGAAAATAATATCACTGATTTGGCGCCCGCCTTTATACGGTTGGTTAACTACTTCTTCGCCAAACGCCATTACCGCAGTGCGTCCGCCGTCCAGGTTGTAGGCTGCCGAACATCCCAAAGATTGGAATAAGCTGCCCAACTCTTCCAACTTCATGCCGACGGAATAATTCTCTTTACGTCCGTCAACCAACACAAAGGCGTAATGCCCGGGTTCGTAGTAGCCAATGGCGCAACGTGGATGAGTTTGCGATAAATAGCCGGAAAACCCGCTGCGGGGTGTGCCGTCTTCTTTTAGTAACGACGGACCAAAACTAAACGCTTGCCAAGCATCGTTTTGAATTTCTTTTTTGGCATCAAATGTTCCTTCCGAGAACATACGCATGGTGCCGTCGCGATACAGCACACAAACATCCTCATCACTGCTTTTATTGCGATAAAGTTTTCCGTTACGAATGACAGATTTGTTGGCGTGCATACCGTAGTAGTCACCGGAAATTGCCAAAATAGCATTGTGACGAGTAGCAATGTCCAACAAATCTTCTTTAATGTTACTGCCAAACGTATCTTTGGCAAACGCGGTTTGAAAACATTCCACGTCGCGGATATAAATGTCGGCTACGTAGTAAGTAACCAAGTTTTTGCCTTCACCCATTGTTTTCTTTTCCACAGACAGCGCAATGTTTTGGGAAGAATAACTGTTTTCGGTGCGCACGACCGTGTCGGTAAATTTATCTTTAAATTTAGCGCCCATCGAGGTATCTTGCGGTTCCTGCGGGGTTTGTACTACGGGCGGAGCGATGGAATCTAACGGTTTTTCGGCAGCCGGCAACACGTGGTGGAACAAGGCAAACAAACACAAAATAACACCGGCAATGCTCACGTCCAGCACAACAGGTAACCACCATTTTGCCCGGCGCTTGCGGCTTTTTTCGGTGGCAGCTTGCTTTTGTGCCGTTTCCCAAATGATTTGTTCAACTGTCATTTTGCTCATCGAAAAAAGCCTCCTTTTCTGTGTGATAGTGTAAAACAAAATCCATTATACACCTTTTGCGTCAAGAAAGCACGATTTTTTTGCGAAAATTAAAATTTTTTTAATTTCTTTGTGTTTTCTTGCGTTTTTAAATAACATATGTTACCGTAATGATAAGAAGGTGATGAGATGGAAACAATGTCATTTCCCGAAGTAGATTTACGGTATGGCAAAAACCGCTTGCGAAAGGTTGGTATTGCCATTGTCAGCCTGTTTCTCATAATGTTGTGTGGTGTAATCCTTTTTAAAAAGCAACCAAGCACCAATGTTATGCCCGAATGGATACAACAAGAACTTATCAAAGTGGATGGTGCGGCGCGGCGCGGAACAAAATTGGACAAGGTGACGGCAATTGCGGTACATTATGTAGGAAACCCCAATACAACCGCCATGCAAAACCGAAATTATTTTAACCAACCGGGCGTCACTGTCAGCTCTCATTTTATTGTGGGCTTGGAGGGGGAAGTGGTACAGTGCGTGCCGATTGATGAAATTTCTTCGGCAACCAATCACCGCAACCGAGATACCATTTCCATCGAGGTTTGCCATCCCGACGCAAGCGGGCAGTTTTCTGAAAAAACGTACGCTTCGCTGGTGCGATTGGTAACGTGGTTGTGCCGTGAACTGGAATTGGATGAAACCGATTTGTTGCGCCATTATGACGTTACCGGGAAGATGTGTCCCTTATATTACGTCAAAAACCCTCAGGAATGGGAAAATTTCTGTGCCGAAATAGGTCGGAATTTGTCGGAAAAAAGTTAATAAAATTAACAAAATGTTATTGACGTTCACAACCTGAAGTGATATACTAAAGCAAAGGGGAGTGAACGTATGAAAACTATATCTCATTGCGAGGCAGTAAAACAAACCATATATCTTGATGAAAAAGAGAAAATAACCTATGGTCTTTTGGTGGAGTGGGAGGACGGTACACTGTTTGAAAAAAGTGATATTGACCCCGACAAAAAGGCGGTGCAAAGGTTGGCAACACAATTGCTGTGCGAACGCGCAGACGAAGAACAACTTTGCTATATTATAGAAGATTTTTTGGCAAAACAACACACTTTTTAAAAAATGAGAAAACGGCCTTGGTGTTACCACAAAACACCAAGGCCGTTGTTGCAAAAAAAGAGAACTAATGGTATACTAAACACGTAATGTTCGTCTTTCCGAGAAAGGAGAAGTCTCCATGACAACACAAGAAATTTTGTCGCTGGTAGACCACACAGTGTTATCTCCCACTGCAACGTGGGAGGAGGTTCGCGCCGTGTGCGAAGAGGGGGTAAACTATCATACTGCCTCGGTTTGTATTCCTGCGGCTTTTGTGGCGCAAGCAAAAGAATATCTTGGTGATCGGTTGCCGATTTGTACGGTGGTGGGGTTCCCCAATGGGTATAGCACGACTGCCGCCAAAGTGTTTGAAACCAAAGAAGCGTTGCAAAACGGCGCAAGAGAAATTGATATGGTAATTCCTTTGGGCAAACTGCGCGAAGGAAAATACGATGAAGTGTTGGCAGAAATAAAAGCCATAAAAGCTGTGTGCGGAGAGCATATACTGAAAGTGATTGTGGAAACGTGTTTGTTGACGGAAGAAGAAAAAATCAAAATGTGCGAAATCGTTTCACAATCGGGGGCGGATTATATTAAAACGTCTACCGGTTTTTCCAAAGGCGGTGCCACGCGGGAAGATGTGGCGTTGTTTGCCGCGCATGTTGCGCCGCACGTGAAAATCAAAGCGGCGGGTGGCATTTCCACTTTGCAAGATGCCGAAGATTTTATCCGCTTGGGCGCTTTGCGGCTCGGTAGCAGCCGTGTGATCTCTTTGGTTAAACAACTTGAAAAATAAGAGGTGTTATACAATGAATAAACCGTTATATCCTACACCGCATATTGGGGCCACTCCCGACGATTTTGCCAAAACGGTGCTCATGCCGGGTGATCCGTTGCGTTCTCGTTTTGTGGCAGAAAATTTTTTGACAGATATCCGCTTGGTTAATAACGTCCGCGGTGTGCAAGGCTACACCGGCAACTATTTGGGTAAACCGGTTTCGGTGATGGCAAGCGGTATGGGGATGCCGTCTATGGGCATTTACGCCTATGAATTGTTCAACTTTTTTGGTGTAGAAAACATTTTGCGCATCGGTTCGGCGGGAAGTATGCAACCAAATGTGCAGGTGCGTGACATTGTATTGGGGCAAGGCGCTTGTACCAATTCTCGATTTGCTGAACAATACGGTCTTCCCGGAACTTTTGCGCCGATTGCCGATTTTGAGTTGTTGCAAAAGGCTGTGGAGGAATCCAAAAAAGCAGGGGCAGTGTATCACGTGGGGAACTTGCTTTCTTCCGATACGTTTTACGCAGACGATGCCACCGAAACCGCCGCGTGGCAAAAAATGGGTGTTATGGCGGTGGAAATGGAAGCGGCAGCACTGTATATGACAGCCGCCCGTGCGGGCAAACACGCGCTTGCGATTTGTACCATTTCGGATAGCTTGGTCACCGGCGAAAAAACCACAGCCGAAGAACGGCAAAATTCTTTTACACAAATGATGGAAATTGCGCTGAACGTTGCGGTGAGGTGAGTTTTTGAAACGTGTTTTTTTGATCGTGTTAGATAGTTTTGGCATTGGTGAAATGCCCGATGCAGCATCGTTTGGTGACGTGGGAACACATACGCTTAAAAGCTGTTACCACACAGGTTTGTTGCATATACCGCACCTCAAAAAAATGGGGCTTGGCAATGTGGAAGGTGCTTCTTTTTTGGGCAAAGAACCGTCACCGCTTGCGGCTCACGGCCGTATGCAGGAACGCTCTGCCGGGAAAGACACAACCACAGGGCACTGGGAACTGGCAGGGCTTTGTTTGCCGCAACCGTTTCCGACGTATCCTAACGGATTTCCCGAGGAACTGCTGGAGAAATTCTCTCGTCGCACAGGGCGGGGAATACTTTGCAATCGACCGTATTCCGGCACCGAAGTAATTCGGGATTTTGGTGATGAACACGTTAAAACCGGGGATTTGATTGTGTATACTTCGGCAGACAGCGTGTTTCAAATAGCAGCGCACGAAAAAATTGTGCCTCCCGAAACGTTGTATGAATATTGTCGTATCGCACGGGAGTTGCTGGTGGGCGAACACGCGGTTGGTCGCGTGATTGCCCGACCGTTTGTCGGAGAAAACGGGCAGTACACGCGCACGGCAAACCGCCACGATTTTTCGTTGCCACCTATTGGCGAAACACTGTTGGATATTGTAAAAGCCGCTGAAAAGCAAGTGATTGCCATTGGAAAAATTTCGGATATTTTTGCAGGTGTTGGCACAACACAAGTTACCTTTACGCACAGTAACGAAGAAGGAATGAAAGCAACCAAAGCGGCTGCTAACACCTCGTTCGAAGGTTTGTGTTTTACTAACTTGGTGGATTTTGATATGGTATATGGGCACCGTAACAATGCCGAAGGGTATGCAAAGGCGATTTCGGCTTTTGATGACTGGCTGGGTGCTTTTTTACCGCAATTGCAAGAGGAAGATTTGCTTATCATTACCGCAGACCATGGGTGCGATCCCGGCGATGTCAGCACTGATCATACGCGGGAATATGTACCGCTTTTGGTATACGGTCACGGCATAACGCCGTGCGATTTGGGAACACGCAGCACTTTTGCTGATGTAGCGGCAACCGTTGCCGACTATTTGGGTGTGAAAGCACCTGCAAACGGCACGTCGCTTTTGCAAGAAATGGGGTGTTTTTTAT
This sequence comes from Acutalibacteraceae bacterium, assembly GCA_045648765.1. Classification (GTDB taxonomy): domain Bacteria; phylum Bacillota; class Clostridia; order Oscillospirales; family Acutalibacteraceae; genus RGIG3009. The sequence goes on from JAZROQ010000033.1 coordinate 36,726, forward strand.
GACAAAAGAACAGTTGGCAAGCCTTGCCAAAGGTGCTATGGAAAACGCCTATGCACCGTATTCGGGCTGTACGGTCGGTGCGGCATTGCTGTGTGACGATGGCACGGTGTATCTTGGCAGCAACGTAGAAAACGCCTCGTACGGAGTTACCAACTGCGCAGAGAGAACGGCTTTTTTCAAAGCGGTAAGCGAGGGGAAACGCCGTTTTTCGGCCATCGCTGTTTGTGGGGGAAAAGATGGCGTGGTTACCAACGGGTTTCCACCGTGCGGGGTGTGCCGTCAAGTGATGCGCGAGTTTTGCACCGATGATTTTTTGGTGTACGTGGTATCTCAAAACGAAATTGTTTCGCACACCCTAAAAGAGTTGTTTCCCCAAAGTTTTGGTCCTTCACAAATTTGTGAAAAGGCTTGATTTTATAAGCAGAAGAGATTATACTAAAAGCAATTCCAATGGATAAAGGAGAAAGTAAAATGCAACTGATTGATATGTTCTATGACCAAATCGAAGATGCGGTAAAACGCAAAGTTCCGTTCATTATCCCGATTGGCACGCTGGAATACCATGCGCACCACGCTTCTTGCGGCACGGATACCATGGTGGTTACCGGCTGTATGCGTGAACTGGAAAAAGAAAAAGAAATCGTGGTGTGCCCGCCCATTTGGTACGGCGTGGCATCGTATGCCGTGTGCGAACCCAAGCCCGGTCATTTCCACGTGGATGAAGATGCATATACCGCCTATTTGTACAACATATTAAAATCCATGATTTATGCAGGTATCAAAAACATTTATTTGGTGCCGCATCATCAAACCGAAGCAGCAGGTCTTATGCCCATGACCATTGCTTGTCACAAAGCCGCCAAAAAAGTAACCATGGAATACATGGAAGAAACTTTGGGCAAAGGCTGGTGGGGCAGCGATTCCTACGCCGATTACTATGAAAACCTTGGCGGCGGTGACGATCCGTTTGCTTACATCAAAGTGATTCCGCTGATCGGTGCCGATGCGCAAATCAAATGCGGTGGCTTTGACCATGCCGGCAAGTGGGAAACTTCGCTTATGATGGGTACTTGGCCCGAAAATGTGGACCTTTCCCGTTGTTCGCAAAACACCGAATGGTTTGCCGAAAGCGCCAAAGAAGCTTCGGTAGAAACCGGCAAACACATGGTAAATTGCACGCTCGAATGGTTGCGTGAAGTGATTCAATAAACCACAAGTAAAAAGGAGATGTGACTGTTGTCACATCTCCTTTTTCGTGCTTTCTGTTATTAAATCCACGTATCTTCCGGAATTTCTGTGGGGGGAACCTCTAACGATTGCGGCTTTTTGAGCAAACGGCGTAACATGCGGAACGATTCGGCATAATATTGACCGTCGCAAATGCGTTCATCTGCTACAACGCGAATTTTTACCACTTTTTTGGCCTCGATCGTTCCGTCAAGCGAAGCAATTGGTATAATTTCCTTTTTGCCAAGCGCAATGAAAACGGATGTGGTTCCAAAATTGTAAATATGGTGATATATTGGTGGGATGCCAATGGATCCCACGTCGGTAATATAAAATGACGTATGGAACGGACTGATGGTGTTGATGAATTTTGTCATCATGTTATGGTTATCCATAAATATAATAAAATTAACAAACGCGCGAATTAAACAAGCGGGCAAACGATTCAAAATGTTTGCAGCAACGTCGGTAGCGTTTTCGTTGTCGGCGTTGCGTACTTCATTTTCCATGGCATCGTTTACGCGATTGTAAACGTCGAAAATGGTATCGGTTTTTTCAAACGTGGGTTTGATGGTTGCTTCTAACCCATTTTGTGACAATTGACGTTTAACGGTCATGGAAGATGTTAAATGGTTGCGCGCGTAGGTTTTGCCGTTCATGACAAAGCGGTTTAATCGCGGGCGCATAACAAACAAACGCATGGCGGCCGCAATGAAAACGTGATACAACGAAAAATATGGCATGTCGTGTTCTTTGCGCATAGCACGCACATATTTTTCTAATTCTTCAATTTCAATGTAGTCGTCAAAAAAGACCTGAGAATCCGCACGACTTTTCATAATATGCGGCATTACCGCAAAGACAGATTGGGTATGTCGTAGACGCCATCCATCTTTTCTGTCACCAAAGCGACGTTTTCTGTTTTCCATATGTTTGCCCCATCCTAACTAAAAAAATCAATCAGCGGTAAACACCACGGGCGATTCCGCTTTTGCCCACAATTGCCGCAATTGTTCCGCAAAGGCCGCACCATTGCGAATGTTTTTGACCACACATTCCGGAAACAACGGATTGCTGGTTGCCACGTAAACCGAAGACAAACCAAACCATTTTTGAACCGTGGTTTGAGTCAGTGCCATGTTCCGAATTTGCGAAAACGGAACGGTGTGAGTTGTTACCGCAAACAACCCCGTATGTCGCACCAAATGCTCCTCATGCAGTTCATATTGTGTGGCGGTAAGCGGTGCACCAAACAAAAGCCAACGCTTTTTTTCACAAAAAAGCGGTTCGCTTTGCGTGGGCTGCAAAGTCGTTACCATACCATTCCTCCTCTTTGAAAACTGCCGAAAAACGACAAAATTTTCAAAATACACGAACAGTATACTATAAAACACCCTTTTTTGTCAACTTTTTGCAAAAAGGGAGTATTTTCCACGGCTTTTTTGTGTAGTTATTCGGTGGTGGTTGTAACGACCGGTTTGCCGTCTTTTCCCAATAAAACGGTCATGCCGCCGGCGTAACCGCTTTGCCGGTACAAGTAATTCACACCGGTTTCTTTGTCAACCCAAATTTCCATAGAACCCATGCCTTGGGTATAAACTTTTTCGAATCGTTTTTCTTTGGACATTGTACCATCTCCAATATTATGTTTGTTGATGTTAAGTATATCATAAACTATAAAAGTAATCAACAACGCACCTTCCGGGGTTCGAATCCCTTCGAACGGAAAAAGAGAGCACCAACCTTACGGTTAGTACTCTCTTTTTGGCGCGCCCGAAGGGATTCGAACCCCTGACCTCTTGATTCGTAGTCAAGCACTCTATCCAGCTGAGCTACGAGCGCATAGGCAAACAACGTAGTAGATTATAGTGTGTTTTTTTGAAAAAGTCAAGGGGATTTTTAAAAAAATTCAAATTCTCTTGATTTTCTGTTTATTTTCGGTGGGGTTTCATGTTTTTGCGGATAGTTTGCCAAAGCAAGTGGGGATATTGAACAAGCGAAACGGTGGGGGCAGACAAATACAAATGCGAAACCGATTCAGCAAACCCCAGGACCATTAAAAATGTGCCGACCAGTTTGGGAGAAAGGAACGGATAGTCCACCATGCCGTATACCACAAAAGCAATCACAAACATGGTCAAAACAAAACCTAAACCGTGCCCGTGGGCGCGGCGGTTTGCCAATTCCAAATTGCTTTGTAAAATTTTGGTTGCGACAGTGCACATAACAAACAAAAGAACGAAACCGCCTTCCACAAGCAGTTGCAAAACAAGGTTATGAGAATGGGGGGCGTTGATACCTGCGTTTGTCAGGCAATCCCAAAAGTTGGAAACGCCGGCGCCCAATCCAAACAAGGGGCGTTCGATAATTGTTTGCACCGCCACGCTCCACACTTGAAAACGTTCGGTAATGGCAACGTCGGTGGTGGAACCAATGGATAAAAAGCGACTTGTGACGGCTTCCGGAATTAACGATACGGCGGCAATCAAGCACAAAACAAATGGGGTTAGGTGTTTGAAGTTTAGTGCCAAAAGCAGCAGCAGCATAGAAAGCAAGGCAATGTAGGCACCGCGGGAAAAAGAAACAAAAACACCCAGCAAAGCAAGTAACAAACACCCGCGCATCCACAGCGCGATTTTGGTTCGCGGTCCCGAAAAGCCTGCATAACCCACAAAAGGAATAACCATAACCAGATACTCGGCCAAAATGTTGGGGTTGTTGAACGTGCCGGCGGCGCGGTCAAAGCCTAGATGCAAATTGATACCCAAAGGGAAAACGGAATATAGTTTTTCGTCCAATGCAAACCACAGTTGGTTGGGAAGTTTAAGGCCGAAAACATCTCGCAAAAGATATTGCGAACAAGCGATCAGCCCCACAACACCTGCGATGACACTGACAAAAAGCAGCGCAGTGTGCAAACGACGACGATTGCACAACACGGTGGTGAGTGACAAATAGCCGCAGAACATAACCACCCACATTAAAACGGTGGAAAGAGTGTTACCAACGTGATAAGAGTAGGTGGCAGAAAGTAGTTGAAACGCCATAAACAACAGCAGCAGTTTGCCCAACGTGCCGAGTTGAATGACGGTTTGGCGGTTATGGGCATCTTTGACGGCGGCACAAAGCGAACCGATTGCCAAAAACGGAGCGCAGTATTCCGGCAACAGCGGAACAAGCGTAAGCAACAATATAGACCAAAAAAACGAAAAATCTGTGCGAACAAGTTGAACCAATCGTTTGCCCATACCGACACTCCTTTCCCAAAACATCTCATTGTTAGTATACCTTTTAAAAAAGTAATGTGCAATCATTGTGACAAAGTTGTTACTTTTTCTTTACAGATGACAAGAAAAAATGGTACACTGTGTGCATAGAGAAAGGAATGCGATATGAAAAAATTTGTACTGTTTTTATGTGCGTTTTTTTGCCTTCTTGGAAGCGTTGGTTGCCAAAAGAAAACCCCTTCGTTTTCGCGTTCGGGTTTTGCGCTGAACACAGCGGTAAGCGTTACGGTGTATGATGTGTCCAAAGCGACGGCAGACAAAGCTTTGGCGGCAAGTTTTGATCAAATCGAACGGCTGGAAGCGTTGCTCAGTGTTACCAGAGAGGGCAGTGATATTGAAAAATTAAACAAAGCAAACGGGCAGGTTACCGCAATATCCGATGAAACAGCGAAACTTTTGCGGCAAGCAAAAGAATATGGCAAACTTTCAAACGGAGCGTTTGACGTGACGATCCGACCGTTGACGGCGTTGTGGGATTTTTCGGCAGAAAACCCAACCATCCCCCGCGAGGATGCATTGTTACAAGCGGTCAAAGCGGTGGATTACCGCCAACTGGTTGTGACCGAAAAAACGGCGCAAATACCGACAGGGGCGGGCATAGATTTAGGAGGAATTGCCAAGGGGTATGTTGCTGACTGTGTAAGGAGTGTGTTGCAACAACACGGTGTCAGCTCGGCAATTATTGATTTAGGCGGTAACATTGTAGCGTGCGGAAACAAGCAAGGGAAAAAGTTTCGTATCGGCATTAAAAACCCAAAAGAAACGGCACAATTGTGCGCTGTAATTGAGGGAGAAGATGTTTCGGCGGTGACATCCGGTGTGTATGAGCGCGGGTTTACCGTTGACGGTGTACGATACCATCATTTGTTGGACCCACAAAGCGGTATGCCGGTGAACAATGGTTTATCCTCGGTGACGATTGTGTGTGAAAGTTCGGCACAAGCGGATGCGTTGTCCACGGCGTGTTTTGTGATGGGCGAACAAGCGGCAACAAAACTGATAGAGTCGTTAGACGGGGTAGAAGCGTTGTTTGTAAGAACAGATGGTACCATAAAGGCAACCGATGGGTTGTTTTTTGAAAAGGTATAAAAAAGCGCTGTTGAGAAGTTTTCTCAACAGCGCTTTTTAAGTTGTTAAAACTTATGCGTTTGCAATTTCGTCCAACACAAATGCAAGAGAAGCGGTAGCATCTGCCAAAGTGGCTTTTTCGACCGGTTTTTGTTGTTTGGCGCAATCGGTGAAATAGACCAATTCGTTGAAGTAACCGCCCAAATCCGAAACGTTGCCGCCTTCAAAGCCGTCGCCTTCGACCGTGGTTTTGACAACCGGAATTTCTTCGGCGCCGTTTTCAGTATACAAAAGGAATTTACCGCCGCTGTTTTCCACAACACCTTTTTCGAATACCACACGGAACGTGGCGGTGAAGGGGTAGGTGGTGGGGAGATTCCAAGTGCCTTCTACGGTGACAACAAAGTCATTGTAGCGCAAAGCGGTGTTGATGTAGGAATTGGCCTCGCCCAAAGTGTTTTTTGCCGAGGAATAGCTGTTGGGTTTGCCGAACAAAGACAACGCATAGTCGACGTCGTGAATGTGCAAGTCTTGTGCGGCACCGCCCGACAATTCGGTTTTCAGCAACCAATCTTCCCAACCCCATGTCGGCACAGGGCTTAAACGACGGAAGTTTGCGTTGATTACTTTGCCGTAGGTGCCTTTGTCAACAATGTCTTTGAGGGCTACGTATTCATCCCAAAAACGGATAACTTGGCCGATTTGCACTTGGCAACCGGTGGCAGCAGCTTTTTGGAGCATGGCAACACCTTGTTCGTTGGTGAGCGCTACCGGTTTTTCCACAAACAAGTATTTGACTTTGTCCATAGCGAGTAGCGCGTATTCGGCGTGCAAGAAGGTGGGCAAGCAAATATCGATGATGTCTACATCGGCGTTGGCAATCAAATCTTTACCGTCACCATAAATGACAGCGTTGGTGCCCTCTGCCAAAGTTTCGGCTTTGTCACGACGGATGTCTGCGAGGGCCGCAATTTCCACACCGGGGATGTTTTTGTAGCAGTTGCAGTGCATGGTGCCCATAAAGCCGCAACCGATCAAACCTACTTTTATCATAGTTCGCACCTCTTACTTTCTTCCTAAAATTTTATCCATTGACAACGAAGTGTTGTAAATCAACGCATCGTTATAGGTGGCATAGTTGGGGATCATTTCGGCAGTAACCCAACCATCGTAGCCGACTTGTTTGAAAGCGTCCATTACGGCGGGGTAGTTGACGTCGCCGGCAAGCAAATCCACAAAGCCGTGCAAACCGCCGGCAGCTTTGCGATAATCCTTAAAGTGAACTTTTTTGATGCGGTTGCCCAATACACGAATCCAGTGTTCGGGATAGCCGTTGAACAAGATGTTTCCGACGTCTAAGTAGCTGCCAACATAGTCGCTGCCGATGGCATCGATAAAGTTTTTCATTTCGATGGGGGATGTTAAGAATTTGTTCCACACATTTTCAAGACCGATGTTCACTTTGGCGGCTTCGGCATACGTTTTCAGTTTAGAGAAAGCTTCCAAACTGCGGTCGTAAGCGGTTTGATAATCAACCACACAGTTGGGGTCGACAAAATCGGCACATACGGTGCCGGGGATAACCAAGCAAGAGTCACAACCCAAAGCTTGTGCCATATCGATTTCTTTTTTGACAATGTCCATACCGCGGCTGCGAATGGCGGCATCGTCAGAAGTGATCGGATAATCCCAGTAAAGACCGCAAGCTACGCTATACAGTTGCAAACCGCAATCGTTCGCCAAATTTTTGATACGTGCCCATTCTTTTTCGTCCGAAGTAAGCGATGCTTCGCCGGTTTCGTTTAATGCAACTTCTACACCTTCAAAGCCGGCTTTGGCTGCCAAACGAAAAGATTCTTCCAACGAGAGATTCCCGAAGGACCAAATGCTGATACCTTTTTTCATAATGAGCCTCCTTGTATTTTTGTTACTTTTATGATAGAATATTTTTGTGCTAAAAAACAGATATTTTTGTACCGCAAACGTTCATTTTTGTCCAATTAAAAAACGAGGTGGCTTTTTATGATACCTTACATCAAGCGAAAGTTTAAAACAGTTATCAATATTACCGAGGTTGTGACAATCCATTATTACGAATTTGATGCGTCGTTTGTCTTTGAGGGAGAAGCGCACGATTTTTGGGAAATGGTATATGTTGACAGCGGCGCGGTGGAAGTGACCAGTGACGGTAAACCGCTGATTTTGAAACAGGGGGAAATTGTTTTCCACAAACCCAACGAGTTTCACACCATTCGGTCGTACGATTCGTCACCCAATATTTTTGTGATTTCGTTTGTGTGCAAATCGGCGGCAATGCGCTTTTTTGAAAATTATACCGATGCGGTCAGCAAACACCTTAAACCGTTGTTGGCGGGTGTTATTCACGAGGCAGAAAATACATATTACATTCCCAAAAACGACACTTCACCTATAAAATTCGAGTTAAAACCAAGCGCAAAAGTGGGTGGAGAACAGCTGATACAACTGTATTTGGAGCAGTTTTTAATTACGCTTTTGCGCGATGTGACCGAAAAACAGGAAATTAGTTTTTTGCCGACCAAAGAAAGCGTGGAAACGCAATTGGTGTCGCAAATAAAGCAATATATTCGTGCGAAAGCGGCCGAAAAGGTAAAGGTGGAGGATATTTGCAATGCTTTTGGATACAGTAAATCGTATTTGAGTTTGTTGTTTAAAGAACAAACAGGGTATCCGCTTTCCCAGTACCACACACGTTGTCAAATTGAAGAAGCCAAAAAAATGATTCGGCAAAACCGTTACAATATTACACAAATTTCGGATTTGTTAGGATTTGATAATCCGCAATATTTTGCGCGGGTGTTCAAACGTGTGACAGGGCTTACCCCCACAGAATTCAGACGTTCGTTGGCGATAGATAACTAGTTTGAAATTTGAAACTTGACGAAATACCAAGATATGGTATAAAATAATAAAGAATGTTCAACAGAACTACTACATTTAAGAAGGATGCGTGAAGCATGGCAACAAAAAAGCCAAGTTACGGAAATGAAAGTATAACTTCACTTAAAGGCGCAGACCGTGTTCGCAAACGCCCGGCCGTTATTTTTGGTTCGGACGGTTTGGAAGGCTGTCAGCACGCCGTTTTTGAAATATTGTCTAACTCCATTGACGAAGCGCGTGAAGGGCACGGTAGCAAAATCGTTACTACCCGTTACGAAGACGGCTCGTTTGAAGTGCAGGACTTTGGACGCGGTATCCCGGTGGACTTTAACGCCAAGGAGAATCGGTTTAACTGGGAACTTATTTTCTGCGAGTTATATGCCGGCGGTAAATACAACACCAACGATGGTGAAAGCTATGAGTTTTCGTTAGGTCTTAACGGCTTGGGCGCGTGCGCCACACAATATTCTTCGGAATATATGGACGTGGAAGTTAAACGTGACGGATTTAAATATACGTTGCATTTTGAGCACGGTGAAAACGTGGGCGGTCTTACCAAAGAACCGTATGCAAAAAAAGATACGGGTACGATTATCCGTTGGAAGCCGGATTTGCAAGTGTTTACGGATATTGCGGTACCGATGGACTATTTTCGAGATGTGTTGCGCCGCCAAGCCATTGTTAATCCGAATTTGCTGTTTGTATTGCGCAATCAAAACGGTCGCAGTTTTGAAACCGAAGAATTTGTTTATCAAAACGGTATTGCCGATTATGTGAGTGAGATTACGGGCGATGCCGCCATGACCGACGTGCAAGTGTGGACAGCAGAACGCCGCGGTCGTGATCGTGAAGACAAGCCCGAATACAAAGTAAAATTCAACGTGGCTATGTGTTGTTCCAACAAGATTAATTTGCTGGAATATTATCACAACTCCAGTTGGTTGGAACACGGTGGTGCGCCGGAAAAGGCGGTACGCTCGGCATTTGTTTCGCAAATTGATGCTTACCTGAAACAAAACGGAAAATACCTGAAAAATGAAAGCAAAATCACGTTCCAAGACGTGCAGGATTGCTTGGTTTTGGTGTCTTCGTCTTTCTCGACACAAACGTCGTATGAAAACCAAACCAAAAAGGCGATTACCAACAAGTTTATTCAAGAATCGATGACGGAATTTTTGCGGCATCATTTGGAAGTTTATTTTTTGGAAAACAAAGCAGAAGCCGACAAACTGACCGACCAAGTTCTTATTAACAAGCGCAGCCGCGAAAAAGCGGAGGTGACGCGCCAAAGTTTGAAAAAGACGTTGCAGGCGGGCAACGATTTGACGTCGCGTGTGCAAACGTTTGTGGATTGCCGCAGCAGAGATACCGAAGAACGCGAACTGTTTATCGTGGAAGGTAAATCCGCTATGGGTGCTTGCGTGCAAGCACGTGATCCGAATTTCCAAGCGATTATCCCTGTGCGCGGTAAAATTCTTAACTGTTTAAAAGCCGATTTGAACAAGATTTTTAAAAACGAAATCATTACCGATTTGCTCAAAGTTTTGGGCTGTGGTGTGGAAGTGAAATCCAAAGCCAACAAAGATTTGGCAACGTTTGATTTGAATTTGTTGCGTTGGAACAAAGTGATTATTTGTACCGACGCCGACGTTGACGGTTTCCAAATTCGCACCTTGATTTTAACCATGTTATATTGCTTGACCCCCACGCTCATTCGTGAAGGAAAAGTGTTTATTGCGGAAACACCGCTGTATGAAATCAGCACCAAAACCGATACGTATTTTGCCTACAACGACGCGGAAAAAGCCGCCATTTTGCAAGAACTCGGTGATGTGAAATGCACCATTCAGCGTTCCAAAGGTCTTGGTGAAAACGACCCCGAAATGATGTCGCTTACCACCATGAATCCTGCCACGCGCCGTTTAATTCGTGTGGAACCGTCTGACGAGGAAATCACCGCGCAGATGTTCGATGTGTTGTTGGGCGACAACTTGAATGGCCGAAAAGAATTTATTGCCGAGCGAGGCAACTTGTATTTGGAACAAGTGGATTTGAGTTGAGGTGAAAAGAAATGGCTAAGAAAAAAGCAACAAAATCGCTCGGCAAATTGGACCGTTTGCCGGAAAATGCACACATTGCGGGCGCAGGACAAGTGGAAAGCCAACGGATTGAAAACACGTTGGAAACCAACTATATGCCCTATGCCATGAGTGTGATTATGTCCCGCGCGATTCCCGAAATCGACGGGTTTAAGCCATCGCACCGCAAATTGCTTTATACTATGTACAAAGAGGGTTTGTTAAACGGGGCGCGTACCAAATCGGCAAACATTGTGGGCGCTACCATGAAGCTCAATCCCCACGGTGATGCCGCTATTTACGAAACGATGGTGCGCCTTTCGGCAGGTAACCAATCGCTGTTACATCCGTATGTTGATTCCAAAGGTAACTTTGGTCGCGCGTATTCTTCGGATATGGAATATGCTGCTTCGCGTTACACCGAAGCAAAGCTCAGCCCCATTGCAGCAGAGTTGTTCCGTGATATTGACAAAGACACGGTGGATTTTGTCGACAACTACGACTCGACCATGAAAGAGCCGACGTTGTTGCCGGTAACATTCCCCTCGGTGCTGGTTAACAATAACATGGGTATTGCGGTGGGTATGGCAAGTTCGATTTGCTCGTTTAACTTAAACGAGGTGTGCGAAACCACCATTAATTTAATGAAAGACCCCGATTTTGATGTAACCGAAACGCTTAAAGCACCGGATTTCCCCGGCGGCGGGCGTATTGTGTATGACCGCGACGATATGGAACGTATTTATGAAAGCGGTCGCGGTACCGTGAAGGTGCGTTCGGTTTATACCTATGATAAGTCGCAAAACTGCATTGATGTAACCGAGATTCCGCCCACAACAACGGTGGAAGCCATTATCGCCAAAATGACGGAACTGGTCAAAGCGGGGAAATTACGCGAAGTTTCCGACGTGCGTAACGAAATCGGTTTGGATGGGTTGCGCATTACGATTGATTTGAAACGTGGGGTAGACCCCGACAAACTAATGGCGCGGTTGTTTGCGCTTACCCCATTGGAAGACGGCTTTTCCTGCAACTTTAACGTGTTGATTGCGGGCATTCCGCAAGTGTTGGGCGTTCGTCGCTTGTTGGAAGAATGGATTGCTTTTCGTATGGAAAGTGTGCGGCGGCGCGTGTATTTTGATTTGCAAAAAGCAAAAGACAAGTTGCATTTGCTCAAAGGTTTGGCAAAAATCTTGCTGGATATTGATAAAGCTATTGAGATTGTGCGCCATACCGAAGAAGAAGCAGAAGTGGTTCCCAATTTGATGATTGGGTTTGGCATTGATGAGATTCAAGCCGAATATGTGGCGGAAATTAAATTGCGCCATTTAAACCGCGAATATATTTTGCGCCGCACCGAAGAAATTGAAAAATTGGAAGCTGACATTGCCGAAATGGATGCCATTTTGAAAAGTGCCGCGCGTGTACGCAATATTATTGTTTCGGAACTACGCGAAGTAATGAAAAAGCACGGTCAACCGCGCCGCAGTTTGTTGATTTATGCTTCTGATTTGGCAGAAGAAGCCGCCGAGGCTGTGGAAGAGGTGCCGAACTATCCGTGTACTTTGTTTTTCACGCGGGAAGGATATTTCAAAAAAATTACACCGCAATCGTTGCGCATGAGTGGGGAACAAAAGCTCAAAGAAGGCGACAACATTGTGCAAACGGTGGAAACCGACAACCGCAAAGAGCTTTTGTTTTTTACCAATGCGGGTACGGTTTACAAATCCAAAGTTTCGGATTTTGGCGATACCAAAGCCAGCGTGCTGGGTGATTACGTTGCCGGCAAACTTGGTTTTGACGAGGGTGAAGCTGCCATCCACATGGTGGTGACCGAAAAGTACAACGGGTATTTGTTGTTCTTCTTCGAAAACGGAAAGGTTGCCAAGGTTGATGCAGCGTCGTATGCGACCAAAGCAAACCGACGGAAGCTGATTGGCGCTTATTCGCAAAAAGCACCGTTGGTAGCATTGCATTACGTGGAAGAAGACCAAGAATTTATGTTGATTTCCTCATCCGGAAGACGGTTGATCGTGCATACCGGAGCGATTGCCTCCAAAACAACGCGTGATACGCAAGGGGTGCAAGTGCTCACACTTAAAGGACAACATCGTCTGACCGAAGTGGTGCCGTTTTCGGATAATTTGTCGGTAAAACCGGCGCGATATCGTACAAAAACGTTGCCGGCTGCGGGGGCTTTGCCGCTTGCAGAAGATATTGGAGAGCAGTTATCTTTGCTGTAAAAAACAAAAACCGCTGTCGGGCGTTTGTCCGACAGCGGTTGTCACAAATACGGCAAACGCAAGTAACAATGTATTTGTGACAAGGGTTATTATATCCGCAAATTGAAACAATATGCAAAATTATTGTTGCGTTTTGAAAAAGAATGTGCTATCATACTAGGTGATAATTGTTTAGGAGGCTACTTCATGACTGCTTGGGAATATATTATTGGCGCGATTATTATTGTGTTTTCGTTGATCATCATTGCGGTGATTTTGTTACAAGAAGGTCGTCAATCGGATTTGGGTGCCATTGCGGGTGCCAGTGAAAACTTTTTTGAAAAAGGCCGCGCTCGTACGTTGGATGCTTTTTTGGCAAAATGGACCAAAGTGTTGGCAGTTGTTTTCTTCGTGTTGGTTTTCCTTGGTATGTTGATCACCAAATTTTTGGGCGCTAAATAAAATTTATCAAAGCAAAATCACCTCGTTGTCTTGACAATGGGGTGATTTTTTTATTACCTCGCACATACAGTGAAACACGGGAGGTGTCGATATGACAGCAGGAATGACGGTGTTTTTGTATAGTGTGGGCGGTGTGCTGGGGCTTGTTGTGCTTATTGGAGCAATACGAGGCGGAAAACCGATACGTAACCTTGTAACCAACGCGTTGCAGGGTACTTGCGCGTTGGCAGCGGTGAATGTTGCCGGTGCTTTTACGGGCGTTTCGCTCGGGATCAGTGCGTTTACGAGCGCGGTTTGTTTGGGGCTGGGAATACCCGGAGTGATTACCGTGTTATTACTGAAATTGATTTTTGAGATTTGATTGTTATTGTGCAAAGAGTATGCTATACTATTTGCAGGTGATAAATTATGAGTTTGTTAGCACATAGCAACACGCTTACGCCACACTTGGTGAACGGTGTGGGGTATTATACTTTTCCTGCGTTTGATGCTTTTTCGTTTGTACGTCACGGTTTTTCCACACGTATCGGCGGGGTGAGTGACGGCATTTACCAAAGCATGAATTTAAGTTTCACGCGCGGCGATAAAGAAGAACACGTGCGCGAAAATTTTGAGAAGTTTTGCGCCGCCGTGGGGGTGGACAGTAAAGGTGCTGTGGTTTCAGCGCAAGAACATCACACCGTGATTTACAATGCCACGTCACAAGATTGCGGGCGGGGTGTTTACCGCGAACGAGGATATCACGATATTGATGGTTTGCTCACGGATGAGCCAAACGTGGTATTGTTTACACAATATGCCGATTGTGTTCCGCTTTTCTTTTTGGATCCTGTTCGTCGTGTGGTGGGTACTTCTCATGCCGGTTGGCGGGGGACGGTTGCGCAAATCGGAGCCGTGACAGTAGAACGGATGTGCCGTGATTACGGTTGCCGACGCGAAGATATTTTGGCGGCGATAGGGCCTTCTATCGGGCCGTGCTGCTTTGAAGTGGACGAGCCGGTATACCGTGAATTTAAGGCGCTTTCCGCTTCGTGTTTTGCAAAACAAACCGAACAAAAAGTTTGGATTGATTTGTGGAAAACCAACCGAAACATTTTGCGCAATGCGGGTATTGCCGAAGACCATATCACCGTGACGGATTTGTGCACCAAATGTCACCCGGACGTGTTTTGGTCGCATCGTGTAACGGGTGGTGAACGTGGTAGTTTGGCGGGATGTATTTCGCTTATATAAGGACGAAAAAAGGACGGAAAATGCTATGTTTGTAAAATTTTGCAAAAAGGCTATTTGGGTATTGTTGCTAATAGCGGTGTTGTTTCAAGGAATAGCACTATACGGTATCGTGAACGGAAACGCCGCAGAGCGGTACGATTATCGTCCCTTGGCAGTGGCTACGGTAACGATGGTGATTGCGGTGGTTTTGTTTCGGGTGTTGCCGCGCGGTAAAGTGATACCGTTGGTGGTTGCTGCTGTAATGGGCGTGTTTTTTGTGGTGCTCGGTGTGCAAATGCTGGGTGTTTTTAAAGCGTCGACTTCGGCCGGAGGCATCGATATTGGCATGACGTTTTGGAAAGTTTTGTACCGTCACATGTCGCCGATTTTGATTCCGCTTTGCATGATTCCGATTTTTTTGGAGTATCGCGAACAGCTGCTGTATGCACAAGCCGAAAGGGAAGAAACACCGCCGGACAGTTATTTTGAGTTGTTGAGTGATGCGCAGGAAGAAACGACAAAGGATTTGCCGCGCCCGAAACGTTCGGTGCGTCGTCGTTTGGAAAAAGCGGAGGATAACCGTGAGTGAACGCAGATTACCCGCTGCTTTTGCGACGCGGATGCGCCGCTTGCTGGGGGATGAGTATACTCGTTTGGAAGAATGGTTTGAAAAACCTGTTTTGCAACGAGGGTTACGTGTTAACACGTTAAAATGTACGGCAGAAAATTTGGAACAACACTTGCCGTTTGTATTACAAGCAACCCCCTTTGCGCAAGAAGGGCGCGTAACCGCCGAGTCGTTTCGAGCAGGAAGTGAACCGTTGCACCACGCAGGGGCGTACTATATGCAAGAACCGTCGGCAATGTCGGCGGTAACGGTGCTTTCCCCCAAAAAAGGGGAGCGTGTGTTGGACATGTGCGCGGCGCCCGGTGGAAAATCGACACAGATTGCGGCGGCACTTGCCGAAAGCGGGTTGTTGTGGTCAAACGAATACGTACCTGCTCGCGCTAAGGTGTTATCACAAAATTTGGAACGTTGCGGTGTGAAAAACGGCGTGGTTTCTTGTGGGGATACGGCTCGTGTGGCGCAGGCGTTACCTGCGTGGTTCGATGCGGTGTTAGCGGACGTGCCGTGTTCGGGCGAAGGAATGTTCCGCAAAGAAGAAGCGGCCATCACCGAATGGAGTGAGGAAGCCGTTTCCCATTGTGCCGAACGAAGCGCGGAAATTTTGGATAACGCAGCCATTTGTGTTCGACCGGGTGGGCGGTTGGTCCTTTCTACGTGTACTTTTGCACCCGAAGAAAACGAAGTGGCGGTGATTGGGTTTTTGAAGCGGCACCCCGATTTTTGTTTGGAAGAAACGGATGTTTTGTTTGGACAAGCCGCTTTCGAGTATGAAACGCTGGAATCGTTTATCCCTACATCGTTGCGAGATTTTGCAAAAACGGTGGATACCACAAAGTGTCGTCGTATTTTTCCGTGGCATGGTGGAGAGGGGCATTTCGTTGCGAAGTTTTACCGCGAAGGCGAAAGCAACGTAACCGCAAAAACAACAGCGGAAGAAAAAGGTGAAGCCATAACGCTTGCAAAAGAGTTGTATAAAGATTGTTTTACCACTTCGCCTGACGGTGTTTTTGCCGTGTTTGGTGATACGGTGCGGTTGTTGCCCAAAGAGTTTCCCGTTGTTTCGGGAGTGAAGGTGTTAACTGCAGGCGTGGCAGTGGCAACCATTTGCAAAGGACGCGTGTTGCGAGTCGAGCCGTGTCATGCCATGTTCCAAGCTGCAAAGGCGGAAGACTGCCGCCGATTGTTGAATTTTGAAAACACCGACCCGCAATTGTTGGCGTTTTTGCGAGGAGAAGAAATAGCGGTAAATGCGCCAAACGGATATACTGCCGTGGCAGTTTGCGGTGTGGTAACGGGGTTTGGCAAAGTTTCGAACGGAAAACTGAAAAATCATTACCCAAAAGGGTTGCGATTACTGCGGTAGTGCTTGAAAAATCCAAAAGGGTTTGATATACTTAACTTGAATTTAGTAAGCAAAGGAGAATGACTATGTCTACTACCTATTATTTAGCCGTAGATATCGGTGCATCGAGCGGCCGTCATATCTTGGCACACACCGAAAACGGAAAAATTGTGTTGGAAGAAATGCATCGTTTTGAAAACGGTCTTATCAACCGCAACGGCCATTTGTGCTGGGATACCGAGCGTTTGTTCGGCGGTATCGTGGAAGGTATGAAAAAATGTAAAGCTGCGGGCAAAATCCCGGTTTCCATGGGTATCGACACCTGGGGTGTGGATTTTGTGTTACTCGATAAGCAGGGTGCCGTTATCGGCGATGCGGTTGCTTATCGTGACAGCCGCACCGAAGGTATGGATGCGGTCGTTTCGCAGTATATTTCCGAAGAGGAGTTGTACGGCAGAACCGGTATTCAAAAACAACCGTACAACACCATTTATCAATTGATGAGCATTAAGCAAACCAACCCGGAAGTGTTTGAAAAAGCAGAGCGTTTCTTGATGACTCCCGAATATTACCATTATTTGCTTACCGGCAAAGCGGTGAACGAATACACCTTGGCAACCACCACCAACTTGGTGAATGCCGAAGCAAAACAATGGGACGGCGAATTGCTCGATGCGCTTGGTTTGCCCCGCCGTTTGTTTGGCGAACTCAAATGCCCCGGCGAAACCGTGGGGATGCTCAGTGCCGAAATGGAAAAAGAAGTTGGGTTTACTTGCAAAGTGGTGCTGCCCGGCACGCATGACACCGCATCGGCGGTGGCAGCGGTTCCTGCTAACGATGATGATTTTGTGTATATCAGTTCCGGTACGTGGTCGCTGCTTGGGGTGGAACGTATGACGCCCGATTGCAGTGCCGCCAGTCAAAAACTCAATTTCACCAACGAAGGCGGCGTGAATTACCGTTTCCGTTATCTGAAAAACATTATGGGTTTGTGGATGTTGCAATCCATCAAACGCGAACTGAACAACCAATACGGTTTTGCGGAAATCAGCAACATGGCGCGTGAAGCAGACATTGCTTCGGTTGTCGATGTGGACGATATGCGGTTCTTGGCTCCCGACAGCATGATGGAAACCATCAAAGCCGTGTGTGCCGAAACCAATCAAGCCGTTCCGCAAACGGTGGGCGAAATTGCCAAAGTGGTGTATTTGAGCTTGTCGGAATGCTACGGCAAAGCTGTTCGCGAAATGGAACAAGTGACAGGCCGCACCTATTCGCGTTTGCACATTGTCGGCGGGGGTTGTCAAGATAATTATTTGAATGAACTGACCGCCAAAACCACCGGCAAAGCCGTGTATGCCGGTCCGATTGAGGCAACGGCGCTCGGCAACTTGATGGTGCAAATGTTAGCGGCAGGCGATTTTGCTTCGCTCGAAGAAGGCCGCACCGCCATTGCTCGCTCGTTTGATATCAAACCGGTATAATTACAACTGTAAAAACGCCTGCCGAATGAATCATTCGGTAGGCGTTTTTGTGCCACAGCAGAAACGCACATTCAACTTGCAAAACTGTGTGGTAAAATTTGGTTGACTTTTCTCCTCAAATTTGATATGGTAAATATGTAAGAAGTGACGTACATCCGACGATTTGTGCGCCATGTTCATAGACTGCACAAAGCGCACAAATCATCTGCCTTGGGGATGATTTGTGCTTTTTTATTGTTAGAACAAAGAAAGTGGGTGTTGCCAATGGGTTAATAAAGCACTTATAAGTTGTAGGAAATAAACCGCTGTAACCTGTAGTAAGGAGGCCAACTAATGAAAAAATATTATACAAGTATCAAGTTTTTATGTTTTTTCCTCGTTGCTGTTTTTCTTTTTCAAACAACAGCATCAGCGGGGCCTATCACAGGAACGGTTACGGCTGAACCGATAAACGCCGAAGAAACCTTTGTTGAAGTCACTTCTCTACGGGAAGAATCTGTGAAAACTTTCCAAAAAGGAAATGGCAATTATGTGGCGGCAATTTACGGAGAAGCCGTTCATTATAAGGATGAAGATGGAAATTGGCAAGAAATTGACAATTCATTGATTCCAACAACCGTGTCTGCCGCTCAATTGGCGGATGCTGGTGTGAATGTTACCACTGCCAATACATCGCCGGTAGCATATCGCAAAAACGTTTCGAACCCGTTTGAGGTGAACTTGCCAAATACTTTAACAGTTAATAATCCTATAACCGTCACCTACAAAGGTCATACGCTGGGATTTTCTTTGCAAGATATGTCGTTACAATCCGGAACAGTTGCCGAAGTTGTAGACACAGCATCCAAAGCAAAAACAACTCAGCTAGAAGAATATTCAATCATCAGCAACGATAGTATTCTTTCCTACGGTCAGGTATTCCCGAATACGCAGTTAACCTATGAAATGCGCGGCAAAAAGCTCAAGGAAAGCTTAATATTCAGCGCGCCACCCACTCAAGCTACTTTTGCGTTTCGGTTTTATTACGAACAATTGTACCCCGAGTTGTTACAAACCGGCGAAGTTCAATTTTACGCAGATAATACAAAATCCGGGGAACCCGTGTTTGTGATTGCCGCCCCGTATATGTTTGATTCGGGTGAAGGCTACAGTGCCGCTGTTGATGTGGAGCTTGTACCGGTCGCCGACGGATGCCTTTACAAATTAACGCCCGATGCCGATTGGCTAAATGCCAAAGAACGGGTATATCCGGTAACACTGGACCCCACCGTTACCACTTCTCTCACACAAACCGAAATTCATGATAATTGTGTTCACCAAAGCGACCCAAATACGAATTATATCAATGCTGACAGACTGTATGTTGGTTCGGTTGTGCTCAGTTCTGGAACTTTCGAAAGCCGTACCTACATCAAATTCCCAAGAGTCAGTTCCATTCCCACAACAGCATTTATTGTCAATGCGACCATGACTTTGAACCATCATACCAATTCATCCTATCAAAGCGCTTCTAACAATACCATCGATGTATATGATTGTGGAAGCAATGTATGGGGAACCAGCAACATCACGTGGAACGCACAAAAGAACTTTGTTTTTACCAACCGCATTTGTACCCGTATCACTGATAAATCCTATTCGGTTGAGAATTTTGATGTCACAAAACTGGTTCGCAGTTGGTACAAAACCACGGCTTCTAACAACGGCTTGGTCATTAAGCCGCGAACGGTGTATACCAATGCATCCAATCGCACGGGATATTACAGCAGTGATATCAGTTCTTCCATTTCGTCCAAGCGACCGCATATAACGATTGAGTACCGAAATTATAAAACAATCACAATGAAACACTTTTATGATAGTGCGTATAATACTCGATATACCGGAACTGGTGCCAATGCGCCGGCAAGCAAAATAGCGAGTTACCAAGCTCTGTATACTAATTATATGCGAGAGGTGTTTGGGCTCAATCTTACAAGCAGTGTTACCTATCAACAGTCGGAACAAGACCGATGCACACATGGCGCAGGGTCGAATATCAATTCGTTTTGTAATTTAACATTAAATGGGACATGTAGTTATCATAGTGGACGATATCATTGTACCAACGCGGCGCATCATTTGTTCACTTTACCTACCGGTGTGTCTACCCCAACCAATACTCAACGAGTTATTAAGTGGACAGGACATCCGCTTTGTGAAGGATGCCCATCAGGAGGCCATATAGCGGTTATCGGTGCAGTTGCCGTATTTAACGGCTCTCAAATATCTGTACGATGGGCAGATTACTTGGAATCTGATGAGCGAGATGCGACTTCAGTGGGCACAATCGCTCATGAAATGGGGCATACTTTCGGATGCGACGATGGTGGAGCAGAGGTTCATTCAAACAATAGTTGTGTAATGAAATCGGGTGTTTCAGATCTTACAAAACTTAGTTATATCAATACTTGTAATCCCGAGGCCTATTGCTCAAATTGCCGAACATTGATTAACAATTATATTAATGCCCTATAGGCGAGGAGGATAAAAATGAGAATACGGCGACTAATTGTGTGTTTGCTTGGCGTTTTTATTACATTTTTTCTTACAGCGTGTACGCCGACCAAACCAACGGATACAACTGTGACGACCACTTTTGTTAATATAAATACAACTACAACTACAAGATATCCGTCAACCCTTGTAGGCACAACAACTACCCATACAAGGGTGGATGTGCCGAGTAATCAAACAACAATTAACACAACATCCTCCCAAGGAACAACCAAACTTTGTTATAGCTATCCGCAGAAATACAAAGCATTTACCACTATAGAGGATTATTGTAATTTTGTAAAAACCGCTGATGAACAGACGTTACGGTCGATCTTCACGAAAAAGGAGTATGACGGGTCGATGTATTTTGACAAGGATAAGTTCCAAATCATTTTGCAAGATTGTCAATACTTTTTGCCGGTTATACCCGTGGGGTATACATTCAAATATATTAGACTGGCAACAATTGACCCATTGTTAATTTCTTTTGAACAGGACAATATCGAGTATTGTATATTCTGCTTTATGAGTAAAGAGGAAAAGATGACTTATATGCAAGAAAACGAGAGTTTCTTGAAACCTGACGGAACAAAGGTGGTTGTAGAATATTCTCCTATTGATGACGGCGGTGGAACGTGTTATTGGGAAGAAAGCGGATATCAGTGCTTTGCTTGGTTTAAAAAAGAAAACAAGAAGCAAATGTGGGATTTGATAAAGGCATTTGAGTTGAAAATTATGCCGATTGAGTAAATCGGTATACAGTTTTCAACCGCAGTTATCACCAATTAACGGAAAAGACAGATGAGCGTTTGCTCATCTGCCTTTTTTTCGTGGTAAATCCTCGGTTGACTTTTTCCTATGGATTTGATATAGTAGATGTGTAAGAAGTGACGTACAGTCGACGATTTGTGCGCCATGTTGACTGCGCACAAATCATCCGTGATAGGGATGATTTGTGCTTTTTTGTTCCTTGTAACACAAAGGGGGATGAAAATGAGAATACAACGACCACTTGTATGTTTTTTTGGTGTTTTTCTTGTTCTTTTTGTCACGGCGTGTGCGCCTATCAAATTAACAGATACAACCGTAACAACCACTTTTGATAATGGCAGCACTACGACAACGCATCCGTCAACCTCGATTGAGACAACAGTTCCTCAAACGCAAGAAACTACGCGAAGCGATAAAACAAAAAATCCCACAACTACTTTCCAAAGTATTACACACACAACCAGTCCCCCTCATCCAAAAAAATATAAGGCTTTTACCTCTTTGGACGACTATTGCAATTTTGCCAAAACCGTTGACGAACAGGAACTGCGGTCGATTTTCACAATGCAGAATTCCGACGACTCAGGATATTTCGACGAAAAAACGTTTGAAATCATTTTGAAAGACCGTCAATACTTTGTACCTATCATACCTATGGGTTATACGTTCAAAGGCATTGAACTGTCGACAATTAACCCAATGGTGATTGCTTTTGAGCGAGAGGGAAAGGAATACGCTTTATGCTGTTATATGAGCAAAACAAAAAAACGACTTGACGTGGAAGAAGATGACAGTTTTTCAAAGCAAGACGGCACCAAAGTAACAGTGGACCTTTATCCGGACAATTCCGTGTCTGCGGGAGGTGGAACCTGTTACTGGGAAGAAAGCGGATATCAATGCTTTACTCGTTTTACCAAAGAAGGCAAGGAGAAAATGTGGGATTTTATAAAGACATTTGAACTAAAAATTATGCCGATTGAGTAAATCGGCACACAAGGTTATTGCAAACTAAGACAAAAAAGCATCGACAAGGATTTCCTTGTCGATGCTTTTTTTTACATACTTTCGGGTGTGTCAATTTTGAGCAATGTCAACACGTTTTTAAGAACCAAGCGTGTGGCTTGGCACAGGCAAAGACGTGCTTGTTGCAGCGGTTCGTCCACACCGCGCACACGACAAGCGTTGTAGAACTTGTGGAAAAGTGTGGCGAGTTCCACCGCATACCGCGTCATACCCGCAGGGTCGTACGCTTTGGCACAAGCCACGATTTCGGCAGAGTAGGCGGAAAGGTGACGAATCAGTTCGGTTTCTTCGGGCGCTGTGAGCAAACACAAGGTATCTTTGTTTGCCTCGTTCAGCGTAACGCCGTCTTCGGTCAACGTGCGGAAAATGGAGCAGATACGTGCGTGGGCATATTGCACGTAGTAAACAGGGTTAGAGGAAGATTGTTCGATAGCGAGCCCTAAATCAAAATCCATTTGTGTGGAAGCTTCCCGCAAGTTAAAGAAGAAGCGGGCGGCATCTACCGGAACTTCGTCTAACAAATCTGCCAGTTGAATGGCTTTGCCCGAACGTTTGGACATACGCACGACTTCGCCGTCGCGCATAAGCCGTACCAGTTGCATGAGCACGACTTGCAAGTTATTGCCGTCGAGACCAATGGCATCCAACGCGCCTTTCATACGCGCCACGTGGCCGTGGTGGTCAGCACCCCAAACGTCAATACAAGTATCAAAACCGCGGGCAAATTTGTTGCGGTGATAGGCAATGTCTGCGGCAAAGTAGGTGGGATTGCCGTTGGCACGGACCAACACTTCGTCTTTGATGCCTTCTTCGACACCGTCGCGATTGGTATGTTTTTTACCTTGGTATTTTTCGCCGTGTTCACCGGCTTTGTACCACAAAGCGCCGTCTTTTTCGTACGTTAAACCGCGTTCGGTCAACAGCTCAATAACTTCTGCCAACTCGCCGTTTTGGTGCAAGGTGGATTCCGTGAACCAGCGGTCGTAAACAATGCGGTATTTTGCCATATCTTTTTGCATTTTGTCAATATTCAGCGGCAAAGCATAGGCAATCAAAGCTTCGCGGCGTTCTTTTTCATTGCACTCGACATAACGGTCGCCGTGCAGTTCGGCAAAGGCGGCGGCATGAGCGCGGATATCGTCGCCGTGGTAGGCGTCTTCCGGCATTTGCACCGCATCTTCACCGCGGAAGATTTGCAGGTAGCGAACTTCTAACGACAAACCGAATTTTTCGATTTGGTTGCCGGCGTCGTTAATGTAAAACTCGCGCCAAACCTCGTAGCCTGCGGCTTCTAACACAGCCGCCAAGCAGTCGCCCAAAGCGCCACCGCGGGCGTTGCCCATGTGCATGGGACCGGTGGGGTTGGCAGAAACGAATTCCACCATCACCTTTTTGCCTTTTCCGTAATCGCTGCGACCGTAGTTTTCTTTTTGCGAAAGAATTTGGGCTACCGCATCGGCATAAAAGGCGGGGGAAAGAAACACGTTTAAAAAGCCGGGACCGGCAACTTCGGCACGGTCAAAATAAGTGTTTTCAAGCGCTAAATATTTGACGATGCTTTCGGCAATTTGGCGGGGGGCTTTGTGAAAAGCACGTGCCGACACCATGGCAACGTTGGCGGCAAAATCACCGTTTTTGCGGTCTGCCGGTACTTCGATGGTGAAATCCGGCAACGGTTCGTTCGGTAATTCGTTTGCCGATATAGCACACGCGACAGCGGCGCGAATAGCAGTATCGAGTTGTTGTTGGGTTTGTTCTGCGATTGTTAACATGTTGGCACTTCCTCAACCAAAATTTCTAATTCATTGTTTGTTGTTCCGTTACCCATGGACATGGTGTAGCCGGCGCATATGGCACCGCCGGTGGCGGATATTTTTGCAGACAGCTTGTGGGTATCGGCAGGAAACGTCATCTCGCCATACGGCGTTTGGCAGTGGCAAAGATGTTGTTTATTTTCTTCCAGCAAAAGGCGGGTGGCGATTTCGCATTTTCGGATAAACAAAATGCGGGTATCATCCACCGAAACAGTGACGGCGGCACCGTCGGGTTCTGTATAACACAATTTAAAACCATTTTTGGTGGCGTTTAGAGTCCCTATGGCATCAAGAACGGTTGAGCTGGTTTCACCGTCGGCGGTTTGACGATTGCAAAAGTGAACGGTTACATTCATTGCAAATCCTCCACGCGGATTTGTTTGACGTTGTCACCTACCGGTCTGCCCAAAAACATTTCGGCTACGTTTACAAAGTTGTGTGGACGGTCACTGACAAAAAATTCGCACTCGCCGTTTTTGGTTTGCGAAGACAAGGTGTTGGTTTGTTGCAACAACGTTTTGCAATACGTAGCGCACGCTTCCCCTGAATTGATCAATGCAACGTTATTGCCCATGATGCGGGAAATGATGGGGGAAAGCAATGGAAAATGGGTACAACCCAAAATGATGGTATCGACCTTTTGTTCCATCAGCGGTTGCAAATATTGCCGCAACACAGCTTCGGTGGCAAGGTTGTCAGATTCAATCCAACCGCTTTCCACAAGCGATACCAAAACGGGACAAGCCGTGGCAAACACTTGAACATCGCTACGCCGCTGTTGCAAAGCTTTTTCAAAAGAGCGGGATTGTACGGTCACAGCCGTGCCGAGCACACCGATTTTACCGTTTTTGGTGGCGGCCTGTGCGGCGTCTGCCGTGGGCTCTACCACGCCCCAAGCGGGTACATCCAACGAAGACAACAAATCGCCGGCTACCGAGCTGACGGTGCCGCAAGCGGCAATGATGCACTTAACACCGTGACTTAACAAAAAACGCGAGTTTTGCAAGGTGAAGTGACGAATAATCTCGGGACTGCGCGAACCATACGGAACGCGACCGGTGTCGCCAAAATAAATCAAGTTTTCGTTTGGTAAACGCTTTAACAGTTCGCGAACCACGGTAAGCCCCCCTAAGCCGGAGTCAAACACACCGATTGGACGATTATCCATAACTTTTCACCACCTTTTCTTATACTATGTTATCATAGCACAGTTTATTTCGAAATACAACCAAAATAGAAAAAAACCCCAACCGTTATGCGGTTGGGGTAAAAATCATAAAACATGAAAGATGCTTTTTGCTTGAGCCGGATATTCCTTTGCGCGGCAGTGAATGAGTAGTTCTTCCAGGGAAGATATGGCACATGCAGCGCAGGCAATCCACGAAACAACGGTGGCATTGACAAACAACAGCAAGTAAGGAACACAGAACAAGACAATGCCGGTTGCTTTGTTGGCGTAGGTATGTAGGGAAGAAAAGCAACGATACCGAATAGCAGCTAATGAGTACATTAGGATTCGCAACAGCACCAGTGCAGACACCGCATACCATACTGCCCTTGGAACACGCGGTACCAAAAAGGGGATAACGTGGGTTAACATGGAAGCATAAAACAGCAAATCGGCAATACTGTCCAAACGCGAACCTAAAATGCTGGTGAGTTTAAAACGACGTGCTATAAAGCCGTCGACCGCGTCACTGATACCGCACAAAGAATACAGAATATAAAACATTGTCGAAAAAGAAGGCAAAAACAGCAAAACAAGGGAGCCGACAATGCGAAAACAAGTAATGATATTTGGTATGTGAGCAAAGCCGAAACGTAATGTTTCCTGTTTTTTCATTTTGCAAGTCCTTTCGTTTTTATAAATCCAGTTTTAAATCGTTTTCCTTGATCCAACCAAAATGACGTAACGGCAAACTGATTAACCATGTTAATATAGCCGGTAATACCACGGCAATGAGCAAAAGACCCACCCAATCCATCACGGAAGGGGAGATGACCACAGCCCCTTGTTTGATGGCGGCGGCAGAGGGCTCGAGCCAACCGGTAATGACACCGATGGGGCCTACCAATCCGCAAGTGCCCATGCCGGATGATACGGCAGCACCGTTCATTTCTAAGCGGAACAGGCAAGTGGCAAGCGGTCCGGTAATAGCCGAGGCAAGTGTGGGTGGGATCCAAATTCGGGGATTGCGAACGATGTTGCCCATTTGCAACATGCTGGTGCCAAGACCTTGCGCCAAAAGACCACCCACGCGATTTTCGCGGTAACTCATAACGGCAAAACCGACCATTTGAGCACAGCAACCCGCCAAGGCAGCACCGCCCGCCAGACCGGTCAGGCTTAAAGCTGCGCAAATGGCAGCACTGCTAATCGGCAAGGTCAGCGCAATTCCGACGATAACGGAAACTAAAATGCCCATCACAAAGGGATGTTGCGTGGTTGCCCACATGATCAGATTGCCTGTCCAGCTGGCAGCTGTGCCGATGGGGGAGGCCACCAAATAGGCAAAACCCACGCCGCACAGAATGGTGACGATGGGAGTTGCTAAAATATCGATTTTGGTTTCTTTGCTGATGGCTTTGCCGATTTCGGCAGCGAAAATTGCCACGAAAAACACAGCCAAAGGACCACCGGCGCCTCCCAAAATGTTGGTGGCAAAGCCAACCGAAATGAGTGAAAAAAGAACCAAAGGAGGAGCGTTGAGTGCACGACCGATGGCAACCGCCATGCCCGGACCTACCATTAACGAACATAAGCCGCCTAAGGTGTAGTGCAAAGCGTTTTCACCTTTGCCAATGGTAAAAAGCGTTTCTTGCAAGAAGCCGATGCCGGCTTGTGAACCCAGGGTGTCTAAAATGGTTCCAACCAGCAACGTGCAAAACAAGCCTTGTGCCATAGCGCTCATGGCATCAATAAAGTATCGTTTTGCCGAAAAAACAATGTCTTTTCGCTTTAAAAAAGCCTTTATCTTTCCCAACTTTTCCACTCCTTTGGATAACGGATATAAACGTTATTCGCTACCCGATTTTTTTCTATTTTATACCAACCGTTTGCGATGTGCAAGTACTTTTTGGCACGCGCGCGACAAAAGTTGACTTTTTTTGTGAAAAAACATATACTTTAACTATCATTTACATTTGCATTGATAAGGAGTTTATATGAAAAAACGAATTACCGCTATTGTTTTTGCGCTTATTTTGCTGTTTTCGGTATCGGTAAGTGCCTATACTATTACAGGGTATGAACTGACTTGTGATGCTGCTATGCTGATAAATATGGATACCGGTGAAGCGTTGTATACCAAAAACCACACCAAAATTCTTTACCCCGCCTCTATCACCAAATTGATGACAGCGGTAGTTATGTTGGAGCATGTTCCCGATTTGGAAAACACGGAGCTTGTTTATACTCGCGAAGGTTATAACCGACTTGCCGGAACAGGGTCGGTTGCATACGGAATGCGAGTGGGTGAAACTATGAATGCCAAAGATGCTTTGGCAGCCTTGTTGATCGCTTCGCACGGTGATGTTGCGTATGCCATTGCAGAACATGTTGGCGGCACAATTGACCGCTTTGTGGAAATGATGAACGAAAAAGCGGTGGAAATGGGACTTGCCAACACCCGATATGTTAACCCGGTTGGTTTACACGACGATGACCATTATTCCACTGCTGAAGAAATCTGCAAACTGGCAAAGTACGCGTTTGAAAACGAGATCATTCGAGAATTCACATCGATTTCCTCTTACACGATGCGTGCTACCAGCCATCAACCCGCACGGACTCTTTATAATACCAATTCTATGTTAAACCCTAACTCGGCTTTTTATTATCCGTATACGGTTTGCAGTAAAACGGGATTTACTTCCAAAGCGGGGCGGTGTCTTGTCAGCGTTGCTCAAAAAGGGGAATATCGGTATTTGGCGGTCGTGTTAAATTCGAAAACGATTGACGGTGTGCACAAACATGTTGCCGATTCGACGAACCTTTATCGTTGGGCGTTTGATTCGTTTGCGTATAAAACGGTTGTAAACACGACCACCCCGATTACACAAATGCCGGTTAACCTATCTTCAGAAACGGAACAAATATCTTTGCATGCACGCACCGCATTGGAGGCGTTACTTCCCGCTAATGTTGACGAGTCTGCCGTCACAGTGACCACGCAATTCACAAAACCGGAAGTGGATGCGCCGATCGCAAAAGGCGATATCCTTGGTCAAGCCGAGGTGTTTTATAACGGTAATTCGCTTGGGACAGTTGATTTGGTTGCCGCAACCGATGTCTCGGTTGACGAATGGTTAAAATTTAAACGTGATGCGAAAGTGTTTATAACATCCTCGCCGTGGATGATTCCCGTATACGTTGTTGTGGGAATACTCATTTTGTTTGTTCTGCTGTTGCTGTTTGTCAGTATAAAAAAGAAAAAGCAGCGGAAATACCGCCACTCACGGTGAGAAAAATCCATAACGATTCAGATCAATGCGCCCCTCTTTATCAAATTCAACTCCCTCTGCGATTAGCAAAGCTTGTTGCGCTTCACCGCCGCCGAAAGCAAAACCCGAAGCCACTCGTCCTTCGCGATTAACCACGCGGTGACAAGGAATGATGCCGGGTTTTGGGTTTTGGTGGAGCGCATATCCCACCACTCGCGCCCAACGCGGATTTCCGGCGAGGGCCGCTACTTGACCATAGGTTGCCACCTTTCCTTTGGGGATGGCGCATACCACTTCGTATATGCGTTCAAACACAGACATATGCTTCACCTCTTATTTAGTATACACCTTTTTTATCAAAAAACAAATTTTACAAAAAACTCTTGCACCATTGCCGTGTTTGTCGTATACTAAGGATACACTGTTTTTTCGGGGTGTAGCGCAGTTGGTAGCGCGCCTGCTTTGGGAGCAGGATGCCGCAGGTTCGAATCCTGTCACTCCGACCAAAAAAGCACTCCATACGGAGTGCTTTTTGTTTTGGCAACCTAAGTGTGCCGTACGGCGCACTGAACATCACTTTGCGCCTATGCGCAAAACGTCATAGCGTAGCGGCGTCACTTATCACTTGACTCTTGCCGCACACTGGACTATATAACAGGTTAAGTATGTGCGAAAGATTTATGTTACTATAAAATTGTTATTTTTTCTTTTCACAAACTTCACATTTGTACCCAACTACCACTGTTTCATCGTAGGCCTCTTGGTCCACAACCCACTTTTTTTCTTGCTTCTCATCAACCGTGCCGCAATTGTAACTGTCTCTTAAAAAACTTTCGTGAATATCTGTATGAGTGCTGTCGAAATGTTGATAATAGTCTTGCGAGTTGTCAGCACCTTCCTTTTCAAATTTTTTGCCACACACAGGGCACTTATACCACTGGTATGCTTCCTTCACCACAACCCAATCATAGTGTCCTTCTTCTTCGTGGTGAACGGTTTCGGTGATTTTTTCCCACGTATGGCCATCCGCGCAAAGATCTTTAGCAACAGTATTACTTGAAGTGGTTTGTGTTGAAGAAGATGGTTTAGACGAAGTGGTGCTCAAACTTGTCTTTTCAGAAGAAATGGCGGTAGGTTTGGTTGTGCTAGTGTTATTCAAATTATCAGCATTTGTTTGGGTGGAAGAGGGGGGGATATTTTCTGTAGAATCATTGTTTGAAGACGAACCGATAGAGTTTTCACCGGATTGATTGTCGTTGGCTGTCAGTTTAAAGTAATCACCATATTTTACAAACTCGTAAATACTCTTTTGGCTTTCACGTACCGTAAAACTCTGTTTACCCAAAACAAGTTGAGGTTCACCGCTGAAAAGTTCAAATCTTACTTTGTATGTTCCATCCCAACTAGATAAATGTGGCGATTCCGGATTTTTATAAAACGTTCTTGTTTTCGTGTATTCATAGGTTCCGTTTTTTGAGAAAACATAGGTTTCAGTATCTGTATACGTAGGCTCACTTCCCCAAGACGAATCCGTTTCGGTAAATACAAATGAATTTTCATACAAACTTTCTTCATAAGGGAGTGCACTTGCATTAGTCGCTATAGCCTCAGAAACGATAGCAATTAAAAACACAACCAAAACAGAGGCGATGGTAATGGATAGTTTTTTATGTTTCTTAACTTGCCAAATAATATTTTTTAAAAGATTGTTATTTTTTTGTAGTTCTTTTTCCGCGTCAAACTTTTCTTTTTCGCTAGACAGTTCAGTAACTTTTTGTTCAATACGTTCAGGTGTCCATTGCTTTAAAACAGGCGAAACTTCTAAATCTTGTGGTTGCTCAAACTCATTTTCTAACGTTTTTTGCTTGTTGTACATAGTAAGGCAATTTTGCAAATCAATAATTTTTCTGTTTGAATTGCCCACGATTATAACACTGCCAATTGTTGCAAAGCCAAAACCCAAAACGTTCAATAATAAAGCTAAAAACCATATTGAGTAATGCCAAACACCGGCGCTAAATATAACTGCACCAAGAACACCTAAAATTATACCACCAAAAACTGACCAGCAAATTCTTTTATTTCTTTTTTTCTTGGTGGTTTTAATCCCGTATTCCAATATCGTTGTTGCATTATCAATCACTGCATCGTTAGTTACATATGCCATTTTTTTGCGGATTTCACCCGCACAAGAAAATTCAGGGCGAGTAACTTTAATTTGCATACAATCAAATTGTGCCGCTGCTTGTTTTGCAGATGCATAGTCGGTGTATTCCTCAAAAAACTTATCCCGGCTTGCTTCTAAACAAGCGACTCGAGGATCAAACAATGCTTTCTTGACATCTTTTGCATTGTTTTGGAATTTTTTTGTTCTGGATTTTTGAACAATAATGCCGGCCAATATGGTAAATAGTCCAACAAAATCAAGAACTAAAAATAATATCACTAAAAAAATTTCTTCTCCGGGGAATATGAGACCTAAAACCATACACAAAAGTCCCAACATCGAAATAACTAAGCCAGCAGTTTTTATAGAAGATTTTGCGGCTTTTTGTTTTTGGTTTTCCAGTACTTCTAAAGCATCAGTCAATTCTACATCACACGGATATACCATGGGCATGGTTGTTGTGTGAGAAAGCAAATCCGATACGGCCACATATTTTTTGTCTTTGTAGGTATATTCAATAATTTGAATAGGAAAACAAATATATTTAACATTTAAAGACAAGGTTGTGCTTGTGGCAGATACCCCTTCACAAAAATCGCAATCTATCTCGGCCGCTATTTCGTCTACCGCTATTTGCGAGGCATCATTTTTCATTTGGTCTCTATTGTTAATAAAGCAGCCGTCGTCAACATATGTGTCCAACGGTATAGCGTTGTGTGTAAAAACGCCATTTTCTTTTTCCAAAGTTTTTATATCAACTTTGTTTATAGTATACTGATGATATTTTTTCGTTTGAAGTTGCAAAAAATTTTCTATCAATTGCGTTGCAAGGTTATCAGAGACAAAAGATATATCTTTGTTTAAGTTTTTCGACCCCAATACTAATTGTTTGGCATCATATACTTTTGTTCCATGCATGGGAACTCGATCAATTCTTTCAACTTTTTGAGTCTCAGGTTCCTTGTAATATTTTCTTGTTGAAGGATCATACTTTTCTTTATACACAGTTTCATTTTCATAATATCTATGACACGCTGTCAAAGACCAATCACACTTGTAATTGCCCTCCATAAACATAAGTGTATAAAACTTTTCGGTAACCCGTTCGATTTTAATCTCTTTATAAATATCACAAGCAATATTGTCTGTTGTAGCAAGCTGTTTTAAAAAATCTTTCACATTATCTTCCGGGTTGATATCTGGTTCAACAATATAGTAGTCTTCAAACTGTTCACTCTCAAAAGCTTTTGTAACTTTTTCTTTTGCTTCCGTGTTACCGGCATCCAAATCTAACGCTTTATTATAATACTCTTTCGCTTTTGCTACATCCCCGCTTTCAACATACTGATCTCCACGCTCAATATTGTTCTTTATTTCATCGGAGTGGTCAATTTTAACGGTGCCGCTAATTTCAACTAACAACCTTTTTGCCTCTTCAATGGAGTATTGAATACCACAGCTTTGGCATTCAAAAACATCATTTGAAATCTTTTTGATTTCTGTACTTCCACAAACTTCACATTGCATCTTTTTCATAATTCTCAAACCCCTTTGTTTTTACTTTAATGTTTTGCATTTATTATTACGTTCAGCAATAAGCCTAATTAATTCCTTTGCCGAAGATTCTGTTGTGGTCAAATCATCGGCAATAACCGCATCTGTTAATATATCAAACTCTTCTTTGATACGTTGCTCAATATCTGCAAGTGACGCACTTGACATTGGATCGCTGTAGCGAAATGCATCATAAACCCTTTTGCATTGTTTTTTGAGCATCGCGGCGTTAGCACGGTTAACCAAATTTTGTGATTCAACAGTCATAGTCTTAATAAAAGCGGTTTGTGTTGCAATTTTGTCATCAATATCATAGACTATTTCCGTAGCAAACGTTGCTTTAATAACCGAAATTGCTGTAAAGCTTAATACT
Source organism: Acutalibacteraceae bacterium (assembly GCA_045648765.1). Classification (GTDB taxonomy): domain Bacteria; phylum Bacillota; class Clostridia; order Oscillospirales; family Acutalibacteraceae; genus RGIG3009. The sequence continues at coordinate 69,338 of JAZROQ010000033.1, forward strand.
GACAAACATACAATCACACTTAACCAATCAGGCATACCGGGAATTGCCATGGTTAGTCCGCCAACAACTAACATTACAACAAGCCCAACATAACTTATTGATATAAGCGGAATATTGTAAAATAACTTTTTAAGATTTTCTGCCTTAAATGCGATATAGGCACAAATTAATTGGCCGATAAAAGCAATGGTTATAAATATATAACCTACCCAAAACGCACCGTCAAATTTGCCGACACCGGCAATTTCATTTGGTGTTACAAAAGTAAGCACATTAAACAATAACAGGCAGATAGTCCAAATAGCTGTATAAAACTTAAATGTCTTTTTCATTTTTATACCTCACGCTTGGTTCCGCACTTAGGGCAGAACTTTCCGATGCGCTCAAATTTATATCCGCACTTACTACAGGTGTTATTCACATTCGCAACAGGCGTTCCACATTCATCACAAAAAGTTGCGCCTGTCACCAACTGTGTGCCACAATTTTCGCAAAATGCATTGGTTTTACCGTTCGAATTCACAACAGAACCCATTGTTTCTTGCATTACACCGCCTACCATGCCGCCAACGGCACCGCCGACTCCGGCCATTGTTCCAAAACCAACACCCATATTAGTAAATTCTCCAACAGCTTCATTTTCTGCAACCTTTTCGGCAATGTCAAAGCCACGCTCCTGTTGATAGGTGTAGCCTTCTTGCACACGTTTTGTTGCTTGTGCTTTAGAATCGATAATGGTCTTTTGGGCTTCTGTCTCAGCGTCAATAATCTCTGTTTGTTGGCGAAGTTTAGCTTCTGCAATATCAGCATATTGACGGAAATGAAGTTCCTTAAATTTATCGTATTGAGCATCCCCTTCTGGCTTTAAAATCGACGCCATAAAAAAGCGCTCTAAAGAAATACCGTAGTCCTCAAAATCGGGAGTAAGCAGTTTTTTGATTTCGTCAGAAAAGCTGTTTAAATGTTCATCAATTTCAAATATGTTAATTGCGTTGCTCTTCATTATACGAGCAATATATGTTTTAACGCGTGTCATTAAAAAAGCGCGGAAGAATGACACCAGTTGTTGCTGTGAAAGGTTATTTTCAGTTCCAACCAGTTTTATCAACAACTCGCGACTATTTTCCACGCGCAAACTCATTTCGCCGTTTGCGCCAATAGCAATCGGGAAATTATATGTAGGTTCTATATATTCAACCTTTGTATCAGTACCCCAACGAATAGCCATTTGCTCAGTTTTATTAATGAAATAAACTTCGCAATGAAAAGGAGACACATCGCCTGTGGCACGATTTAGGGCTTTACCAATAAGAGGTATATTCTGTGATTCAAGCGTATAACGACCCGGTCCAAACAAATCAAGTGCTTGGCCATTCATAAAGAATATAGCTTCTTGGCTTTCGTGAACTATAAGCTGAGTAAGGCTATTAAAATCCTCGCAAGGATGCTTCCATATAAAGGTACTATTGTCGCCCTCATATTTAATAATATCAGTTATTTGTGCCATTAGATTTGCCCTCCTCAATTTCAAGGTTATCAACAGCAAACTCCAGACACAACTGGATAATTTCATTCCTTGTTCGTCCGGTTTTATCTGCGATCTTATCAAGTTCTTCAACTAATTCATTTGTTAGTCGTGATGATACTACCATAGTCTCGCCCCTGTACTTTTTCGAAGTAATAATTAATTTTTTATCCATTTACTTCACCTTTCTGTCCACTATTGTACTACAATTGTATTTTAATGTCAATACCTTTGTAGTTCGCTTTTCGTAAAAGCTTTTCACTACATACTAATTATAGACTACAATTGTAAGGATTACAAGTGTAATCTTTTTTATTTCTGCTTGTCAGGTTGGTTATGAACACCCGCACCAAAATAAAAAGGGATAGACCAAAGTCTATCCCTTTTTATTTTTATGTTAAGTAATCGGGTTTGATAATACCGTAACTTTCGTGGAAGGTGGTACCGTTTAGCACTCGGTCGCGCACTTTTTGCGCCAAACTGGTTTTGCATTCTTGTTCGGCTATATTATCCTTGGTAACACCGTGACCAAATACGTAGTGCAAAGTTTCTGCGGATTCGTGTTCTAACACCACGTCGAACAAATCTTGAAACTGCAAAATGTTGCTGGTTTCGGATAACAACCCTTTGAGTTCGCTGTCCAGCAACCACGAATGGCAGGTAAAAGCTTTCCACTTATGGTCGGGAAAATATGTTGCAAAAAATTTGTATGCTTGTGACAATGAGGATAAACAGTCTTCACGGAGCAGATTTGGCTCGCGCGGGATATGTACCTCGATGATGGGATCGCCTTTTTCCAACCCGTGCGACGGGACACCGTAGGGTTCTGTGCCGATACAGAAATTGAGGCGGCCTAGGCGGAACAGGCGCAATTTCATGGTGAGGACGACCCAAAAACACGCATCAAAGTTCAGTTTGCCTGCTAATTTGCTGCGATAGATTGTCCAACGGTAGAATTCTTGAAACGTATCGTACAAGATCGTTTCGCTGATCCCCTTTTCACGATACCGTTGTTGCAACTGTTCGCAGAAATACAGATAGGTTAGGAAGTTTTGCGGGCCATCTGCTTCTTCATACGTTTCGGGCGTTGCCGACTCGTCTACTTTCACGGTGGCGAGATATGTTTCAAACGCTTCGTTATATTCTGTGGGGAAGTTTATTTCTTTGTACCATTTACGCAGGATTGGTTCCAGTTTTTCATTGATTTTCATCGACATATCCTCTTAATAAAAATAGTGCCAACATTTCGGCGCATTGCATCAATTTGTCGCAATGAATATGTTCGTTTGCTTGGTGTGCACCGCCACCCTCTTTTGATCAGGGTAATGATAGCAGTTATCGTCACAAAAAGCAACCCCCTAAAACAGGAAAACGAAGAGGAAACAGTATAAGCAAACGGTATTTTGCATAAAATCTTTACAAAACGTTGTGTGGGGGAGAACGATGAAACGGGACGTATCGCTTTGGCAGTTTGCAGGGTTTTCTTTGAGTTCACTTTTGGGAACATTATTACATTTTTTGTACGATTGGGCAAACGAAGCACTATTGACGGCACCGTTTTCGGGAGTGAATGAGTCGACGTGGGAACACATGAAGTTGTTGTTTGTTCCATTGTTTATTTTTGCGTTGGTACAAAGAAGGTTTTTTAAGGGTTACGAGAATTTTTGGTGCATAAAATTGGTGGGTATTGCAGTGGGGCTTATCACCATTCCCATGTTGTTTTATACCTACAACGGTGTTTTTGGGAAATCGCCTGATTGGGTGAATATTACAATATTTTTTGTTGCGGCAGCGATTGCTTTTTGGTTGGAAGCGCGGTTGCTTAGAAGCAATCGTTTACGATGCCGATGCTCAAGACTGTGTTTTCTTGTGCTTTGTTTAATTGGCATATTGTTTGTGGTGTTCACCTTTGTCACGCCAAAGATACCGTTATTCCAAGATCCGTTAACAGGAGAATATGGCATAAAATGAACGAACAGCCGCCATCAAAGGGATGCTTTGGTGGCGGCTTATATATTGAAGTTGTTAAAAGAATATGCTATGATACAACTAACACATCTGGTTGGGGAGTTGTAGCAAAATGAATTCCTGCAATAAATTATTTGACAGAATCGACGCTTTGCAGCAAGAATACATAACGTTTTGGGAAGAATTTTGTTCGATTGAAAGTCCCACGGACAACAAAGCGGGTGTGGATGCCGCCGGAGAGTATATTGTCGGAAAAGCGAAAGCGCACGGTTGGAAGATAGAAAAGCAAGAGCAGGCGGTAGCCGGTGATTGCCTATGTATTACGATGAATCCCAACGCCAAGGGTGCGCCTGTGTGTTTGTCGGGGCATTTGGATACGGTTCATCCCGTGGGGTTATTTGGAACACCTGCTGTCAAAAAAGACAACCAAAAAATTTACGGTCCCGGTGTAGCCGATTGCAAAGGCGGGATTGTGGCCGCGTTTATGGCAATGGCTGCCATGGAAACAGAAGGGTTTACTGCCCGACCGATAAAACTGATATTACAATCTGACGAAGAAACCAGCAGTGCCGAAAGCGAAAAAACCACCGTGGAATATATGTGCGAATGCGCTCGCGGTGCAGTTGCTTTTTTGAACTGTGAGCCGCACGTTGCAAGAACAGCTGTGCTGCAACGAAAAGGCATTGCCAAATATACTTTTAAAATTACGGGAAAAGCCGCCCATGCCGGAAATTGTTATGATGGTATCAGCGCTATTGCCGAGGCGGCACACAAAATTTTGGAACTGGAAAAATACAAAGACAAAGAAGGAATCACCTTCAACTGCGGGATTGTTTCGGGCGGAACAAAAATAAACACCGTGCCCGAACAATGTTTGTTCCAAGTGGATTGCCGATTTGCCAGTGAAGTTCAACTTTCCGAAATTAAAGAGATTATAAGGGAAACAGCAGACACCGCGTACATTGAGGGAACGACGTGTGAAGTGGTGTTGGAAAGTCTGCGAAGCGCCATGGAACTTACGGATACTAATTTGCAATTATTGGAAAAAGCAAACGCTATTTTCAAAGAAAATCAGTTGCCGACCTTAACGTGTCGCGCGACGGGCGGTGGTTCGGATGCCGCTTACACGACACGGTGCGGCATTCCCACTTTGGATTCCCTTGGCGTTGAGTTTGAAAATATTCATTCGCGTAGTGAATGTGCGGTTTTGGCGTCGCTAGCAGAGTCCGCCAAAAGACTGGCCGTGTTGTGCTGTTATTTGTAAAGAAAAATTGCTTGTTTTTTGGTATGCTTTTTGCTATACTGTGTGAAAAAGAAAGGACTTGAAAGCATGTCGAACATTTGGCACGATATTTCACAAGACAGAATTAAACCGCAAGATTTTATTTGTGTGATTGAGATTCCCAAAGGGAGTCGTAAAAAATATGAACTGGATAAAGAAACGGGGTATATCCGTTTAGACCGTATTTTGCATACTTCTACGCACTACCCCGCAAACTATGGGTTTATTCCTCGCACGTTTGGTGACGACGGTGACCCGCTGGACGTGTTGCTTTTATGTGCCGAACCGATTGAGCCGATGTGTTTGGTGCGCGCGTATCCGATTGGTATGATTTCGATGGTGGATAACGGCAGAAACGACGAAAAAATCATTGCTATTCCGTTTGATGACCCCAACTACAACATGTATACAGGCATTGACCAATTGCCGAACCATATTTTTGAGGAAATGCGGCACTTTTTCCAGGTGTATAAAAATTTGGAAAATAAAACCACCGCTGTTAAAGAAGTTAGTGACAGAGAAGAAGCGGTACGCGTTATTTCGGCAGCGATTGAAAAATACAACGAACTTTTTGCGAACAAATAACAAAAAAACTCCCCGTTCGGAAGAACGGGGAGTTTTTGATGTGTTGCGAATTAGAAATCCAATTCGTAGATTTTGCCGATGTTGCCACCGGTGGATTCGCAGCCGTTTTCGGTAACCACGATACCTTTTTCCCAACGCAGACCGAAGGTCGGGCCGGAAATGAAGGTGTCGATTTGGAACGTCATGTTCTTTTCCAAAGCGTAGTCGGAAGAAGTTTCCATCCACGGAGCTTCTACTTCGATCAAACCGGTGCCATGGCAAGGACCATAGACATAGGCATCTTTGTAGCCGTTATCGCAATAGAGTTTGTAGAAACCTTTGGCGATATCGGAAGCAAGCACGCCGGCTTTGATTTGTTGTTCAGTCCATTTGTGGGCTTCCAAGCAGAATTCCACATAACGGCGTTTTTCGTCGGTGAGTTTGCCAACGCAGACCGGCAAACCAATGGACGGGGAGTAACCGTCGATTTTGGCGGAAAGGTTGAGTTGAACGATGTCGCCTTTGCCGATGGTGCGGTAGCTTGGACGAGAAATAGCATGGCGGGTGGAAGCTTCGCTGAACACGTACATGGGCAAGCCTTCGTATTCGGCGCCGTTTTCATAGATAACGCGTTGAGCAATACCAACCATAGCAAGTTCGGTTACGCCGGGACGCAAGTTTTTGATAACTTCTTGGGTTGCCAAATCCACAATGCGGAAACCTTCGCGGATGCAAGCCAATTCGTTTTCGGATTTGATGCGGCGCAAGGAAACCATGATTTCTTTATCTTCCACGATTTCGGCTTCGGGATAGCTTTCTTGCAAGCGGCGGAGCATTTCGCAGTTGGTATCGAGGAAGCTGGCAATCGCAATTTTGATGTGTTTGCCGGTGATACCCATATCGCGAAACACTTCGTCATATTCCATGGGGCTGAGTTCCGGATAAGCGGGGTCAGCCGATTCGCGGTAAGCGAGCATGGTGTAGATTTTTTCGATTTTGCTGCGGTCTGCGGCAAAGATGGTGCTTTCCGGACCGACCAACAAAGCGGCTTTACCGGCAGGGGTAATAGCCACACCGGCGCGTTCGAACAACGGCCAGAAGTTGCTGAAATAACGGACGTTTGCATAGTCTGCTTCGTTGGAGTTTACCAAAAAGACATCGTAGCCTTTTTCGGCAACCAAAGCAGCACAGCGTTTAATTCTTTCTTGGTATTCGCTATCGGGAATACAAATGCGGGACATAATGATCCTTCCTTTCTTTTATATCTTTCTTTTATACCGAATAACCACTGGTGGTATAGAATGCCATGTTGGATTGACGAATGTCCAGTCTGCCGTATTGGGCAATTACCGGAATATCGCTTTGGAGCAGCATAGCATATTGTTCGCCGGCGTTCGGCACACCGCCTAAAAAGTCGCATTTTTCGGTCGCGCGTAAGCCTTTGACACGGCCGGCAGCAACCACCATTTCTTCACTCCACGTGGGTTCACGGTCTGTCCAGTAGATGCACAGTTTAACGTGAGCCTCTTGGTCGTTCGGATTCAAAATGATGATGGATTCATGACCGTATACTTCCGGGTCATCTCCCATGGGCGGCAACTCGCCATCCGGAAAATACCATTTTGTTTTTCCGTCCATCGTTTTCTCCTTTCCGCCATGTGTAGAAAATACACTTCCAGACACACCGCTGTTTTTTATTACTTTCATTATACTTGACTTTTCCAAATTTGAATAGTACAATGTACTTGAAAACTAGCATTTTTCGGTCAAAATGAAATATTTCACACAAGAAAGGTAGGGGAAACGCCATGATGAATCTCTTTTTTGAACTAAACGAAATTCAAGGCATTTTTAAAGATATTTATCAAATCACGGGTCACCAATGTGCCATTTTTGATCCGGAGTTTAACAATTTGTTGCGTTATCCCGCACAAGCAAATTCTTTTTGTCAACATATTCAATCCACTGCGGTGGGCAAGGCAAAGTGTGACGAATGTGATATGTACGGTTTTCACCAAGCAAAAGTTACGGGAAAACCCTGCGTTTATCAATGTCACGCAGGGCTGATTGAAGTATGTGTGCCGATTTTGTCCGGTCAGCGCAACGATGAGTTGCTTGGCTATGTTATGATGGGGCACTTGTTGGACGACCAAATATCGCTTGGGTCGCAATGGAACACGGTGCATCAAAATTGCCGCCATTTTATTACCGATATGTCGGTGCTTAACCACCAGTTTTTTCAACTGATTCCTACATCTCGCGCCAGTGTGGGGGCGTTGTGCCACATTTTGCAAATTTGCATTGAACATTTGTTGTTGCAAAAACTGATCCAACGTAATCGTGACGATTTGTGGCAACGCGCGCAAGCGTATATTGACGAAAATCTGCGGGAAAAATTGCCGCTCAGCGAAATTGCTCAAGCGTTATCGGTCAGCATTTCCACACTGAACCGTTGTGCGGAAAAAAACGTGAATATGGCGATTGGTCAGTTCATTTTGCAAAAGCGGATTGTTCTCGCATGCAAGTACTTAAAAGATCCCAAATACAGCATTTCGGAAATTGCGGGAAACTGCGGCATTTCCGATTACAACTATTTCTCACGCGTGTTTAAACTGAAAACCGGCACCACACCGCGCGAATACCGCCGCGTGTTTTTGGAAAGCGGACAAGTGCCGGAAAACGTTACCTCCGCATTGGAAAAAGTGCTTGCTATCACGGAGTAAACTGCCGTCGATATTGCAAAGCTGTCATACCGACGTGTGTTTTAAAGGTTTTCATAAAATGCAATTCATCACTAAACCCGCAGGAAAAAGCCACCGCTTTGACCGGCAAATCACCGCCGGCCAATAATTGTTTGGCGTGTTCCAAACGGCAAAGTACTAAATAATGAATAGCGGACATACCGTATTTCGCTTTAAACGAACGACAAAAGTGCGAATGACTGATAAACAGTGATTCGCACAATTTTTTTATCGAAAAATCGGGTGAAGCACAGTTGAGTTCGATCATACGTTTGACTTCGTGCATCCCTTGCGGGGGCGAAGAGCGTAAGCACAGGTGCATAATTTCATAAAACACCGATAACGCCAAAAAGTAGTCGTCACCCGCGGTGTCATCGAGTGAATGAAACAATTTATCCAAGGAAAGATAGACCGCTTGCGGGAATCGGGTTTCTTGCACAGCTGTTTCGGAAGAAAAACCCATGCGAGTGCCGTATTCTTCGCTGGGAGTGCCGTTAAAAGCAAACCACACGTATTCCCATGGGTCGTCGGGATTTGGATAATATTGAATGGGTTGGTTGGGTGGCAAAAAGAACAAAGAGCCCGCCCGTGGGTGATAGGTTTTGTTGTTATATACCAGAGTGCCGCTTCCGCTGATAACGTAGTGCAAGGTATAGAACATTTGAAAATGCGGTTTAGTATACGCGGCAAGGTCGGGTTTGGAAAAATCGTTGTAGCCAATGCTGACAATCGAAAAATCACCGTTGGCAGAGAACGGACGGTAAACTTGTTCTTTGAGAAATTTATCCATATTTCATCACCGAATTAAGTGTAACATATAAGAATAAAAAAGTAAATAGGGTAAAAAAACACAGTTTTTACGATAAAGAAACCCATTGTTGCATCCTTTGTATCGACGTATACTGAAAGCAGAAAAAGCAGTGTAGGAGGTAAAAAATATGGATACCGTTAAATTAGCTATTGTTGGTTTGGGCGAACGCGGCGAACAATTGATCAAAGACGTGTTGCTCAAAATGGATGATGTCGAGATCATCGGTGTTTGTGATTTGTATGAAGACCGCATCGAAAACGCAGCAAAATTGGTGGTTGATTCCGGTCGCAAAGAACCGTTTAAAACCAAAGACTATCGCGATTTCTTGACGCTTGAAGGTGTGGATGCTATTATGGCGTACACGTCTTGGGATATGCATACCGAGGTTTGCATTGCCGCCATGAAAGCGGGGATTCCCACCGCCAGCGAAGTGGGTTGCGAATATGCGCTGGATAACTGCTGGCGTTTGGTCCACACACAAGAAGAAACCGGTACGCCGTATATGTTCTTGGAAAACTGCTGCTACGGCAAAGAAGAGTTGTTTGCCACCGCCATGGCACGTAAGGGCTTGTTTGGCGAAATCGTGCATTGCTCGGGCATGTACGGTCACGATTTGCGCAGTCAAGTGGCAGGCGGTTTACAAGAACGTCACTATCGCTACCGCAACTATTTGCATCGCTGTACCGAAAACTATCCCACCCACGAATTGGGTCCGATCGCCAAGTTGCTCAATATCAACCGTGGCAATCGCTTGGTATCGGTTACGGCCATTGCCAGTAAATCGGCAGGTGTGCAAGCGTATGTCAAAAAACACGCCGACGAAAAGAATTATCCCGAAGAAGTTCGCAATGCCGATTTCCGTCAAGGCGATATTGTTATCACCTTGCTTACTTGCGAAAACGGCGAAAGCATTTTGATGACGTTGGATACCAGCTTGCCTCGTTCGCATTACAGCCGTGCGTTTAACGTGCGCGGAACCTTTGGCTCGTACAACCAAGATACCCACACGTTGTTCTTGGAAGATGTTCATCCGGAACGTTGGAAATTCTCGGAAGCTTTGCTTAACAACGCCAAAGAATACGAAGAAGAACACATGCCGAAAATGTGGAAAGAAATCACGCCCGAAGCCCAAGCTGTCGGTCATGGCGGTATGGACTATTTTACCCACCGTGCCTTTATTGAAGCGTTAAAGAACAAAACGCCGATGCCGATTGACGTGTATGATGCGGCAACCTGGTTGGCAGTTTCGGTGTTGGCCGAAGAATCCATCCGCGAAGGCGGCACCCCCAAAGCCATTCCGGATTTTACCAACGGCAAATGGATGTATCGTCCGGCACAAGACGTTGCAGAATTAGGCTAAGCTATGGAAACGATAAAGGTTGCCATTGTGGGTCTTAATGCCCGCGGCACACAACTTATCAAAGACGTACTCCTTAAAATGGAAAACGTAGACATTATCGGCATTTGCGATTTGCGAAAAGATCGCATGGCGGATATTGCCAAACTGATAACCGAAGCGGGCAAACCGCTGCCTTTTCAAACCACCGACTACCACGACTTTTTTACGCTTGAAGGTGTGGAAGCTATTTTGGTATACACTTCGTGGGATATGCACACGGAAATTTGTATAGCTTGCATGCGAGCGGGTATTCCGACTGCCGGTGAGGTGGGTTGTGAGTACACATTGGACAACTGTTGGCGGTTGGTGCACACGTACGAAGAAACAGGTACCCCGTATATGTTGCTCGAAAACTGCTGTTTTGGTAAAGAAGAGCTGTTTGCTACTGCCATTGCTCGCAAAGGGTTGTTTGGTGAAATTGTGCATTGTTCCGGCACATACGGACACGATTTGCGGGAACATTTGTTGGACGGCGCTGCCGAGGGGATGTACCGCTATCGCAATTATTTGCACCGTTGCAGCGAAAATTACCCCACTCACGAGCTGGGACCCATTGCCAAATTGCTGAACATCAATCGCGGGAATCGTATGGTTTCGGTGGTTTCGGTGGCAAGTAAAGCCGCGGGGCTTGCTGCTTATGCCAAAAACCACGCCGACAAAAAGAAGTATTCGGCAGAAGTGTGTAACGCAAAGTATCGTCAAGGCGATATTGTCCAAACCATTATCACGTGCGAAAACGGTGAAACCATTTCGCTGATTTTGGATACGAGTTTGCCGCGCTCGCATTATAGCCGTGCTTTTAACGTTCGCGGTACGCAAGGGAGTTATAATCAAGAAACGGGCACCTTGTTTTTGGAAGGCGTGCACGAGGAGCATTACTTGTTGTCGCAGGATTTGTTTCATAACGCCAAAGAGTTCGAAGAAGAACATATGCCGAAAATGTGGAAGGATATGACCCCCGAAGCGCAAAAGATTGGTCACGGCGGCATGGATTACTTTACACATCGCGCCTTCTTTGATGCAGTCAAGAACGGCACTCCAACACCGATTGACGCGTACGATGCTGCCGCTTGGTTGGCAATAACGGTGCTTTCGGAAGAATCCATTCGCCAAGGGGGCGCACCTCAACCGATTCCGGATTTTACCAACGGAAAATGGTTGAACCGACAACCCATGGATGTTGCCGAACTGATATAAAAAAAGAAAAACCTCCGAAGAAGTTTCTTCGGAGGTTTTTCCTTTTTTGATTAGTTACATTCCGGAGTGAGCGGACCGGCGAGTTCTTTGAGGTAGAACAGTTTGCCGGGCAAGGTGGGAATGTAGGTGGAAGTGAACGAAGTGTCAGGACCATAGTGCAAGGTGATAAGGAAGCTCATACCTTGCCAGCTCATGCCACGACCTAACATGCCGTCGGCACCACCAATAGCATAGTCGGCTTGGAACATCAAACCGGGGCCCATGGTGTTTGCAAAGCAAGGCACCAAGGTGGTACGGCTTTTAAAGCTAGTGATAGCGTTTTGTTCGATCGTCATGGGGGTCAGTTTGGCGCCCAAACGATACGGAGCAGCTTTCCACTCGGCTTCGGTGGCGTAATCTTCGGCAAAGGTGGGTTCCCAGAAAGCAATGTGGCAAGCACGACCGATACCGTAGACCAACACAAGTTTAGCACCCTCTGCTTTGAGAGCAGCGATTTTTTCGGGATAGGTGGGCAAGTTTTCTTTGGTGGCAAAGTTGCGTTGGGAAGGGGGAACGGTCAATGCACCGAGTTTGTCAAAGAAAGCTTGTTTCATGCTGTATTCAAACGAAGCGGAATTGTCCGAAGGCAAGGTGTTGCCATCGATATCCGACCATTCGTCCATGTTGAAGGTGTAAACGTGGTCACAGCATACGTTCCAGTTGGTCAAGAAGTAGGAAGCCCAACGGTACATACCCATGGGACCAACAGGCAAAATCATGGCGAGTTTTTCGCCGGCTTCGCGGGCATTGCGGATAGCCATGGCAATTTCGTGACCCATAAACGTATCGAAATCCGACAAGCTTTCGCAAGCAATGGGGGTAAAATCTTTGTTCCAGAAATCTTCGCGAGCAATGCCTTTTTCGCAGCAAGCATCGATTTTTTCCATATCCCATCCTTTGGGGAAGAAGTGTTCCATGTCGGAACCTTTAACAGTAGTCAAAAAATTCATCGTTTTTTCCTCCTTATACTTTTGTAACGCGTTACGGCAACAACCGTTTGGTCGTTCCTTTTAAGTACACTTGGCATTGACGGAAACCTTCGGCATAATCTGCGCCGCATTGGTAACCGCGATAGCGCGAACAAGTGCGCACCATATCAGCAAAATCGATGCCGTCGTGGTCGCGCATCCAAACAATTTGGCTTTCGTGGCATTCGAGCATTTTGATTTTTAAATCAATTTCGTCGGTGATATCTACGTATTCGGTCGGATTAAATTCCACGCCTGCCAAGGTGTCCATGTAGTACACAGGCACCAACCGTGCGGGCGGGGTATCCATGGTGCTGTAACGGTGTTCATAATCGGTGTAGTTAGGAAGCGTTGCGGTGAAGCAAGCATCAAACACCAAGCGAGACACCGCCGTGTGGTCGGGCATGTAATCGTCGGGATTGTGCGTGATGATAAAATCGGGGTTGGCATAACGGATAACGTCTACCAAGCGGTCACGCGCTGCATCCTCACTGTCAAAAATTTCAAGGTCGTCAAAACCGGCGGAAATGACTTCGATCCCCGCAAGAGAACCTGCCTTTTTGGCTTCATTTGCACGGATGACGCGGAGTTCATCGGGCGGAATAATCACGTGTCCCAAATTACCGCTGGAAGCATGGCAAACAACCACTCTGTCGCCGCGTTTCACGCATTTTGCCAACGTACCGGCGCAGGCAATTTCTACGTCGTCGGGGTGGCAACCGATGGCTAAAACATTCATGGTAAAACTCCTTTCCAATTATTTTGGTAATTTTATTATACAACACGTAAAAAGAAACAAGGGAGAAACAAAAAGGCACTTTTTTAGTAGTATTAGACACTGTTTTGATTGCTTTAATAAACCAAGAACAAAAAAGACCAATAAAAAGAGAATGTCGCGTTTTGAAAGGACAGGCAAAATTCAACTTCTTTCGCATATAGTGAAGCAGAAAGGGTGAAGAGTATGTTTGCAGAAATTTTTGGATCCTTATCCCGCATCTTTTTTATGGCATTGCAAGTGGTTAACTCCGGCTCGTTCCCGCGCCCATTATCTGCCGAGCAAGAGCACGATTGTTTGGTAGCGTATCACGAAAAAGGGGATATGGTGGCACGCAACAAACTTGTTGAACACAATTTACGTTTGGTAGCACACATTATCAAAAAATATTACAGTTCGGTGCGCGATCAAGATGATTTAATTTCTATTGGTACGATTGGTCTTATGAAAGCGGTAAACACCTTTGATTACACCAAAGGGGTGAGGTTGGCGACATACGCTTCGCGTTGCGTGGAAAACGAGATTTTAATGCATTTTCGTGCGAATCGAAAAACAGCGCAAGATGTATCCATTATGGAGCCAATAGAAACGGATAAAGAGGGGAATACCCTAACGCTTATGGATGTTATTGCGCAAGAGGATACCATTGCCGATGATTTGGACAATAAAATCAATGCGACGAAATTATACCGCTATATGGAAGAAACTCTGACAGACCGAGAAAAGGAAATTATCGGTTGGCGGTATGGATTAATTTATGATCCGTTAACGCAAAGAGAAGTGGCAAAACGGTTGGATATTTCCCGCTCGTATGTATCGCGCATTGAAAAAAAGGCGTTGGAAAAACTGCGAAAACGGTTTGAGCAAGGCGACGTTCGTTTCACAACAAGAAATCTAAAAAAATGACAACTTTTAGAAAAAGATTTGTTATTGAAATCTAAACTTTTTGGGATTAAAATAAAGATAAGTAAGATTTAAAGTGCAAAGGAGCAATGAAAATGGGTAAAATGAAAGTTGCGGTTATTGGTTGCGGAACAATAGCGAACATGGCGCATATTCCGGCATATATGAAAAACGAAAATGTCGAAATCAAATGGTTTTGCGACATTATTCCCGAACGTGCGCAAGCAGCGGTCGAAAAGTACGGTTGCGGCAAAGCGGTAACCGATTATCACGAAATTCTTACCGATCCCGAAGTGGAAGCGGTATCGGTGTGTACCCCGAACAAGGTTCACGCTCCCATCACCATCGATTTTTTGAACGCGGGCAAAAACGTTCTTTGCGAAAAACCTGCCGCCAGAACATACGACGAAGCACTCACCATGTTGGATGCTCAACACAAAACCGGAAAAGTGCTCAACATTGGCGTTGTCAATCGCTTTAACGACGGTGTCAATCAAATTAAAAAACTCATTGATGCCGGTGAACTTGGAGAGATTTATCAAGTATATATCAGTTTCCGTTGCCATCGTTCCATTCCGGGGCTTGGCGGTGCGTTTACCGATAAGAGCATTGCGGGCGGCGGCGTTCTGATTGACTGGGGCGTACATTTCTTGGATATTGTCATGTACTGCTGTGGCGATCCCACGCCGAAAACCGTTTCTGCCGAAGCGTTTTCCCATATCGGCAAAAACATTTCGGAATATGTCTACAAAAACATGTGGGCCGGTCCCCCGAAATTGGACGGTGTTTGCGACGTAGAAACCGGTGTTACCGGTATGATTCGTACGGATGGTCCGACCATCACTCTGAATGGTGCTTGGGCACAAAACATTGGCGGAAACGAAATGTTTATTGATTTCCTCGGCGATAAGGGTGGCATTCGGTTACAGTATGGTGCCGACTTTAAATTCTTTGGCACCAAAGACGGCGAACTTATCGAATATACCCCCGAATATGAAAAACGTAACCATTTTGAAAACGAAATCAATGCATTTGTCGATTGCGCCAGAAGCGGTGAAAAATTGCCCTCTCATATCGACACCAACATTATCACATCGAAAGTCATGCAAGCTATTTACGATTCTGCTGAGCAGCACAAAGAAATCTCGTTTAAATGATGTGAGAAGAGGATTGTTATGAAAAAGATTGGTTTTATTGATTACTATCTCAACGAATGGCACGCCGATAACTACCCGAAATGGCTTAAAACGTTAAGCGAAGGGGAATACGAGGTTGCCTATGCTTACGGTGAAATTGACTGTCCGTTTGACGGCTCACTCACCAATGCACAATGGTGTGAAAAACAAGGGGTTGAATTGGTGTCAGACATTCACGAACTTGTTGAAAAAAGTGATTGCTTGGTGGTTTTGGCGCCCGATAACTGTGAAAAACATTTAGCGTTAGCGCTTCCTGCTGTGGCATCGGGCAAGCCGGTTTATGTGGACAAAACCTTTGCCAACAGCAAAGCCGAGGCCGAAGAAATTTTTGCCACGGCTCAAAAAAGCGGTTCGCCGTGTTTTTCCGCTTCGGCATTTCGTTGTTCTCAAAAACTGGGCGCTGTTAAAACCGAAGATATCAACGGTGTAGTGGCGTTTGGTCATTTGGAACCTGTTAACTACTTGGTGCATCAAATCGAACCGATTGTTGCTTTGATGGGTCGCGACGTTGTCAGTGTTATGTACACCGGTTGCGAAGCACGTCCTGCATGGCAACTCCGTTTTGCTGATGGTCGGTCCGCCAGCATCAACATGATGCAGAACGAATGGAAACACTATTTTGTGATAAACCATCAAGACAAAAACGAAACCATCGCTTTGGATGACGATGTGTTTACCAATTTGATGAAAGCTATTTTGGAAATGTTCCAAACCGGCAAAGAGTTTGTTGCCAAAGAAGACACCATTGCCATTATGGCTATTCGCGAAAAATGCCTGCAAGCAATGGATAAACCCTTTGAATGGCTTGATATGTAAACAAAGAAAAAAGCGCCGCACCCCATTTCCTGTGCGGCGCCGTACTTTTTTTTTTTATTTTATTACCTTTATTCGGACGCCCGT
>JAZROQ010000034.1:0-30864 GCA_045648765.1 Acutalibacteraceae bacterium
CCCCCGACTTCGGCATCCGGTGCTGAAATCACGGTGGATGCCGTGACTTTGCCGTAAGGCGCCGCGGCAGCGAGCGCCGCTTCCATGGCGGCACGTACGCTGGACACATCTCCGCGCAACTTGACACACGCGCCGGCTTTCAAACGGTTGCGTTCCACACCTTGAATCTTGACGTCCGCTGCTTTGGCTGCCGCATCCAGTGCGACGAGGCACGCCATAAAGCCATCCAACTCAAAAATGCCAATCGCCTGACCGGTATAGTTTTTATCTACCATACTGAGAGCACCTACCTTTTCTTTGCTGTATTATACCACACGTTTTCGACACACACAAGTGTAAAAACTCAAAGGAGAGTCGGTTATCCCCTACAAACCCGCACCAAACTGAGGTGAACACCGTAACAAACCGATTCGTTACCATAGGGGACGATGCCTACATCCTCCTTTTTCAAATCCGTCGCGCATCGCGCGACACCTTCACTCTTCACTTTTCACTCAATCCCCTGTGATTTTCATCACGGGGTTTTCTTTACAACTCAATATAAAATTCCACGCCGTTTTCGGTGTTTTGTACACCATACGGCAAGTGATGCGCGTTCATGATCGCCGCCACCACCGAAAGCCCAATGCCCGTGCCGCCGTATTCGCGGGTGCGGGCTTTATCGACTTTGTAAAAACTTTCCCACACGTGGGGCAAATCTTCTGCGGGGATCGGCGCGCCTTCGTTGAACACCGTTATTCGCGTGCGTTGTTCATTTGGTGTAATGGTAACGCGAATTTCGCCGCCGTCGGACACGTGGTTTAACGCGTTTGTCAGGTAATTGGTGAGCACGTTTTCAATAAGTGCCGCGTCACCCCACACCGGTTGCGCTTCGTTGTCAATGGTGGGCAGCGCCACACCGTGTTCTGCAAACAAGGGGGCAAACCGTTCCAACAGCCGCTTGGTGAGCGCCGCTATGTCAAATTGTTCGATTTGCAGTTCTTCTTTTCCGGATTCGAGTTGCATTAATAACGTCAGTTTGTGCAAGATAAGCGACAGTTTTTGCGCTTCTTCCTCAATAACGGTGCAATAAAACTCACGCGAGGCGGCATCGTCTGCGGCGTTTTCGTGCAACCCTTCAGCATAGTTTTGAATGAGCGACAACGGGGTTTTGAGTTCGTGCGATACGTTGCGAATAAAGCGTGTGCGCGCTTCATCTTGGCGTTCTTTTTGCTCGACGTCGGCAAGGAGTTTGGCGTTGGCGGTTTTGAGTGCCGCCAAGTTTTGCGCCATCGACTGCGAAACCGTGTTGAGGCTCTGCCCGAGTTCCGCCAATTCGTCTTGACCGCCAACGTTTACATACCGTTTCGAAAAATCAAGATGCGCCATCCCCTGCGCCATATCGGACAGTTGCCGCACCGGACGTGTGACCGAACGCGACACAAAATACATGGCAACAAACCCGCACAAAAGCGTGGCAAGTGCCGACCACCACAAAAAGCGATTGACAATGGCCACCCCATCCCCCACGCGGGAAAGCGAACACCACAACATAATGTTAACGCCGTTTTTGCTTTTGCCAAACAACGCAAGGCGCTGTTCGCCCTCTTGTGTTGCCACGTTGCGCACGGTGTACGAACCTTGTGTGACGGGAATATCCTCGGGCGAAACAAACACCGAATCGGACAAACGCGGGTCGTTGGAGTAAAGCAAACGGTATCCCGACCACACGGTGGCGCCAATGCCTTTTTGTGTCACGTAGCCGCCAAGGTTTTGTTCGATGTTTTGGCGTTTGGAAAGCACATCGTCTGCCACAACAAAGGCTTGTTCCAGCACGGCGGTTTGTTCGCGTTCGTAGTGGCGCTGAAACGCAAAACTGTTGAGCAACCAGTTAAACAAAAGCAACACCAAAATGCACAACGCAAGCGCGCCAAACAATTTCCCCGCAATGGAACGGAAAAAACGAGTAACAGAGCGCATACGTTACGCCTCCTCGAACTTGTAACCGATGCCACGCACGGTTTTGATGCATTCGCCCGCTTTGCCCAGTTTACTGCGCAGTTTTTTAATGTGTGTGTCGACGGTACGGGCATCGCCGTCGTAATCGTATTTCCACACGCTGTTAAGAATGCGGTCACGCGACAGCGCTAAACCGCGGTTGGTCATCAAATAATCCAGTAATTCAAATTCCGTAAAAGTAAGCGGCACCGAAACGCCGTCTACTTTGACTTCGCGTGCCAGTTTGTCCACAGTAAGCCCCGCCGTACCTGCCGCATGGTCTGCGCCGCTGTGACGGCGTTGTATGGCTTCGATCCGCGCCGCCAAAATTTTAAGACTGAACGGCTTGGCTATGTATTCATCGGCACCCAGCGCAAAACCTTTGAGCTCGTCTTCCTCTTCCCCGCGGGCGGTAAGCATGATAATGGGGGTTTGGTGCGTTTTGCGAATTTCTTTGCACACTTCCCACCCGTTTTTGCGCGGCATCATGACATCGAGCAACACCAAATCGGGGTGCTCGGCTTGGAACACCGCCAACGCTTCTTCGCCGTCGGCGGCTTCCACGGTGTGATAATTTTTAATTTTGAGATAATCGGCGATAACGCGGCGCATACGCATTTCGTCATCGACGATCAACACGGTATACGGTTTTTCCATACACATTACCCCAATTCAATTACCACGCGGTCGGTGGTTGCAGATTGTACTCCGCCTGTGAGTACGCCAATGGTGCTTTGGTACAAAAGCAGCGGGTCACGCAAAAAGTTTTCGCGCACCAGCTCCGCTTGGTGTTCATCCCCCACCAGCAACGAAAACCGAAGCAACGGCGGGTTTTCCACCCCCACCGTGCACGTAACCACAAATCCGTTTTCAGTGGGTGTTATTTCGACACGGTTGCCTTGTTCGTTCCGTCGGCGGGAAAGCAAGCGCAACGCCGCCGCGACCGAGCGTTCCCGCAACGTATACGGTAAACGGTCGGCGAGTGTTTGCGAAGCCTCGGCACCCGTTTGTGTTAAAACGAGCGTGCCGTCATCCTGCTCTGTCAAAAGCGTTTGTTCGACCATATCGTCAAGTGCGGCGCTGGTATCGAAAAAGTTTGCCATCCCGCCGCCGCAAATCACATCGAGCACGTCGGCGCGTGGCATGGGTTGCCCCACCCCGCAAAGCAAATATCCGATAAGCAATTTAATTTCGTGAGAGTTGTGCAAACCGCCCGGTTCCACACCTGCACCAAACGCAGAATTCACGCTAAAACACCTCGTTTTTTGTGTCGTTGTGTTTAGTATACCACAACAAAAACAAACTCGCAACAATATTTACAAAGCCTCCCTTGTGTAAAGGGAGGCTTTTTCCCGCCAAGGTTTGCACAAAACCCATAGCAAAAGCGCCCCTACGTGCTGCAGGGGCGCTTGCTTTTGTTTAGTCGTCGTAAATATCTTCCTCTTCGCCGGGGATAATCACGAACCCACCCGTTGCGCGGGCATAGGCTTCGTTCACGCTATCGGTTACGACATCGGTATAAATGGTGGTAATCACACCGTCTATGTTCAATTGAACATACCCGCGTGCATCGTACCTGCGTTCGTTAAACGTGGTCGACGGCTCTTTTGTCATCATATTCACCGCAAACACCACGTATTCTTCGGTAAATTCAATACACCGCAATACGTTGTCGGTACTATTGTAGGCCTCGGAAGTCCAGCGAGCATTTTCAACCGTTAGTTCGGTGCCGGTCTCGTGACGACGGAGAATAGCGCCCATACTAACCACTTCGTAATACTCGTTGTTATACGGCAAGTACAACACATCGTTTATGGTGGTGTAACCCGAACCAAAGTCGAGTTTGGTACCAAAGCGAATACCATCCACGTTTTCTTTGGTTGCCTCTGCACCGCGCAGGAAGTGCAGGCCCAAACCGTTCATGGTAACGCCAAACGATGTCAATTTCGGTTTATCTGCTACCGTTACCACACAAGTGGCGTAGTTGCCGCCATCCACTGTGGCGGTGATGGTGGCCACGCCCGCTTTGCGGGTGGTGACCACACCGTTTTGAACGGTTGCCACCGTGTTGTCCGAAGAAGTCCACACAACCGCGGTGCCTTGGGGGCTAACGGTGGCATTCAAGGTGACCGTTTCGCCCGTCCACACATTGGCCGCCGTTTTATCAAGACGAATCGTGGGTTTGTTTGCCACGTTCACCACACAAGTAGCAAAGTTGCCGCCGTCCACCGTGGCGGTAATGGTGGCACTGCCCGCTTTCAGCGCTGTTACCACGCCGTTTGCTACGGTTGCCACCGTGTTATCCGAAGAAGTCCACACAACGGCGCTGTCTTGCGGGTCGACCGTGGTGGTTAAGGTTTTGGTTTGTTCACAATACAGGTTAATGCTTTGCTCGGCAATCGCCACCGTGGGTTTTTTGGCTACGGTAATAACAACGGTATCGGTAGCGCCACCATACACGCTTGCCGTAATGGTTGCCGTGCCCGCTTTATGCGTGGTGACCACACCGTTTGCCACCGTTGCCACCGCATTGTCACTGGATGTCCACGTAATGATTGCACCGGCAGGTGTTGCCGCCGCGTTCAGATTAACGCTTTCGCCAATCCAAACGTTGGCAGCCGTTTCGTCAATTGCCACGGTGGGACGGTTTTGCACCACCACGTCGCACGTGGCCGAAAGCGCATCTGCCGTGGTAGCGGTAATGGTGGCAAGGCCTTCGCCCACCGCCGTGATTTTGCCGTTTTGGTCCACCGTTGCCACCGCCGTGTTGTCAGAGGTGTAGGTAACCGTGCCCAAGGTGCCGCTTGTCACCGAAGCTTGCAACGTTTTGGTATCGCCTTTTAGCAAATTCACCGCCGAGTTAGAAAGCACCAATTCGCAGCCGTCCACCACCGTAAACTTAATAGTTTTGGTAAGCGCGGTACCTCCCGCCTTGGGAGTGGCTTTAACGGTAACGTTTGATGTACCGCAAGCCTTGGCAGTTAATTGGGAATTGGAGTTTCTTTCCAAAACCGATGTCTTCGACGAAGAGGTAAAGGATAGATTGTAATTTCCCACATCTAAGCTCGAATCAAAACACATATAGAAAAGCGCTTGTTTGGTATAGTTGTTTAATAACATACTTGTCCCAACACCTTGCACCAAGAACCCATCGGTTTCCACCAGCGAAAGGTTGTCAAAATAGGCGGGGGTGGTACCGTTACTGTTTCGCAAACTAACGGTATAGCTTTTGTCAAGTTTATAAGCACCGTTTTCTACCGCTGTTGTGGTAAAGGTGTAACAAAAATCCACCCATTTGCCCGCATTACCGCTGGTAACCGGTTTTTTCTCGCCCGTATAGTCGTTGCTGTCGTATATATTGCTGGTATAAAAACCCAACAACGTAACGCCTGCATCGCCTTTTACACGACCGGTCAAACGGTAGGTTTTGCCCGCCTCAAGCGACAAACCATTCAAATATCCCGATTGGCCCGCCGGCAACATAAGCGCACGGTTGCCGTCCGATTCGGTTGTGATAGAACCTTTTCCATCCACCACGATGCCATAAGTCTCCCCGTTTCCATTCAGGGCTTTGTGGTCGTCGTTATAGGGGTGTTCAAAATCCCCAAACGGAATACATTCGCCATAGTTGTCCACCGTTACCACATATTGTTGCACAGCCTTTTTACCGCGGTAGGCGGTAATCACGGTCTTGCCTTCGTGGTGGGTAGAAATCACACCGTTTGCCACCGAAGCAATCATCGAGTTAGCAGAATGCCAGTAAAGCGTGTTGTCATCGGTAAGCGGTGTTGCCGAGGTAACATTCGGTGCCCAGTGCAAAGCTTCCACCGTGGTTTCGTTATCGACAATGGGATAAGCGTGGGGGTCTTGTTCGTTTTTCTGCCACACGCGGATATAATCAATTTCCAGCGGCCAACCCTTGGAACCCGCCAAAATCAGCGGCGAAAGTTGGTTATCCAGCGGCGTAAATGCATCGGCGGTCAGTTCACCGATTGCAGCAATACCCTCGGGATAGTGGCCATTTTCCGACCAGTCTTGATAAAAGATTTCTCTGCCGTCAAGATAAACAATGAGCAACCCTTTTTCCCAACGGTAACCCACGGTGTGCCACTGCCCGTCACCAATGTTGTTTTTGGTGTCTAAAATGTGGTTAGAACCACGGTTGTTAACCGAGTTCGTAACCGTTTGATTACTGTTGTTCAACCGAGTTTGGTCGTGCATGGTAATGGTCCATTGGCAGTTATTTTTGTCGTAACCCCAATATTCCATCCAGTCCATTTCGACATAGCGCTCTAAATAACCTAACTTCGACGAACAAATCACCTCGGGCGGGAACGACCAAATAGCAGGAGCATTGGGCACACCCTCCTCTTTGATTTTGCTGTAATCGGTACCCTCAATCCACCCTTCGGGCACACTGTCAAAGCGGGTGCGGTATTCCAAATACCCATATTTAAATCCGTGCCAACCCGCGGCGGTGTTACCATCCATGGTCGCCATCAACCAGTTGTAGCGCATGTTATCGCCCGCCAAGGTCATCACGCCATCTTTAATGGAATAGTCGTCTTTGTCACCGCAAACATCGGTAAGGTCGGTCAAATACCATTTGTAGCCATAGTCGCCCGTGTATTCGGTGTCGACGTTGGCAGCGTTGAACTCATCGCTGAACGTAAGGGTGTCGTATCCGCCCGCCAACGCCTCGGGGGGCGCTTGCAAACGAGTTTCCTCCACGCGAAAATGCCCTTGTGCACCAATGTTTTCGCGGTCGCCAAGATAGGTGGTGGAAGCGTTGGCAGAAACCACCCATTCACCCACAGGCGGTGTCCATTTGTTCGGCAAGGTAAGCGTTACCGATTGGCCTGCTTTAAGCCCACCTTTTTGCACCATGGTGCCCAAGTTCACCGTTGTGTCGCCGTTTCTTGCCACAAAATCCACCGTGATATCGCTGTAATCGCCCAAATCAACGGTGCCTTTGTTCGAAAGGTTCACCGAAAATTGCAACGGTGTTTCCGATTGCAACTGCACACCGTTTGGATTCCACATCAAATCCGAAAGTTCCAAACCGGTGCCTTGTGCGCAATAAAAATCGTCAATCAACACTTCGGTAGCGCCCGAAAAATGCAAACGTGCCGTACCGCTAAGGCTGATTTTATGCAGTTTAATACGCGCCGTATGGGTGCGCCAACCGTTTTCGTCGGGTGCCGTGGTGGTGGGTTTGCCGTTAACTTTGCCAACCTCACTGTTGGCAGCCGAAATCCGCACGGTTGCGGCATCGTTTTCGCTTTTATAACGGAACGAAATAATCACATCGCGGTTAACATCAAAAACGGATTTGTTATAGCACAAACTCGCCAACGGCAAAACGGCTTCGTTGCCGTCGGTTGCGTTCAAACCGGAAAATTTAATCACGTTGTTGTTGCCGTCTTGTGCATCGGTAACCGTGATACCGCTTTTCACAAAGGGGCCAAACACACCACCGGGGAAAATGGTGAATTCACCGGTGTCTTTATCTTTGTTTGTCACCATGGTTACCGCCAATGCGGCAACTTCTTCGCGGGTGTCGTCGGGGAACACGTTCAAGCCCGGTTTGTATTCAAAAATTTCAAATTCGTCAATATACGCTTCTTTGGTTGCGTGGGTGTTATACAAACCAAATTGGGCAAATTGGTCGGTTTCGTTTACCGGTGTAAACATATATTGATATTGAATAAACTTGTCTGTTTCTTGGTAATTGGTTGCGGGCAAACTGCCGTTAATACCGGCATACGTTGTGTCGGTCCAATATACCGAGTGGTTTAAACTTTTTACTTTGTAGCGTATTACATAAGCTCCACCGGGCACCAATTTTTGGCGCAGTGTCACCGTTTTCATCTTTTTGTTCGAGGTATTCGGGGGGATAACCAGCGCTTTGCTGCCACCCAAACCAACACCGTCGGCAATCTCAAAACCGAAGTCCACACTTCCGTTTTCAAAATCACCGTCGGGGAAGAAATTAAACACCTCGGGTGTTGCGGCTTGCGTTACTCCCGCCGATGCTTCTTGCGCCGTAGCAGGCAACACCAAGCCGGAGACCGTGCAACCAATCAGCAAGGCCACCGAAAGGGCAAGCGCTAACAACCGTTTTCCCCAATTTTTCATACCCAAATCCTCCTGCAACAATCAAAAATAGCAATAAAAACCATAATTACCGATTATACTATATAGTTACATTCATTGTACCATTTTCTCTTTTGTTTGTAAAGAATTTTCTTCTGCGCTCTTCCTTTTTTTCGGTGTGTAAAAACAAAACAAAAGTGACCGATGCAACACGTTGCATCGGTCACTTTTTTAATACTGTTTATGCAAGGCGAGGTTTATTCCTCGTCACGGCGTTTTTTGCCGACAATCATCGCAGCACCGCCAAGGAACAATCCCACCACAGCCACTGCGGGGAACGGTACGCCGTCTTCGGGGCTGGGGATTTCTTCTTCGCCCTCGCCGCCGTCTTCGCCAAACGCTGCCGCCTGGGCAAACATTTCGTCAAACGTCATGCCGCACAGTTCTTTGGCAATGTCATTGACAATTGCGCGTTCCAACTCGCCCAAGGCGTTCCATTCTTCCTCGGCGGTAAGAATCCAAGCATAGTTGGTTTCGTCCACCGCTGTGTACGCATCACCGAACTCGTCGCACGCATAGAACGCCACAAACGCTTCGGCGGTGTTGTAGGCTTCTTGTGCTTCAAACAACAATTCGTCGTACGTTTTGCCGCCGTTTTCTTTAAGCTCGTTGTTAACCGCGTCTTTTTGCTCGTCGCTCAGTTCTTCCCAAGCAAACAACGCATCCAAAATTGCTTGATAGTTGTCGGGCGTTACCTCCAAGAAGTATTCGCCGTTTTCGTCGGTCAAATGGTCTTCGAGGAACGTGCTGTTAAGCACCGGTTTGGCATCGACCGTGCCGTCGGATTGCCACACGCGAATGTAATCGAGTTCCATCGGGTGTTGCACACCGCCCGCAAGCAACAACGCCAACGTTTGCTTGTCGGTAAACTGGAACACGTCGTCGCGGTATTCACCGGCGCCCACGTTAGCAGGCGGGTTCGGGCCGTCGGGTCCGCCCCATTCTTGACGCCAAATTTCTCTGCCGTCGAGGTAGCAGATCATAAGTCCCTTTTCCCAACGATACCCAACGGTATGCCATTCGCCGTCACCAATGTCGTTTTCGTCGTAACTGCCTTTGACAAAGTGGTTGGGGTTATTGTTCATGTTTTGCTTGTTGTAGTCGCCCACCGAGTCGTGGAGCGTCACTGTCCAAGTACCGTTTTGGTATTTGTTGCCCCAATATTCCATCCAGTCCACTTCCACTTGTCTGCCGGGGTCACCGAAGATGTGGGGAGCAATGGTCTGGTGGCTAAACGACCACACAGCGGGAGCACCTTTAATCGTTTGGGTTTCCACGTTGGGGGTACGTTCAAAGCGAGAACGATATTCCAAATACCCAAAGGTAAAGCCTTGCCAACCGGCACCGGTTTCACCGTCGATGGTCGAAAGCAACCAGTTGTAACGCATGCGTTTACCGGCCAAAATCACACCATCTTCGGTTTTGATAAGGTCGCTCATATCACCCGTTACACCGGTTTGGTCAGTGAGATACCATTTGTAACCATAGTCAGCGGTGTATTCACTGTCGACGTGTAAGAAGTCAAAGTCGTCGCTGAACACCAGTTTGTTAAAGCCGCCGTTTAGCGCTTCTTTGGGAGCTTCCAAAAATTCTTCTGCCACGCGAACGTGTGCTTGGATACCGTTGTTTTTGTTGTTGCTTTCGCGCACGGTACCCGTGGTGTTCAC
Organism: Acutalibacteraceae bacterium; assembly: GCA_045648765.1. Classification (GTDB taxonomy): domain Bacteria; phylum Bacillota; class Clostridia; order Oscillospirales; family Acutalibacteraceae; genus RGIG3009. The sequence goes on from JAZROQ010000034.1 coordinate 9,801, forward strand.
GTGAATCGAGAATACCAATTCGCCCGCTTCGGCAATCCACGGTTTGTCGGCATCGGTGGTCAGTGCCACAAAGTCACCGGCTTTAATGCCGCCTTTGTGTGTCCAAGTATAAATCGGCTTGGTGTTCACACGCAGTTCCACCACAATGTCTTGGGTTTCTTTGGTGTCTTCTACGCCCACGTTACCGATAACCGCGGTAAAGTTCATGGGCGTGCCGGGTTTAATTTGGGTGGCACCGTCGTTCCACACAATGTCCGAAGCAATCAAATCGGATTTGGAGAACCCTTCGGTCAACGAGATGCTGTCCACCGTAACCGTGCCGCGGTTGCCCGCTGCCACGATTTCAAACACCAAATCGGCGCCGTCGTATTCTTGGGGCATCACAACTTCCATGTTGGTTTCGTTCCAAGCACCGCTGGTGGTTTGTGTTTTTTCAAAATAAACTTTGGAGCCGTTGGCTTCTTTCACACGGACAACCATAGTGCGTGTGCTGTCGCCCGAATGGCGGAAGCGCAACGCATACATGCTGCCCGCTTTTATGTTTTTGAGCGCTTGTGCAACCACTTCGCCGCTGTTATCAAGCACAGCGCCGCTCGTTTTGTTAAAGCCCACACCTGCCGTGATAGCAGCGCCGGTCAGTTGCCACGAAGCGTCACCCGCTTTGTCAAACGTACCGTTTTTGATAAGCGCTTCGTCACCGCTTACGGTAATCACCGAAGTGGCGGTTTTAAACCCGCCGTTTGCGGTCGGCACCTTGGCGGTAATGGTGGTCGTGCCGGCACCAAGCGCATACAGTTTGCCGAATTCCACCGTTGCCACGTCTTCGTTGCTGGAAGTCCAGGTCATGAAGTTGGTGTTGGCATTGGAGGGATCGGTGGTGAGAATATACGTCAAAATTTCACCGGGGAGCAGTTGTTTTTCGGCGGGACTGATACCCACCATTTCGGCATCCACACCGGTGTCTACCATGCGCACGTCAATGCTGTCGATCACAATGCCGTCTGCTTCGGTGGCAATTTCCGTCGAAGCAATACACATTTGATAGGTATTGGGATACCAGCTGGCTTTGATCGTGCCGGTAATGGTTTTGGTTTTCCATTGACCTTTGGTGTTTTCAAAATTAATTTGTCCCAAAGGCTCATACCACACGTATTGTGCACCGTGCGTGTTAATGTTGGATTTATATTTCACCGTCAAGGTGTATTTGTTGCCCGGAACCAACATCAAAGCGGAACCTTTGTAGTAAGTGGAATGCTTACCGAGCACCGCAAAGCCGCTGGTGCCGTTTTCACCGATACCTGCGGTGATACCGCCTTTAAAATCCATGTCGGCGCGAAGCGGAGTCCACGTGGCGTTGGGGTTTTCAAAATTGCCGTCAAAGAACACCGGAGCATAGTAATCCACTTTCACCTTCAACGTAATTGCGGCAAAACCGTCTACCGAAGCAGTAACGGTGGTGTTACCCTCTTTCATGGCGGTTACTTTGCCGTTTTGGTCAACTGTTGCAATGGAAGGATCAGCAACCGACCACACGATGGGTGCTTCCAAATAAGCATCCGACGGCATCGGGGTCACGGAAAGTTGCGCACTGTTTTCGGGAGTCAATTCCAAAGTATCGCCTTCAAAATACTGCCAAGCAATACCTGTCATGGTGGGCAATTTCACAAGCGATACGTCGTCAATGTACGTCACGCTGTCTTTGCCGCCCACAAACGAAAGCACATCCGAAAGCGTACCCGATGCTTTGGTGCGGAACCGAATGGTAAAGGTGTTCCAGTTCACCGCATCTGCAACGGTTTTAAGTGCCGCATCGGCAGGGAAGAATTTTTCAACAATCGCGCTGTTCACGTTCACCGTTGCTGCCGCACCTTTGGCGCGCAAGGTAAGACGATACAGTGTGTTGGCTTCCAGTGCAAGATTTGCATACGCTGCGGTTGTCTTTTCGGGATTTACCACCAACACTTTGTTGCCAAACTCGTACGGGTCATCCGCAATGGCAGCGTTGGTGCCGTCGGCAACCGCGCCCCAGTTTTGGGTGTTGTTTTCAAAATCACCGCCAACGATCAGTTCGCCGTTCGCACTAACGGTCACGGCACACGTCACAGTAACCGTACCGTTGGTGCAGGTAATGGTCGCATTGCCGTTTGCCACAGCGGTCACGTTGCCGTTTTGATCCACGGTAGCCACCGCCGTGTCGGAACTGCTCCACACAAGTGTGCCGGGGATAGTAGCGCCAACCGGGTTGGCTTTGGCATACAACGTTGCCGAACCGTTCGGCAACAACATAAGTTCGGTTTTGGAAAGAGCAAAGGTTTTGGCTTCTTTCACTACCGTTACCACGCACGAAGCGCTGGCCGTTTCGGACAGTTTCACCGTAACGGTGGTTTTGCCTTCTTTGAGCGCAGTCACTTTGCCCGCGTTATCCACGGTAGCCACCGATGCATCGGAAGACGTCCATTGCATAACGCTCAAATCACCGTAAGTGGGTTCGTATTGATAGTTCAAATACAACGTAGCGCCCACGCCGAGTGCAGCTGTTTCGTTCATCACAACCGAAGTCACCGGCAACGTCACGTGTTCTACGCGAATATCATCAAAATACACTTCGCCTTCGCCATCGTTTTTGAAAGCGATAAAATAGTTGCTCGAAACGTCTTTGGTGGTCAAGAACACCACGTCAAACTCTTTCCATTGGCTGACATCGTCGCCCGCTTCAATGGGATAGAACTCACCGCGGGTCTGACCCGAAATCAGTTTGGAAACACCATTGAGCAACACTTGCGCTTTCACATCGCCCTTAGCTTTACCTCTTAAGCGGTAAATGGTGTTGCCTTTGAGCAAACCGTCAAATCGATACCACGCCGATTTTTTAGAGTTCATGCTCAACACGTGGTTTTGGGCATTGGCAGGGTCAACAACTACTTGGCCAATAGCGGCGGTGTAGTTGCTCCAGTTGTAATTGTCGTTATCCGACTCAAAGTCGCCGCCAATCATAATATCGCCAAAGGCATCCACTTTCACAAAGCACGAATCGGTCAGCGCAGCACCCAAATTACTTTGCACGGTAATGGTTGCTTCACCGTTGCCGACAGCAGTCACTTTGCCGTTTTCGTCTACGGTAGCCACCGCCGTGTTGTTAGAAGTAAAGGTAAGTTCACCCACAAAGTTACCGGCAGGAGTTGCCACTACTTGCAAGGTCTTAAACGCACCGGGCGCCAAATGCATGGTCGTTTTGGCGAGTTTAATGCTCGTAGCAGGAGGTGCCGGAGGAGGCGGAGCCGTCACGGTCACTTGGCAGGTATCGGTTTTACCGCCCGCAATCGTAGCGGTAATGGTGGCAGTACCCGCTTTCACACCGGTTACCACACCGTCTGCCACGGTAGCCACCGTGTTATCCGAAGAAGTCCACGTAATCGCGCTACCCACAGGCACCGTCGTTGCACCAAGCGTTACGGTTTTGCCCGCTTCCACAGATGCCGTTTCTTGGGTAATATCCACTTCGGGTTCGGCAGGGGCTTTGCCGGTAATGGCAAAATCGTCCACCAACACCGTGGTCGCACCACTGAAAACAAGGTTTAATGCCCAGTCAAGGTCAATCGAGGGGAATTTCACCGTGGCGGTGTAGGTTTTAAAACCGTCTGCATCCGCTTCGGTGGTGTTTTCGTTGCTTACCACGGCTTTGGCGGTGCTGTTCGATTCCACTTTCGCCACAGCACCTTCGCCTTTGTAGCGGAAAGAAACCGTCACTTCGTCACCCGCAACGAGCAACTTTTTCAAGCAGCTGAGCAGCAACCGTTTGGAAGTGCCTGCGGCATCCAAATCACCAATTTCCCAAGCACCGTCAGTAAGATAAATTCTGGTGAATTGTCCCAGCAACGAGCCGGCAACACCGTTCGCCGTAATCGGGAAGGTTTCGCCATCGCTCGAGGGCAACAAGTTTACGCCTTCTTTGTATTCATACACGGCAAAATCGTCGTAATAGACGCTGTTGCCGTCGGTATTTTGGTTGTAGAAATAAATCGTCGGTAACGTTGCCGTTTCCGCGGTCACTTGGAACAATGCCGAAACTTCGTTCCAGTTGCCGTTGGTACCCGACGTTGCCATTTCAACGGCGGTCAGGTTAGCAAATTGTGCGCCCGAATAGAAAATCAAGCCTTTTCCGCCCGTTTGCTTCACGCGGAAGATGTACCATTTGCCCGGTTGCAACGCTTCTTTCAGCGTCACGCCCGAAAGCGATTTGTTTTTACCGCCAAACACTTCCCACGCTTTGCCGCCGCCAAAACCGGCTGTGGCATTCACGGTAGTTTTTGTGGCATCGGCAGTCCAGTCGGCGCCAACCAAGGTGCCGTCCATGTTACCGTTCGGGAACAAACCGTTGTAGGTAGGCGGCACCGGCACCGCTGCCGTTACCGTCACTTGGCAGGTATCGGTCTTGCCACCCGCAATCGTTGCGGTAATGGTGGCAGTACCCGCTTTTACACCGGTCACCACACCGTTTTGAACGGTGGCTACGGTATCGTCAGACGAAGTCCAGGTAATCGCCGTACCCGTGGGTTCCACCGTGGCGTTCAAGGTCACGGTTTCGCCTTCTTCCACTTCGGCGGTTTCTTCGGTAATGTTAATCGAGGTTTTCAAAACTTTCGATAAGGAGAAATCTTTTACAAGCACATCGGCAGCACCCGAGAAACTCAAGTTGTAACCCCAGTTGTAACTGTCCGCGTTGTTAATTTTAATCGTTGCGGTATAGGTTTTGTAACCGTTTGCATCCGCTTCGCTTGTGGCAGCGCCACTGATCGTACCGTTGTTGGCGTTCACTGCCGTAAGAGCAGCGGTAGCACCTTCGCCCTTGTAGCTAAACGAAACGAGCAATTCATCGCCCGCTACCAACGCTTTCGACAAATAGCCAAGCAACAAACGTTTGGCAGTGCCCGCGGTTTCCAAACCGCTAAATTTCCAAGTACCGTTATCCAGCGTCACGTTGCTGAATTGTCCCAACAGCGAGGTGGTCGTACCGTTACCCGTAATCGGCAACGCACCGCCGGCACCGGGGATCACATTCACACCCGCAGCGAATTCGTATACACCGAAATCATCGTAATACACGCTGGTGCTATCGGTATTTTTGTTGTAAAGATACAACGTCGGCAAGGTGGCTGTTTCTGCCGTCACTTGGAACAACGCCGAAACCTCGTTCCATGCCGTGCCGGTGCTGTTAACCGCCACTTCAACAGCCGACAGGTTGGTGTATTTGCTGTCCGCAAAATACAAATACCCGTTGCCGCCGCTTTGTTTAAAGCGAAGCATATACCATTTGCCCGTTTGCAACGGCTCTTTAAGCGTTACACCCGCGAGCGATTTGGAACCGCTTTTAATCTCCCACGCTTTGCCGCCGCCAAAACCGGCAGTCGCATTCACGGTGGAGTTGGCAGATTCCCACGTGTTGCCTACCAAGGCACCATCCATGCTGCCGTTGGGGAACAAACCGTTGTACGTTGTCGGCGCGGCCGTAACCGTCACCTCACACGTGTCGGATTTGTTACCAACCGTTGCGGTAATGGTGGCAGTACCGGCATTAACACCCGTTACCACGCCGTTTGCCACGGTCGCAACGGTATTGTCAGAAGAAGTCCAAACAATCGTTGCACCCGCAGGCTCAACCGTGGTGTTCAAGGTCGCGGTTTGGCCTTCGCCCACCTCGACAGCCGTTTCGGCAATGTTCACCGAGGTTTTCACTTCTTCGCCCAAGAAAAAGTCATCTACCAACACTTCGGCAGCACCCGAGAAATTCAAATGCAATGCCCAGTTGTGTTCATTCGCTTTTTTAACTTTCACGGTAGCCGTAAAGGTTTTCCAGCCGTTGGCATCTGCCGCACTTGTGACAGCGTTGCTGACATCGCCGTTGTTGGCGTTAGCAATCGACACACTTGCCGTAGCACCTTCGCCTTTGTAGCGGAACGAAAGCATCATTTCTTCGCCAACATCAATCGTTTTGGCAACACCGCTAAGTTTTAAGTAGTTGGTGGTACCCGCCGTGTTCAAACCGGCAAATTTCCACACGCTGTTTTCGCCGTCTTTTGCCAGCGTCAAGCCCGAAAAATTACCAAACAACGAGGCCGCTTTGGTACCCATGGTCACAGGGAAAGCCGCGCCGTCGGCGCCGGGCACCAAGTTTAAGCCTTTTTCATACTCAAAAACGGCAAACTCGTCGTAATACACACTGCCGGTGGTGTTTTTGTTATAAAAATACACCGTCGGCAAGGTGGCAGTTTGCGACGAAACCGCAAACGGAACAAGCACTTCGTTCCAGCCGTCAACTTCCGAAGTAAAGCCGTATTCTTTGTTGGTTTGCGGAACATCTGCCCATGTGCCGGAGGACAAATAAATTTGTCCCGCGCCACCGCTTTGTTTAAAGCGGAATATGTATTTTTTGCCCGCTTCCAACGGCTTGGTCAGCGTTACGGCAGGTAATGTCGTGCTTTTGCCGGCAAGCACCTCCCACGCTTTACCGCCGCCAAAACCGGCAGTCGCGTTGACCGTGGCTTTGTCCGCCACTTCCCACGCGCCGGTAAGCGCGCCTTCCATATCGCCGTTCGGGAACAAGTTTTCACCCGCAGCCGCCACCGGCAAAACCAAGCCGGAAATGCAGCAAGATACCAGCAATGCCACCGCAAGGGCACATGCCAACACCCGATGAAGCGTTTTTCTCATAAAGAATCTCTCCTTTCGAATCCTGCGCCAACTGCCTGTTATTGCCCACTAATAACAACCCATCGACAGCTGCCACCTATAATACATTTTTCAGTATACATTACTAAACCGTTTTTGTAAAGTGTTTTTTATTCGATTTTTTACAGAAGTTTTTGGAAAGGCATTGCCTCTTTTGACCATTTTGCCAAACAACCGCAAAAAAATGCCCGAGCCATTGCGGCTCGGGCAAATATGCGGGTTATTCTTCCAAAAATATGCGTGGATTTTCGCGAAACAGTTTGGCAAGCACGGGATAAATTTCTTTGCAGTCCATCACAATGGTATCGGCTTCGCCAAATTTTCCCACCACGGTCGAGGGGTGCGAAAGCACCACATCGCTCACTTTTCCAAAATATTTGCTGGTACCCACGGTGGTGTGATACACGGCGCTGTCCACCAGTTCCCCGCTCGGCAATTTAATTTTGTACCGTGCGGGTTCGTCGCGGTACCACGAAGGCCTGCCGTCGGTTTCCCACGTTTCCAAACCGTGGAGCATGGTGTTGGAATGTTGGTCCACACCCACCAACATAATTTTGGCGCCACGCTGCACCATTTTGTGGTAACACCCGCCGCGCGGCACAAATTCCGTCGCGCCGAGTTCGCCGTCGACAAAACTTTCGGCATCTTTGCCGTAAGCGCACACCGAGTGTGTCGGGTGCAGCGAACGATACACGTTTTCGCGCTTTAACATCAAATTGGGCAACAACCCCAAGCAACACGCCACGCGTTTTATGTCGTAAATGTCACCGTAATATTTAATCGTCCCCCAACTGTGCGAGGGCAGCACAAACAAACCGTCATTGCCCAGGTAATCAAAAAACACGTCAATTACGGTATCGCCGCCGCCTTCGGTAAGTCCGATTTTTTTCATGGAAGAATGCATCGTTACTGTGTCGGTGGGTTTGATTCCCAACCGCACCAAATCGGCTTTTAAGCTTTCAAATGTATTCATACGCACACCGTCCTTTGTGCAAGAGTATACCATCGCTTTGTCAAAATTGCAACCAAAATATAAAACGATTTAGCAAATGTCGTTTTATCGAATTTTTTGCAACACTTTGACAAGCGGATAAATCAGCACTCCGCCGCACAAATTACTCAATCCGTGGGTAATATCAAACGGCAATCCCGCCATTACCCACGCCACAGTTTGCTCAAAATCAAAGCCGAACAACAACGCTTGCGCGGGGGCATATAACACCCCATATAAAAACCCGTGCGCCGCGCACACCGCCATGTAAACAAACGGCGCCGCTTTGGGCGACAGGTCACGCGGCAACAACATGGTGACACCCCATAGCACGGTCCAAACATACAAATACGGCACCCACCACATGGCAAACCCGCCAAACAACCCTGCCAAAAACACAAAAATATAAATCGGGAACAACGCTTTTTGGCGGTACACCACGGTAATGGCAACAACAAACACGCCGATTAAATGAATGTTGGGCAACACTTCCATCAACCATTTGGAAGCATACATCAAAGCCCCCAGCATGCCAAACACGGCAATGTCTTTTACACTGATTTTCACGCTTTGTCCGCCTTAAACATATAGATTGTGTCGGGCGCAATGGCGGTGGTGTCTACCCCTGCTAACGCATACTTGCCATTTTCATAAAACGCCCAATATTTGCCGTCTTTTTCATAATCGAGCGTCACACCGTTCACGGTTTTGACGTACAACCCGTATTGGCTTTCGTCACCGGCAATCAAACCAAGTTGGAGCAACGCTTCCCCCACCGTTTGTTTGTCGGTGTGGATTTCAAAGGCAGTGGTTTTTCCTTGTGCGTCCACCACGTCAAACCGGAATACCGTTTGGCCTTCGCCGCGCACTGTCACCGTTTGGGTGGCAGTGGTTGTGACAGTGGTGTTTGGTTGGTTGTCTTTACATCCGCTTGTCAGCAGTGCCGTAGCCGCAATCAGCACCAAACAAAGGAGCAAAGACAAACTTTTTAACAGTTTTGTCTTGTTCATGTTGGAATCTCTCCTTTTTTATTCTGTTGTTTTTCTCTTCATCGGCGCTCGCAATGTTTTGGTGAGAAAACAATCGACTCAAAAAATATTTCGACTTAGCAGTCAGGCATACACCTTAGGTTGTTTCGCCTTCTCAGAGTTTCCCCCAATGGCGTGTCTTCGTTTTGCGGCAACGAATAGAAACAACCCCTTTTTCGTGCTTCACGGCGACGGGCTCGTACAGGAATCTCACCTGTTTCCTTTTTGAGTCACCATCAGTATACCATAAAAAACCCGAACTCGCAATGGTTTTCACAAACCCATTCGTCACTATAGGTGCAATGTCCCCAACGCCTCATTTTGGCGATATATGGCTTTGCCATTCGATATATTTGCCTTTTGACAAATGCGATATAATTTCCCTACGGTAAATTGCGATATGACATCCATCCCTTATCGCCCGCAGGGCATATCGCGTGCTTGCACATATCGCACGCCATCGGCGTATATCGCCCATCCCGCAAGTGATGGATATCGCGGCGTTGTGCCGTAACGGCACAACGCACAAGCCTGTCCGCACACTTTGTCCGTTTTATCATATATTGAAAATAAGGAGGTGAAACAAATGACCTGTTGTCAAAACAACTGCTCGTATGCAGCGCTCATTCTCGGCATTTTGGCAGGGGTGGCGGTCGGCGTGTTGTATGCGCTGGGCTTTGTCACCGTTGGCGTGTTATTGTGGGTATACCTCACGCTGGGCGTTGCCGCTTTGTTAGTGTCTCCCGTTTATGCGGCGCTGTCACCGTGCTTTTGCGTATACCGCACCGCGTTTTTGATAGGCGCATTCGGCGCCATCGTTGCGGCGGCGGTGGCGTTTTTCACGGTCGGTATTGCCCCGCTTACCTTATTTGCCGTCATCCTCGGCATTGCCACGTTGTTTGTAGTTTTTACCTTGGTCACCACCGTGTGCATCACGGCATGTAACTGCCGTAACAACTAGCAAAAACCCTTTTTGCGTCAACGGCTCTCTCGTTCGCCAAGTGTTGGTAATGTTTTTCGGGGTAAAATCCGCTGTTTTATTGCCAACGCTTGGCGTTTGAGCGGGCCGTTGACTTTTTTTGCCCAAAGTGGTATAAAAAAAGCATAAAAGGAAGTGAGTTTGCGTGAAAATTTCCGAACTGTTATCAAACGGCACTCTTTCGCTGTCGTTCGAGGTGTTTCCGCCCAAAACCGACTCGGCATTTGACACCGTCAAACACGCCACCGAGGAAATTGCCAAGCTGCGCCCCTCGTTTATGAGCGTCACCTACGGTGCGGGCGGCGGTACCAGCCGCTACACGTTGGATATTGCCAAAAACATCAAAGAGCGTTACGGTGTTCCCACCTTGGCGCACTTAACGTGCGTTTCCTCCACCAAAGAAACGGTAGCGGGAATGATTCAAACATTGCAAAAAGCGGGAATTCAAAACGTGCTGGCATTGCGCGGGGATGTTCCGACCGAACTGCAAAACGCCGACCGCCGCCACTGGCATTACCATCATGCGGTGGATTTAATCCACGAACTCAAACAAAGCGGCGCCGATTTTTGCATCGGTGCGGCATGCTACCCGGAAGTACATCCCGAAAGCGCCAACCAAAAAGAAGATATTCGGTATCTGAAAGAAAAAGTAGATGCCGGTTGTTCGTTTTTGACCACGCAAATGTTTTTCGATAATAACGTGCTGTACAATTTCTTATATAAAATCCGCGAAGCGGGCATCACAGTCCCCGTCATCCCCGGCATCATGCCCATCACCAACGCGGGGCAAGTGGAACGCGCCGTCAAACTGTCGGGTTCGTTTATGCCGCGCCGCTTTGCCAATTTGGTGGATAAATTCGGCACCGATCCCGCTGCCATGAAACAAGCGGGCATTGCCTACGCCACCGACCAAATCATCGACTTGTATGCCAACGGCATTCAAAACGTACACGTCTATTCCATGAACAAGCCCGACGTTGCCGAACACATTCGGCAAAATCTGTCGTCTATTTTGGGGAAACCGCTGTGAACATTCTAACCAAAACGTTTGCTCCCCCACCGCCCAACGTGCAGGAAATCGCACGGTATGCGGGGTGTCACGAGTTAACGCCGACTATCGAGCAAACCATCCGCACTTGCTTTGCCGAAACAGCAGATCGTTTGCGCTATACCGTCGTTTACGCCGAATGTCCCGTCACCGTCCAAGACGGCGGCGTTGATTTCGGCGCGTTTTTTGTACCGTCGGGTTCGTTGCAAAAACAGCTCGTCGGTTGCCGTCGCGCTGTGTGGTTTGCCGCCACTGTGGGGCTGGAACTTGACCGCCTGATTACACGTTACGGCATCACCGCACCGTCCAAAGCCTTGCTGTTGCAAAGCATTGGCGCCGAACGCATCGAAGCCTTGTGCAACGCCTTTTGCGATTTTTTGGCAACCAACCAAACGGTACGCCGGCGTTTTTCCCCCGGTTACGGCGACTGTCCGCTCGAAACCCAAAACGACGTGTTTCGGTTGTTGGATTGTCCTCGGAAAATTGGTCTTACGCTTAACGAAAGTTTGCTCATGTCACCCACCAAATCCGTTACGGCGGTGGTGGGATTGGAGGGATAAAACATGACTATCTTGCAATTTATGCAACAACACATCACCGTGCTCGACGGCGGCATGGGTACACTGCTGCAATCGGCAGGGCTTTGTGCGGGCGAACTGCCCGAACGCTGGAACCTCACTCACCCCGCTGTCATCACAGATATTCACCGCCGCTATTTTGCGGCAGGCAGTCACGTGGTGACCACCAACACGTTTGGCGCCAACTGCCTTAAATTTTCTGCCGACGAATTGGACCGCATCGTCAAAGCGGCGGTGCAAAACGCCCGCACCGCCACCGACGGCATCGAAAACCGTTTTGTTGCGTTGGATATCGGTCCCACCGGAAAACTTCTGAAACCGTACGGCGATTTGGATTTTGAGGAAGCCGTCGAAGTATTTGCCCAAACGGTGCGCTTGGGTGTGCAATACGGTGTCGATTTGATTATCATCGAAACCATGAACGACCTGTACGAAACCAAAGCCGCCCTGCTCGCCGCCAAAGAAAACAGCGACATCCCCGTTTTTGTTTCCAACGCCTACGGCGCCGACGGCAAACTCATGACCGGCGCCAACGTCGATGCGGTGGTAGCCTTGCTCGAAGGCATGGGCGCCGACGCCATCGGTGTCAACTGCTCACTGGGTCCCAAACAACTCGCCCCCATTGTCGAGCAATATCTTACTCGCAGTTCACTGCCGATTTTGGTGCAACCCAACGCCGGCTTGCCCGAAATGAAAAACGGCAAAACCGTGTTTAACGTAAACGAATCGGACTTTGCCAACACCATGGCAACCTTGGTCGACCGCGGTGTACGTGTTGTCGGCGGTTGTTGCGGCACCACGCCCGATTATATTGCCGCCGTGTGTGCGCAACTGGGCGGCAAATCCCCCAAACCCGTCACACCCAAAAAAATCACGTGCGCTTCCTCCTACACCCACGCGGTGGATTTTGGCAACTCGCCCGTTCTGATTGGCGAGCGCATTAACCCCACCGGCAAAAAACGCTTTAAACAAGCCCTTTTGGAACACGATATGTCCTACATTTTAGGCGAAGGCATTGCCCAACAACAAAAAGGGGTTCACCTGCTCGATGTCAACGTCGGTATGCCGCAAATTGACGAAGTCGCCATGCTGCGTGAAACAGTGTGCGAACTGCAAGCGGTCATCGACCTGCCGTTGCAGATTGATACTGTCAACGTCGCCGCCATGGAATCTGCGTTGCGTCGGTATAACGGCAAAGCCATGATAAACTCGGTCAACGGCAAAGCCGAAAACATGGCGGCTGTTTTCCCGCTTGTCAAAAAATACGGCGGTTTGGTCGTTGCGCTGACATTGGACGAAAACGGCATTCCCGCCACTGCCGAAGGGCGCGTAGCCATTGCCAAAAACATACTCAACACCGCCGCCGATTACGGCATCGGCGCACACGATATTGTATTTGACACCCTGTGTATGACGGTCAGCGCCGATAAAACGGCAGGCAACGTCACGCTTTGCGCACTCAAAGCCGTGCGCGAGGAGCTTGGTTGTCATACGTCGCTGGGCATTTCCAATGTGTCGTTTGGGTTGCCGTGCCGCGACATTGTCAACAGCACGTTTTTTGCCCTTGCATTGCAAAGCGGTCTGTCCGCCGCCATTATGAACCCCTATTCCCAAAATATGCTGAACACGTACCACGCCTATCGCGCGTTGACAGGGCACGACGAAAACTGCGCCGATTACATTGCGTTTGCCGATGTTCCCACCACGGCGCCCGCCACCCCCTCGCACGAAATGGATTTAACACAAGCGGTTGTCAGCGGCCTTGCCGATAAAGCGGCGGCGCTCACCACCGACTTGCTCAAAACACAAGACGGTTTGTCCATCGTACAAACGCACATCATCCCCGCGCTGGATACCGTCGGCAAAGGCTACGAGCAACGCACCATCTTTTTGCCGCAACTGCTCATGAGTGCCGAAGCCGCCAAAGCCGCCTTTGCGGTAATCAAACAAGCCGTGCAAACCGGCACCGCCGCCAACAAAGGTGCGGTGGTGATTGCCACTGTCAAAGGCGATATTCACGACATCGGCAAAAACATTGTCAAACTTCTTTTGGAAAACTACGGTTTTCGCGTCACCGATTTGGGCAAAGATGTCTCACCGCAAACCGTGGCCGAGGCAGTCCAAAAAACAGGGGCTCGTTTGGTCGCGCTCAGCGCTTTAATGACCACCACTGTCCCCGCAATGGAAGAAACCATTTCTCTGCTCCGCCGCGAAATCCCCACCTGCAAAATCATGGTCGGGGGTGCGGTACTTACCGCCGATTATGCCGCCACCATCGGTGCCGATTTTTACGGTGCCGACGCCATGGAAGCGGTCCGCTTTGCACAATCCGTATACGCCTGATGTGTCGGCGGTGCTTTTGCACCTCCGTTCATACTTTTTTTAAAATTTCAACAATTACCCAACAAAAAACGGGCGTATACTAAACTTTAAAGAGGTGATACAAATGAAAAATTTAATTTCGTTGTGGTTAACCGCCGCGTTGCTTTGCACGTTTTTGTGTTCGTGCGGTACCGCCGCTGCGGTTACCGCCATCACGCTTGACGACAGCGGCATCACCGTCAACGGAAAAGCTGCCTCACAACAAAAAAACGAAGCGGTTTACACCGCAAACGACATTGTCTACTACGAACAAGGTCACGACTTCACCTACGGCGAGGGGGATGAAACCGACGCCCACTCCGCCGAAGAAGCCAACAATCACACCGTGGTTCACATTCAAAAAGCAGGCACCTACCGCCTTTCCGGCACTCTTTCGGCAGGTCAAATTGCCGTGGATTTGGGGAAAGATGCCGACGATAAACCGTCAGACGTTGTCACCTTAATCCTCGACAACGTCAACCTCACCTGCACCGTTGCCCCCGCCATCATTTTTTACAATGTATACGAATGTTGCGACGACGATGAAGACACCGCCACCCAAACCGTCGACACGGCGGCGGCAGGCGCCAACATCGTACTTGCCGACGGTTCGCAAAACACGGTAAACGGCTCATACGTTGCCAAAATTTACGAATCGTACACCCTAAACGAAGCGGGAACCAAAGTGACCGACAGCGATAAACTCCACAAATACGATGGCGCCGTGTATTCCAAAATGAGCCTAAACGTTAGCGGCAACGGCGCACTCACCATCAACGCCCAAAACGAAGGCCTCGGTTCCGAACGCCACCTCACGCTAAACGGCGGCACGGTCAATATCGTTTCGGGTAACGACGGCATCAACACCAATGAAGACGGCATTTCCGTCACCACAATAAACGGCGGCACACTCAACATTACAGTCGGCAAAACCGCCGCCGAGGGCGACGGCATCGACTCGAACGGTTGGCTTGTCATAAACGGCGGCACCGTCAACGCTTTTGCATGCGGACGCAGCATGGATGCGGGCATCGATTCGGATAACGGCATTTTCCTAAACGGCGGCACCATCGTTGCCACAGGCAATATGCTTGACCGCCTTGCAAACGGCACCCAAACCTTTGCCGTGTTCGCGTTTGCCGATTCCCAACCCGCCGACACGGTATACACACTCAAAAACGAACAAGGCGAAACGGTGGTCAGCGCCACCCCCGCCAACACGTTCACACAACTGGTAATCTCCTCCTCCACGCTCAAAGCGGGAACCTACACGCTGTATCGCGGCGAAACGGCGTTGTCGGTAGCTACCACGAATAACGGTGGCGAACGCCCCCAAGGCGGTAACCGTCCTTTTGACAACACAAACGAGCCGCCGTTTGACGGTAACGAACCGCCCCAAAAACCCGAAGGCGATTTCGGCGAACGTCCCACCCCTCCCGCAGGCACCACCAACCCCGGTACGGTTTATACCACCACCTTCACCTTGGCAGACGGCGCCAATTATTTTAGCGTTGCAAAATCATAAAAAAGGCGGCAATCTGCCGCCTTTTTTGTTGACAAACCTTGACAAACTTTGTATCATAAAAGCAAAGGAAGTGTTTTTTATGTTGCGTTTACATAACGTTTCGCTCGTCACTGCCGACGGCGTAACCCCCCACAGCACCATCGATATCGAAAACGGCAAAATTGCCGCTGTTTACGATAAACTGTTGCCAACCGACCCTGCTGTCACGGTGTACGATGCAAACGGCGCTTTTGCCGCACCGGGCTTTGTGGATATTCACGTGCACGGCGGTGGCGGCATTTCGTTTATGGATGCCACGGCATCCCAAGTGTGCGAAGCGTGCTTGGCCCACGCGCGGTTTGGCACCACCACCATTGTTCCCACCTCGCTGACTGCCCCCATGGCAGATTTGGTAGGGATGATCCGCACCGTCAAACAAGCCGCAGAAATGCTCGACACCGTCACTGTTGCGGGCGTGCATTTGGAAGGTCCTTTTTTGTCCCCCGCGCAATGCGGCGCGCAAGATTTGAGCACCATGCTCGCCCCCACTCCCCAAAACTTCGAACCACTGCTTAAAGCGTGGGAGGGCGGCGTGCGCATCATGGGTGTTGCGGCCGAACTCGACGGCGCGTTCACGCTCGGCGAAGAATTGCAAAAACGCGGCATTGTGGCGTCGATTGCGCATTCGGATGCCGATTACGACACGTGTGCTGCCGCTTTACAACACGGTTTTTCGGATATCACACACATTTATTCCGGCTGTTCCATGGTGCACCGCAAAAACGCCTACCGCCACGGCGGCGTGGTAGAAGCGGGGTTGCTCGAAGATGGGTTTACCGTGCAAATGATTGCCGACGGCAAACACCTGCCGCCCGAACTGCTCAAACTTATTTACAAATGCAAAGGCGCCGACAGCATTTCGCTGATTACCGATGCGCTGTTGCCCGCCGCGGCAGGGTTGCCCGAGGGTACGGTGCTCACCTTAAACGGCACCGACAAAATGGTGCTCGAAGACGGCGTCATGAAACTCGAAAACCGCCAAGCCTTTGCGGGCAGCATTGCCACCACCGACCGTTTGGTGCGCAACATGGTGGGACTTGCGGGCGTGCCGCTTTGGGAAGCGGTCAAAATGGCAAGTACCACCCCCGCCCGCGTTATCGGTTTGGGCAACCAAAAAGGCGCGTTGCTCAAAGGCTACGATGCCGATGTGGTGTTGCTCGATGCCGATTTGCAAGTGCGCGACGTCATTGCCCGCGGCACGTTTATCAAGCGGTGACCTTGCGCTGCGTTTAACGAAAGAGTAAACACCTATTTCGCGGTGATAATACATCTATCTTGCCTCCCTCTGACGAGGGAGGTGGATTTTTGCGAAGCAAAAAGACGGAGGGAGAGACCATGAAAGAATACAACAAAGCAAATATCCCTCTCGCAAAAATATTGAGAAAAAATATGACCATCTGGGAAAGAAAATTGTGGTACAAATTTCTTAGAACTTATCCTATACGCTTTCAAAGGCAAAAAGCCATCGGTAATTACATTGCAGATTTTTATTGTGCCAAAGCCGGGCTTGTAATTGAACTTGATGGCGGTGGGCACTATACTGCCACGCAAACAGAAAAAGACCATCTGCGAACAAAAGAATTGGGAAGCATGAACATAACCGTTTTGAGAATTTGCAACTTGGATGTTGACCGCAATTTTAAAGGTGTGTGCGAACATATTGACTTGGCTGTTAAAAAATCTCTCCCTCAGTCAGCTTCGCTGACAGCTCCCTCGTCAGAGGGAGCCAAGGTTTAAATTCTACAACAATAAAAAGCGGCTGTTTACAAAACAGCCGCTTTTTATTGTTTTCCTTATAACACTCCGCACGCTATCAGCGCAAACAAAACGGCGCCCAACACAATGCGGTATACCCCAAAGGGTTTAAAATCGCGTTTCTTAATAAAGTTCATCAAGAACCGAATCACCAGCACCGATACCACAAACGATACCACCATGCCAATGGCAAGCAACAAACTTTCCTCGGCGGTAAAACGCTGTCCGTCCAAAAGCAGATATTTCACCACTTTCAGTCCGCTTGCCCCCGCCATGGCGGGAATCGCCATAAAGAACGAAAATTCCGCCGCCACGGTGCGCGAACAACCAAGCAACACCGCGCCCAAAATGGTCGCGCCCGAACGGGATGTGCCGGGAATCAGCGCCAAGGCTTGAAAACAGCCCATCAACAGCGCGGTTTTCAACGTCATATCGTTTGTTGTTTGAATGGTGGGTGTGTGGTGGCGGTTTTCCATCCACAAAAAGCCCACACCGTACAACACAAGCGTGGTGGCAATCACCCACGGTGCCGAAAGCGTGGTGTCGATGATGTCATCAAGCGGCAACCCGATAATGGCAGCGGGCACACTTGCCACCAACACTTTGCCCCACAACGACCACGTATCTTTGCGCTCGACCACCGTTTTTTTGGCTGAAAAGGGATTGAGTTTGTGAAAATACAACACCAAAACCGCCAAAATCGAGCCGAGCTGTATGAGGACCTTAAACAAATCAAACCATTCTTGCGACTGATTAAACGGTAAAAACTCGTTCACCAAAATCAAATGGCCGGTGCTGCTAATGGGCAACCATTCGGTAATGCCCTGCACAATACCCTGCAAAAGCGCTTTGAGAATATCCCACACGCTGCCTGTCACCTCACATTAGATGTCGATTTCACCGAGCATATCGCGCAACAAAATAAGTTCATCGGGCGTCAACGTGACACCTTTGCCCATTTTGGTGCGTTCGGGTGCCCAATCGCGAATATCGTATTTGGGATCGCGGTCGTTCCAACGAATCAAGTTGATTTCTTTGCGCCAACCTGTCGGGGATTCCGACAACACGCCCAATTCTTTTACAATTTCATACTTCAGTTCTGCCATTGTTGTTACTCCTTTTTTTGCATTGTTATGTTATCTTTTTTTCATTTAGAACAACCATTGTTCCATAGCCTTTTTCGGCGTTTCGGTTACCGTTTCTTCCGGTTCGGCTTCCACAGCCAATTCCTTGCACACCGCACGGCTTAACGTTTGCAACCGTTCCAACCGTTCTGTGGCATGGGCAGCCGCGGCGGCAAGCTCGCTTTTTTCTTTCCACAAGGCAGCCACCGCTTGTTGCAGTTCTTCCGTTTGCAACGTAAGCGCCGTTTTTTCTTGTTCCAAGGCGTCACAGCGTTCTTCCATTTCGGCAATGCGCACATTTTCGTCTGCGGCGGCTTTGGCTTCTTCCAATTGCTGAGAAAGCGCTGCGTTTTTTTCTTTTTCTTCCGCCACTTGTTGCGAAAGGGCTGCAATTTGGTTTTCCCATTCTTCGCGTTCGTGTTGCTGCTCGCTTCGCAATTCATCTATGTAAGTAAGCACGTCGCTTTTGCGAAACCCGCGAAACTCCGTTTCAAACGTTCTGCATTCTTCCATCGGTACACACTTCCTTTCGCCGTATCTGCGACTTATTTTACCACGCCCCATAAAAAAACGCAAGTTTTTATTTCGCGCGGACTCTACGCCATTCTTAACAATGCAAAAATCAGCAAGCAATCACCCCATTGGAGTCGGTGTGTCTATCAAGGCCCCCTTGTGTAAAGGGGGCTGTCAGCCGAATAGGCTGACTGGGGGATTGCTTGGTACGGTCTTTGGATTTTTCTTAAAAGGTTTACAAATGAATAGTGAATATTGAATAGTGAATGATGAATAATTGAGGTGTCGGCGCAGCCGACGAATAAAAATTGTGCCAAAGGCACACCGACATTATTCACTCTTCACTCTTCACTTTTCACTGCGGCAACTGTGTTGCCGCAAGGGCAATCCCTCCACCGCTGTCGCGGTCCCCCTCCCTTTACACAAGGGAGGCTATCACACCGATTTTGGATAGATACCGTAGGGGCGGATACTATCCGCCCGCAGCCTCGCCCTTCGGGAGAGGTGTCGGCGCAGCCGACGAATAAAAATTGTGCCGAAGGCACACCGACATTATTCATTTTTCATTCTTCACCGTTCATTATTCATTAAATCCGGCGGGCGGCAGATTGCCGCCCCTACTTTCCCCACCCAAAAGCGGCGCGGGGTGTTCCCCCCGCGCCGCTTTTGTTGCTTTGTTTAGATATTGCGTTCTTGCTCTTTTTTGTTTTGGTTTTCTTGCTTGTTTTGCTTGTTTTGGTTGTTTTGCTTGTTCTGATTGTTTTGGTTGTTTTGGTTGTTTTGCTTGTTCTGATTGTTTTGGTTGTTTTGATTGTTTTGCATCAGAAGGTCCTCCCCAACAAAAATTGTCGGCACTTTTTTCAAAAAGTACCGACAATAGTGTTAGCAAAAAAGGCAAAATTATACTTGTTTTTCAATAAATGCTTTGAGCAACGCCACACATGCTTTTTGCGCCGCTTTTTGTTTTTCGGAATAGGTTTTTTCATCTACCGCGCGCACACCGCACACCATCGAAGCGGGGAACATTCCCACTTTTTCGGCAGTGACAAACATTTCCTCTTTTAAAAATGCGGCGTTTTTCCAGTTCCAATACGTGTTGTCTTGGCTCAAATTTGGGGCAGAAACATCCAACTTTTCAAAAAACGTCACGCCTTCTCGCATGGCCCCGCACACCGTTTCGGTGTAATAAGCAGGGTCAAACAAAAACAAATGCACGTCTTTGGCTGCCAAATGCCCCAAAATCGATTGATGATTCACCGTTTGCAATTGCACCGTTTGGTTTTTGGAAATATCCAACACCTGCACCGTCACCATCACTTTGTCGTCACCGTTTTGGTCAGTGGCAAGGGTGGAAAACTCCGCTTCCAACTGTTCCACCACATCGGGTGAAATAGGTGTGGGCGAAACCATACAAATCAAAAAATCGGGGCGCGTCCGTGTTGCCGAATGAATAATCAAGCCCACAACAATCAAAACCGCCAAGCCAAAGCCCCACACCTTCCACTTGTGATGGTACCAAAAATCTTCCCATCGGCTTTTGGGTGTGGGCGGTGTGGCAAACGAATGGTACTCCAACTCCTCTTTGGGAACCCCTACCAAATAGCGTTCTCTTGCCATACTTATCGATTATCCACCTTAATGCAACCTTTAACGATCACCAACACAATGTTAAAGTCATCGTCCACTACCAACAAATCGGCGTTTTTGCCCACCGCAATCGACCCCGTTTCGTTGTCCACGCGAATGGCACGGGCGGGGTTGATGGTGGCGGATTTCACCGCTTGTTTCAGCGGGATTCCAAACGAAATCACGTTTTTAAGTTCTTCGTACACGTTGGAAGTGGAAGCGGCAATCGTACCGTCAGCAAGCAATGCTTTGCCGTCTTTTACATACACCGTTTGTCCACCCAAATCGTATTCGCCGTCCACGTGACCTGCCGCACACATGGAATCGCTGATAATCACACTGTTGTCTTCACCCAGTTGCGCAAACGCAATGCGCAACGCCGCCGGATGAATGTGGAATCCGTCGCAAATCAGTTCGGCGCGCACGCCGTATTCGCGGGTTTTGTCAAACACCGCGCCCACCACACCGGGGCTGCGATGCGTAAGACCGCTTTGTGCGTTATACAAGTGCGTGACGTGGCGCACACCCCATTCGATGGCGGCACACGCTTCGTCATATCCTGCGGCCGTGTGCGCAATCGAAACCGGGCAAATCGGCTGCACTTCTTTGACAAATTCTTCGGCGCCTTCACATTCGGGGGCAATATCCACCACTTTAATAACGCCGCCGCAGTCATTGTACAACCGCAAAAATTCCTCTTTGTCGGGGTTGCGCACATAAGCGCCGTTTTGCGCGCCTTTTTTGGACATCGCAATGTACGGACCTTCCATG
>JAZROQ010000035.1:0-4325 GCA_045648765.1 Acutalibacteraceae bacterium
AAACCGTTTACAAATGTAAAAAAAACCGTACACAACATCGGTTGTGTACGGCCTTTTTTGTTATTATAGCAAGTCGCCGCCGAAAATGAACTCGAATCCGTTTTCAGACAAGATTTTGGCAGCCAATTTCAGTTTTTCGGGATAATCCGGTTGATAGACATAATATTCGGGATAAAAATATTGTTCGTGAGTGCCATAACAAACAAACTCTTTGTCGACATAGGTGGGATACGCTGCTTTTACTTCCTCGTACGTGCTGACATTCAGGCTGGGCGCGTTGCCAAGGTCTTTGAAATACAACCCGGTTTTGCTGTCAAACAAACATTCACAAGTGTATTGTGTGCGGTCGCGTTCTTCGGTAGTAATGTGGTTATATCCGCAAACGGAAACCGCCAAAGCGGGATCAGCAAATTCGCGTTTAAACAACGCTGTTTCGGGTTTACGGTTTTGCAACAATCGACCCGCGTGACCATACGGCAAAGAATCTACATTTTCCTCGAACGGAACCTTTTCCCCATACGTGGCGCTGAGAAGCTGAATACCGCCGTCATACAACGCGCGGCAAGCATCGTAACTGATGGGACGCCAGTGCGGAGTGGTGGATTTGCTCAACGAATTTTCGCCTGCAAAGCGAATCACTTCGTTTTTGATAGCTGCCCAGTCTTGGGCAACGTGTTCGTATGTAGCGTTGATGTACGGATAATCGGGGAATTCCTCCAACGCATGAAAACCGAATTTTAACCAATCGGAACAAGCTTCAAACTCGGCTTTATATTTATCTGTCATTTCGGCTAATGAAAAATAGTCGTTGCCGTAAAAACGGTCGGTTTGGTAAAATAAATTGAGCTGTGTTTTGGTGCCATATTTATCGTGCAATTCTTTAAGAAGCGCCATGTACGCATTATCAAACAACGAGTTCGGTTGCTGGCGCGTTAAATCACGAAATACCCAAATAACATCATCAATAAAAAACAGTGCTTTTTTTTGCATAATATGCAGCCCCTTTCGAGAAAAAAGTATACCACAGCACCCAAAAAAACGCAAGGGAACACCAAAAATATTTTCGGTCATCTTTCCAAAATGCTGCTATACAAAAATTTTTATTGAGAATGCTTTGTTTTACAGAAAATATTATGGCGTTTTTTGAAACCGTTTACTTTTTTATTTGGTTTTTCTATAATAAAGGAAAAGAATGGAGGTGCGTGAATGGATTCCATAGACCGTCGTATTTTGGCGTGTTTAAAAGAAAACGCCCGTGAAAATGCCACTACTATTGGGGCAAAAATCAATTTATCCCCCTCGGCTGTAATTGAACGTATTAAAAAGTTGGAAAATTCCGGATTGATCGAAAAATACGTTGCTATCATCAATCAATCCGTCATTGGTCGGGGGTTAACGGCGTTTATCAACGTGCGCCTGGAGCATCCCAAATACTATGAAAAATTTGTTGGTATTATCAAAAACAACACCGCCGTTTCCGAGTGTTATTACATTGCGGGTGATTTTGATTTTCTGTTAAAAATCGTCACCGAAACAGGCAAAACACTGGAAAGCATTTTAAATTCCATTAAATCCATTGAGGGCGTTTCCCTTACTCGTACCACTGTTGTTCTTTCCACAAACAAGCACGAAGTGTGCTTGCTTCCCGAAGAATAGAATCGTTGCAAAACGAGCTATATAAAAATTTTTTTGAAAAGGGGAAAAAACTATGATTATCGGTATTCCAAAAGAGATTATGCACGGAGAAGGTCGTGTATCCGCCATTCCGGAAACAGTTGCCAAACTCAAAGCAGACGGTTTTGAGGTGTTGGTAGAAAACTCTGCCGGCGAAGCTGCCTTTTTCAGCGACGAAGACTATGCAGCGGCAGGTGCCACCATGGTGAGTGACGTTGCGGATTTGTATGCCAAAGCAGATATCATTTTAAAAGTAAAAGAACCCCAATTTAACACTGCTAAAAATCTGCATGAAATCGATATGATGCATGCCGGTCAATATTTGATTACCTTTATCCATCCCGCCTCCCCTGTTAACCACGAAATGGTGAAAAACATGGCCGCCAAAGGTATTATCGGTCTTACGCTCGACGGCGTGCCGCGTATTTCCCGCGCACAAAATCTGGATGCGCTGACCTCGATGAGCACTTGCGCAGGCTACAAAGGCATTTTGATTGCCGCCAACGACCTCGCAAAATTCATTCCTCAAATTTTCTGCGCTGTCGGTATGATTAAACCGTGCAACGCTATGGTTATCGGTACCGGTGTTGCCGGCTTGCAAGCCTTAGCCACCGCCAAACGTTTGGGTGCCATCACCTATGCCGCCGATATTCGCCCTGCCGCCGCAGAACAAGCCATGAGTTTGGGCGCTAAAATTGTGGATACCGGCGTTCCTGCCGAAATTGCTGTTGGCGAAGGCGGTTATGCCAACGCTTTGAGCGAAGAATGGTTGGAAAAAGAACGCGAAGCGCTCAAAGATACCATCAAAGAAATGGATATCGTCTTCTGCTCGGCGTTGGTGCCCAGCAAATTGGCTCCCGTTCTTCTTACCGAAGAAATGGTCAAATCCATGAAACCCGGTTCGGTTATTGTGGATATTTCCATTGACCAAGGTGGTAACTGCGCCATCACCGTTCCCGGTGAAACCGCTGTGAAACACAAGGTGACCATTGAAGGTATCAAAAACATTCCCGGCATGTTGCCCACCAGTTCTACATGGATGTTTGCAAACAACATTTACAACTTGGTGAAATATCTCACCAAAGACGGTGCTATCAATTTGGATACCAGCGACGAAATCGTACGTGGAATTATGACCACCATCAACGGTGAGATTGTTCATAAAGGCGCTTTGGAAGCCATGAAGGCTTAACAAGAAAAAAGGAGAACCTTTACCATGTATATGCCTTATATTTTGGTTGGTATTTTTGTGGTTGCTGCCATTGTAGGATATTTTATCATTAACAAAGTCCCCACTTTATTGCACACACCGCTTATGTCGGGCATGAATGCACTTTCCGGCATCACTGTTTTGGGTGCTCTTACCGTTCTTGCCGTTGCGATTAAGGAAAAGGCACCTGTGCTCAGCGTGATTATCGGCATTGCCGCCATCGTGTTTGCCATGGTGAACGTTGTTGGTGGTTTTGCGGTAACCGGCCGTATGCTGAAAATGTTCAAAAAGGGGGACAAATAACGTGATTCCCAATACGATATATTATATCATCAGCGCTGTCCTCGTTTTGGGCGTACTTGTTGGCATCAGTATGATGAGCAAAGTGAAGAACGCCAACGGCGGCAACACCTTGTCGGCAATTTGCACGCTTGTGGCAATATTAGTCGTCATGTATAATGCCGAAATTCTTACTGCCTGGCAAGCATGGCTGGGTCTCGCGCTCGGTGCACTTGTGGGCATTATCGGAGCCGTAAAGGTTAAAATGATTGAGATGCCGCAAGCGGTGGCATTGCTCAACGGCTTGGGTGGTCTTGCCAGCGCGCTGGTTGCTATTTTAACCGTTGCGCAAGTGAATGATGCCACACCGAACAAGTTATTTGCTCTGTATACCGGCGCACTTGCTTTGGTCGTTGGCTTTGTCACTTTTACCGGCAGTTTGGTTGCCGCGGGAAAACTACATAAACTTCTTCCACAGAAACCGGTTGTTTTGCCGGCACATTCCTTGATTGTTGCCGTTATTTTGATTGGAACGATCGCCGCTTTGGTGCTTATTCCCAATTGTGTATGGCTGATCTCGGTGCTTTCGGCACTTTTTGGTATCGTGTTTGCCATTCGCGTAGGCGGTGCCGATATGCCAATCACCATTTCACTGCTCAACTCGCTTAGCGGCGTTGCCGGTGGTATTGCCGGTATCGCAGTGGGCGACCCGCTGCTGGTTGCCATCGGCGGCGTGGTTGGTGCCTCCGGCTTATTGCTGACACAAATTATGTGCAAGGCGATGAACCGCAGTCTGCTCAATATTTTGGTAGGTGGCAAAGCCAAAAAAGTATCCGTAACCACAACCGATACCGTCAAAGCCGAAAAAGAACCTGAGGCGGCACCTGCCGTAACGATAGAAAGCGTACTTAACCAGGCTAAAAAGGTAATGATTGTTCCCGGTTACGGCATGGCGTTGGCACAAGCGCAAAACGCCGTGAAAACATTGTCCGACAAGTTGGAAGCAAACGGCGTGGAAGTTAAATTCGCCATCCACCCCGTTGCCGGTCGTATGCCCGGTCACATGAACGTCTTGCTGTGCGAGGTTGACGTACCGTACGACAAACTGTACGAGATGGATGCCGTCAACGGCGAATTTGCACAGTGCGATGCCGCTATCATC
>JAZROQ010000036.1:0-8820 GCA_045648765.1 Acutalibacteraceae bacterium
CACCATTGCCACCGTTAATTGTGCTACCGAATCGGTGGAATAACCACTCACGTTACACACGGCAATACCACGCTTGCGGCAATAATCCAAATCAATATTATCCACGCCTGTTGCCGTTACACAAATCAGCTTTACGTTGCCGGTGTCGGGAAGGGTGGTGGGATTTATCTTTACTTTGTTTAATATCAGTACATCGCAACCGAAAGCGTGTTCCGCAAGTGTTTCTGAAGTTGTCAAGGCATACCGCCGCACGGTTCCAAACTCTTCAAAGATCGAAAGATCCAAATCGTCGTTCAGTGTAGCGGTATCTAACATGGCGATCGTCATATTAGCGTACCTTGTCGGCAACTTCTTTAAGCGCTTTGGCAATAAAATCATCCAATGTCATGGTGCCGATATCGCCGTCTTTGCGGGAACGAACCGAAACCAAGCCGGCTTCTGCTTCGCGTTCGCCAATAACCAGCATATACGGAACTTTTTGCATTTGTGCTTCACGAATCTTATAACCGATTTTTTCGTTGCGCACATCGGTTTCTGCACGGAATCCGCTGCGGCACAATGCTTCGGTGATTTCGGCAGCTTTATCCAACATTTTTTCCGAAAGCGGCAACACACGGATTTGTTCAGGCGCTAACCAAAGAGGGAACGCACCGGCATATTTTTCTACTAAATAGGCAAGCGTACGTTCATAGCAACCAAGGCTGGTACGATGAATGATGTACGGACGAACTTTTTGACCGTTGTGGTCGGTATATTCCATGTTAAATTGTTCAGCAAGCAATTGGTCCACTTGAATGGTAACAATGGTATCTTCCTTGCCAAACACATTTTTGTATTGGATGTCCAATTTAGGTCCATAGAAAGCGGCTTCGTCAATGCCGATGGTATACGAAACGCCCAAATCATCCAAAATTTTACCCATAATACCTTGTGCTTCTTCCCATTGCTCGGGAGTGCCAATGTATTTTTCTTTGTTGTTGGGATCCCATTGCGAAAAACGGAAAGTACAATCTTCCAACATGCCAACGGTATCCAAAACGTATTTTGCAAGTTCCAAACAACCCTTGAATTCTTCTTCCAATTGGTCAGGACGCAAAATCAAGTGTCCTTCGGAAATGGTGAACTGACGCACACGAATTAAACCGTGCATTTCACCGCTGTCCTCGTTGCGGAACAGGGTGGAGGTTTCTCCCAAGCGCATAGGCAAATCGCGGTACGAACGGGCACGGTTCAAGAAGACTTGATATTGGAACGGACAAGTCATCGGACGCATGGCAAAACATTCTTTGGTTTCGTCGTGCGGGTCGCCCAACACAAACATACCGTCCAAATAATGGTCCCAGTGTCCCGAAATTTTATAAAGTTCGCGTTTGGCCATCAGTGGTGTTTTGGTTAGTTGATAACCACGGCGTTGTTCTTCGTCTTCAATCCAACGTTGCAACAATTGGACAATACGTGCACCTTTTGGTAACAAAATCGGCAAACCTTGTCCGATAACATCAACGGTTGTAAACAGTTCCAATTCGCGACCTAATTTGTTGTGGTCGCGTTTACGTGCTTCTTCCAACTGCGCCAAATGTTCTTCCAATTGTGTGGCTTTGGGGAAAGAAACGCCGTAAATGCGTTGCAACATCTTGTTTTTGGAATCACCACGCCAATATGCGCCGGTAGCGCTTAATAACTTAACGGCTTTTACACGACCGGTGTCCGGCAAGTGAGGACCGGCGCACAAATCCACAAAATCCCCCTGACGATAAAAAGAGATTTCAGCATCAGCCGGCAAATTTTCAATCAACTCCACTTTGTAAGGTTGATCAGCCATTTCCTTTAAAGCTTCGTCGCGCGACAAAGAGAATCGTTCAATCGGCAAAGCTTCTTTGGCAATTTTTTTCATTTCTGCTTCAATAGCCAACAAATCGTCCGGTGAAAAACCTTCGGAATGATCAAAGTCATAATAAAAACCGGAATCGATTGACGGACCGATAGCAAATTTAACATCGGGATACAAGCGCTTCACGGCTTGTGCCATAACGTGCGATGTGGTGTGCCAATATGCTTTTTTACCGTCAATATCATCAAATGTCAAAATTTCTAACGTGCAATCGGCAGTCAGCGGTGTGCGCAAATCCACAACTTCACCGTCAATACGTGCTGCGCAAGCAGCGCGATACAGACCCATAGAAATTTCGCGACATACAGCATCTACCGTAGTGTTTTCGGCAACTTCGCGAACGTCGCCACCTTTGAGGGTAATGGTTAACATAACAAAAGTTCTCCTTTCAAAAAAACAAAACCCCGCCCCAAAATAGGGGCGAGGAAAATTTCCACGCGGTTCCACCCTGATTTTGCAATACGAATATTGCACTTTGGTTGCCGATAACGGAGCAAAACCCGTTGTCCTTTCACTGCTTGGCAGTTCCCGGAACACGCTCAAGGGTGGTAAGCCATTTGTTCTTTTTTGCATCCTTCACAGCTACCGGATACTCTCTGAAAAAAACAAACAAACGCCGTCCCTTTCAACACTTTATTTTATGGTATCACCGACAGCGGTTTTTGTCAAGAAAAATTGTACGTTTATAATTACTAAGCTATGTAAATGTGTTTGGTTTTTATATTGACTTTACCGATAATTTACAATACAATAATATTATCTGTAAAATAATCAAAAAGAGGAGGGGAACCTAATGTTTTTTCGACGGCTTGCAGTGGTAATGGTAGCCATATTTTGCACGATTACTTTTTCGGGCTGTGGTATTATCAGTTCAGATGTTGAAAAGCAATTGATTCCCCCGAAAAACAATTCTCAGCAAGAATCCATCCAAACCGCGTTATATCAATATTTGCGTAACGATAATTACTTGTTAAAATATCCGGCAAGCGGGGAATATCAAACCCCTTTTATTTTGCTGAATCAGATAGCACTTCCCAACGTAACTACTCCCACGCAAGATCCAACCTCCCTGTTGTGGGAGAATATGGCAGTTGTTTTTTATCGTTCTCAAACTAACCAAACTGTCACGCAAATCCATCTTCTTCAAAAAAACGAAAAAGATGAATGGATATCTGTCGCAAATGTTCAAGGAAACAGCGAAGGGATTTCCGAGGTGAATTTTGCCGATGTCAACGGCGATGGTTGCCCCGAACTGTTAATAGGGTGGAGTCTTTATAACAGCAACGATAAACTGCTTGGAATTTACCGGTTAGACAAGCAGTTAGAACAGCTTCCTTTGTATGTGTCATATACAAAACTGTTGGTTGGAGATATCACTAACGATTCCACACACGATTTAATGCTGCTTAGCGTGGAAAATATGATAAATTCCGTAACGGCTTCGTTATACTTTCAGCGTGAAGGCAAGTTTGGTCTTCAAGCTTGGTCGGCGCTTGATAATCATGTTCTTCGCTTTGGCAACGCAACCTTTTCAGCGCTGTCGCCAACGGTAAGCGGCGTATATGTCGATTGCTACAAAGATGCCAACACCACCATCACAGAGTTGATTTATTGGGATGGCACACAGTTGCACACACCGTTTAACGATAAAGAAACGCACCACAACAGCATTACGGCACGAGAAACCGGATTAGGCAGCCGTGATGTTGACGGTGACGGAATGGTAGAATGGCCTGTGTCGGAACGCTTACCTGGTTACGAAAGCACACCGCTTGACCAAACGTTTTGGCGTGCCGACTGGGTGTCGTATGATTTTCGTTCAGGAACCCCCGTTCGAAAATTCAGCAGTATTGTCAATTCGGCAGATGCTTATCTGTTCCGCTTGCGTGAGGAATGGTCAACGCAAACTCATGCGGCTTATGATGAAGAGCGTCGTGTTTTGCAACTAAGTTTAGTAAACCATGATCAACCGTTTTTGGAATTGATGACCGGCACAAAAAACACTTTCCCCGAGGGATTTATATCTTTTGAAAAGGGTACACAATATTGCTACGCTTATAAAATTATTGGCGATACAATTACGGCACAGGAGATTCAGTATTTATTTTCTGTGTTAGAGGAGGTGCCGCAGTGAAGTGCATATTGATATGTGAAGATGAAAAAGCCATTCGTGAATTTACCAGCCTTCACCTAAAACGCAGCGGTTACCAAGTGCTGGAAGCGTCTACCGGTGAAGAAGCACTGGATTTGTATAAACAACATGCGCAAGAGATTGTGATGGCAATTTTAGATATTATGTTGCCGCAAATGAATGGGCTTCAGGTTTGCGAGTGGTTGCGCGGTCAAAGCAACAGTGTTGGGATAATCATGTTAACCGCACTATCCCGTGAAGACGAAAAAGTTCATGCGCTTAAATTAGGCGCCGATGATTATGTTACCAAGCCGTTCAGTCCTTCTGAACTGTTAGCACGAGTGGAAGCATTAGAACGGCGCGTGTTGCGTATGGAAGCAGATCATTCGGTTTTGCCGGAAGAATTGATTTCCGGAGATTTTGTGCTTAACTTGCGCCACCGCACGTTAAAAAAATCGGAAACACAAATTGAACTGACGCAAATCGAATTTCAAATCATGCAATACTTTTTGGAAAATCCGGGTCAATCCATTAACCGTTTACAAATTTTAAAACAGGTATGGGGTGACGAAAATTACGGGGACGAAAAAATTGTGGATGTTAATATCCGCCGTTTACGTATGAAAATCGAGCAAAACGCCTCAGAACCGCAACATCTTCAAACCGTGTGGGGAAAGGGTTATTGCTGGAAATAATCAAGGGGGAAGGGGGATAACCATGCTGTTCAAAAGAATCACAAAACGTTGGCTGATAAACGGTCTTGGCGTTGTTGTGCTTTTGTTGGTTGTGTTAGAAGTGGTTATTGCCCTCATGATTCGTTCGTATTATTATCAGCAAGTTCAAAACAGTTTGTACACACGTGCAAACTCGTTGTCAAACATGCTTTCTCTTACCGTAAATAACTATGATTTTAGTTTTGAAGAAAACGCCAAAAGCTATATGGAATCTTTTACGGAACGCGACAAAATGGAATTTCAAATTCTCAATTCACGAGGAGAAATTTTGTCAAGTTCCACCGGCTTTTTGCCGGAATCCGGTTTGTTGATTGATTATCAGCAAGCCATGCAATCGTTGGGGAACGAACAAAATAAACCCTTTGGTGTGTGGAACGGTAAAAACGAGTTTGGTCAAAAAGTCTTTGCGCTAACTATGCTGATACTCAAAGAAGATAATACCGTAGCGGGTGCTATTCGCTTTTTGGTGGCATTGGATTTGGTGGATAAACAAATCACGTTAATCTCTTCTGCTATGGTGGCATTTGGTTTGGCGGTTGTGTTTTTTGTGGTGCTGTCCAGCCTGTATTTTGTCAACGGTTTGCTCAAACCTTTGGTGGAAATAGGCAGTGCTGCCGAAAAAATCGTGCAAGGGGATTATTCTCACCGCATACAAAAAACCTACAACGACGAAATCGGTGATTTGTGCGATACCATTAACGCCATGGCGGAGCAAGTAGAAACGTCGCAACGGTTGCAAAACGAATTTATATCGTCTGTATCGCACGAATTACGTACACCGCTAACAGCTATCAAAGGGTGGAGCGAAACACTCAAAGCGGGAAATCAAGATGCACAAACGCAACAAAAAGGGTTATCCGTCATTCGCGATGAATCAGAACGCCTCACCGGTATGGTGGAGGAATTGTTAGATTTTTCTCGTATGCAAAGTATGAATAAAACGGTATCTTTTTCCAAAATGGATATTTTTGCCGAAGTAGAAGAAGCTGTTTTTCTTTTACAGGCTCGCGCCAAAAAGCAGGGTCTTACGTTGCGTTGTGTCGAACAAGAAAGTTTGCCGCCCGTTTGGGGGAACCGTGATCGTTTGCGACAAGTGTTTGTGAACTTAATTGACAACGCCATCAAATACTCCAAAGAAAACGGAACCATTTATGTGAATGCGGCACCGGTCAACGATACGGTACAAATCATTGTCAGCGACAATGGTATTGGTATCAAAGAGGAAGACTTACCTTTTGTCACACAAAAATTCTATCGTGCCGACAATACTCGCAAAGGTTCTGGCATTGGTTTAGCTGTGGTGAAGGATATTGTTACTTCCCATGGTGGCACACTGGATATTGAAAGTCGTTTCGGCAAAGGTACGGTTGTTACCGTTACGTTGCCGATTATGAAAAACAAGGAGAATCACTAAACATGTCAAAGCAAGAAACAAGTTGTTCGGCAAAAAAAACCTCCATTGGCGGTCAAGCACTGATCGAAGGGGTTATGATGCGCGGTCCTCATAAAACCGCCATGGCGGTGCGCCATGTTTCGGGACACATTGTTACCGAAGAATGGGAATCCGAACTGGATAACCGCCCTCGTTTTTGGAAAATCCCTTTTTTCCGTGGCTTGTACGGAATGGTGGATTCTTTGCGTTGCGGTTATAAATGCCTTATGCGCTCGGCAGAACTGGCAGGGTTAGAAGAAAGCGAAGACAAACCGGCCACCAAAGGCGAAAAAGCACTTATGTCTGTTCTCATGGTTATCAGCACGGTTTTTGGAGTGGTTTTGGCACTTGGTTTGTTCATGTATTTGCCTTCTTGGTTATATAATGTAATGTCCGGTGCGCTGGATTCCGCTTTTGATACCGATTTTTGGGGAAACAGCGCCGTTTTACGCGGCATTTTTGAAGGTTTGCTTCGGTTGGTGCTGTTCTTGGTGTATTTGATTGTCATCACGTTAATGAAAGATATCCGCCGCGTGTTTATGTATCACGGTGCTGAACATAAAACCATTTTCTGCTATGAAAAAGGCGAAGAATTAACAGTGGAAAATATCAAACGTCAAAGCCGTTTTCACCCTCGTTGCGGAACCTCGTTTTTGGTAATGATGTTGATTATCGGTATGATCATTTCCATTTGTATCCAAGTAAAAACACTTTGGTTGCGCGTGATTATAAAAATAGCACTGTTACCGTTGACAGTGGGTGTGGGATACGAATTCATCAAACTAGCCGGCAGAAAAGACAACCGTTTGGTTCGTTTTTTGTCCGCACCCGGTTTGTGGATACAACGCTTGACAACCAAAGAACCGGATGACAGTATGATCGAATGTGCTATCGCAGCCTTTGTACCGGTCATACCGGAGGACCCCAAAGCCGATGAGTGGTAAAAAGATGACAGTAAACGATGTTTTTCAACAAGTTTTGGCTATCCTTACCGAAGGTGGTTGCGAAACGCCGGAGTTTGATGCGGTATGTTTGTTGGAAGATGTTGGCGGTGTCGGTCGTGGCAAGGTGGATATGAACGGTGCCGATACATTATCACCCGAACGCTGCGAAACCGTATTATCCGCCGCCAAACGCCGCGCAAGCGGAGAACCTTTACAATATCTTTTGGGAACATGGGATTTTCTAAACTTGACTTTGGAAGTAGGGGAAGGGGTACTCATTCCTCGACCGGAAACTGAATTGTTGTGCGAAACCGTTGCTCAAAAACTATGCAAAACTCCCTCGGCAAAGGTGCTGGATTTGTGCGCCGGCACAGGTTGCGTAGGGTTGGGAATTGCAACTTTGTGCCCTAACGTTAACGTGACAGCGTTGGAACTATCCGAAAAAGCATTCGAGTATCTGCAACGTAATATTAAACGGTATCCAACCTTTTCGGTAACGGCGCAAAAAGCAGACATCCTTGCGGATTTCGATGCGGTTGACGGCACATTTGATGCCATCGTTTCTAACCCTCCGTATATTCCCGATGAGGATATGCCTTCTTTGCAACGCGAAGTACAACACGAACCTCGTATGGCACTGGCGGCAGGGGATGGGTACCGCTTTTATCGTGTCATTGCCGAATGTTGGACCCAAAAACTCAAAGCGGGTGGTTTGCTTGCCGTGGAAGTGGGCATCGGACAATCCCAAACAGTGGAAGAACTGTTCCGCGAAGCGGGGCTTGATGAAGTAACTTCTTTGCTCGATTTTGCCAATATCCCGCGTGTGGTCATTGGCAAAAAAACAGTGTGACAAAAAGTTTTAAAAAAACGAAAAAATATACAAATATTTTAAAATCTATTGATTTTTTATACACAAGAGTTTATACTGTAAACAGTTTCATTGGCAAAATAAATGTAAAAGAGGGTTAATGTTATGAAAAAAGTTTCTAAAGTACTCGCATTGGTACTGGCTGTGGCTTTGGTTGTGACTTGTTTTGCAGCTTGCGGCAAAGCGAACACGGCAAAAGTAAAAGTCATCGATATTGCTCTTTCCGAAGAACAATATGCTTTCTGTGTCAATAAAGAGGATGCAGAATTGCTCGGTAAAGTAAACGCTTACCTCAAACAAATCAAAGACGATGGCACATTCGACGCTATTTGCGACAAATATTTCGGTAACGGTACTCCGGCCGAAATCGTCTCTGCTGCAAAAGACGAAAGCAAAGACCAATTGGTTGTTGCTACCAGCACGGGTTTTGAACCGTTCGAAATGGTTGACGCCGGCAAATACTCCGGTGTCGACTTGGAAATTGCAGCCGGCTTGGCAAAATACTTAAATAAAGAATTGGTTATCGAAGATATGCAATTTGCTTCGGTTGTTACTTCGGTGCAACAAGGCCTTTGCGATATCGGTATGGCCGGTCTTACCATCACTCCTGCTCGTCAAGAAGTTGTTACTTTCAGCGATTCCTACTACAGCGCAAACCAAGTGCTGATGGTACCTGCTGACAACACCGAATTCGACGCTTGCAAAACCGCGGATGAAGTAGTTGCTATTTTGAATGCCAAAACCAAAGATACCAAAATCGGTTGCCAAAACGGCACTACCGGTGGTATCTACATCGAAGGTGACGCAGACGATCCGGACG
>JAZROQ010000037.1:0-15437 GCA_045648765.1 Acutalibacteraceae bacterium
TGTTCCCACTTGCGAACGACGGTCAGCGGCAATGGCGGATTGTTGCTCGGTTTGTTTGGCTTCCAACAACCGAGAACGCAAAACACGCATGGCCTTATCTTTGTTTTTAAACTGGCTTCGCTCGTCTTGACATTCCACCACTGTACCGGTCGGCACGTGCGTAATACGAATAGCCGATTCCGTTTTATTAATATGCTGACCGCCCGCACCGCTGGAACGGAACGTATCAATTTGCAAATCAGCAGGGTTAATATCAATATCAACTTCCTCTGCTTCGGGCAAAATAGCCACCGTCACTGTGGAAGTATGAATGCGGCCACCCGCTTCGGTTTCGGGCACACGTTGAACGCGGTGCACCCCGCTTTCAAATTTCAGTTTGCTGTAAGCGCCTTCACCAATAATCATAAAACTGATTTCTTTGTATCCGCCAAGCTCGGTTTCATTCACGTTAACCGCTTCGGTTTGATAGCCGTTTGCTTGGGCGTACAATCCATACATGCGGTATAAGCTCCCCGCAAACAAAGCCGATTCTTCCCCACCTGCTCCGGCTCGGATTTCTACAATCACGTTACGATCATCGTTGGGGTCACGCGGTAACAACAAGATTTTCAGTTCGTCGGCACAGCGCTCTGCTTTTTCGCGGCTTTCGTGTAATTCTTCTTCTGCCAGTTCGCGCAACTCACGGTCTATTCCCGACGTGTCCAACAACGTTCTGGCTTCTTGCTCCGATTCACGCGCCGCGGCATATTCGCGGTATTTTTCCACAATCGGTTCCAAGTGTTTGCTTTCTCGCATAAGTTCGCGATAAACATCCGTTTGCGCAATCACCGAAGGATCACATAACCGTGCCATGACTTCTTCATATCGTTTTTCAACGTCTTTAAGACGGTCTAACATTCACGGTTCATCCTTCCTCTTGCGGTGCGCGTTCAATGCGACGAATGTTTTTTTCCGCTTTGTGGCGAGGCAACATAATTTCGTGTCCGCAACCTTCGCAATGCAAACGAAAATCCATGCCGATACGCAGCACAGAAAACCGATATTCACCGCAAGGATGCGGTTTTTTCATCACCAAAACATCACCAACACGAATATCCATTTCCCCACCTCGCCATAGCAATACTATCACAAATATAGTATAGCACAAACTATCGCTTTTCCGCAAGTAGAACCTTAAAAACAAAGTTGACTTTTTGGTGTTTTATTGATATACTATACCGTTGGTGACATCCTATTCCTTTTAGGAGGTTCTTTATGAAAAAAGACGTTGTTATTGTCGGCGCCGGCCCTGCGGGTATCTTCACCGCATTGGAGCTTATTCGCAAAGGTTGCCGCAAAGAAATTGTGATTGTCGAAAAAGGCCAAGCTATCGAAAACCGCCGTTGCCCCAAAAGCAAAACGGGCAAATGTGTCAACTGCAAACCGTATTGCCACATCACCACCGGTTTTTCGGGTGCAGGCGCATTTTCCGACGGTAAATTGTCGTTAAGTTACGAAGTCGGCGGCGACTTCCCCTCGCTCATTGGCGAAGATTTAGCGCAAGAACTCATCAACTATGCCGACGGCATTTATCTGGAATTTGGTGCCGATACCCATGTTGAGGGTCTTGGCAACACCGAAGAAGTCAAAGAAATCCGCAAACGTGCCATTCAAGCGGGTCTTAAATTGGTGGACTGCCCCATTCGTCACATGGGCACCGAAAAAGCACAAGGCATTTATCTTTCTATCGAACAATATTTGCAACAACACGGTGTGGAAATGATGTTTGGCTACGAATGCTCCGATTTGTTGTTAGACGGTGAAAACTGCTTGGGCGTGTGCATCACCAACGGCAAAGAAGAACTCGAAATCCGCGCCGAACGAACCGTCATTGCCACTGGTCGCCGTGGCGCCGACTGGTTGGAAAAAATTTGTGCCGAACACAACATTGCCCACCAACCCGGCACCGTCGATATCGGTGTGCGCGTGGAAGTGCGCAACGAAGTGATGGAAAAAGTCAACAAAACGTTGTACGAATCCAAACTCATCGGCTATCCCCGCCCGTTCAAAAATAAAGTGCGTACCTTCTGTCAAAACCCCGGCGGTTTTGTCAGCCAAGAAAACTACGATAACGACTTGGCAGTGGTCAACGGTCACTCGTACAAAGAACTCAAATCCAATAACACCAACTTGGCAATTTTGTGTTCGCACAACTTCAACCAACCGTTTAACCAACCCATCGAGTATGCCCAAAAAGTGGGCGAACTCACCAATATGCTCGGTGCCGGTCACATTCTGGTACAACGCTTTGGCGATATTTTGGATGGCAAACGCACCTGGCAAAAAGAACTTGCACAATCCAACCTAAAACCCACCTTGCCCGATGCTGTGGCGGGTGATATCACCGCCGCCATGCCGTACCGTGCGATGATTAACATTATCAACTTTATCCAAGCGGTCGACCACGTGGTACCTGGTTTTGCCTCGTACGAAACACTGCTTTATTCTCCCGAACTCAAATTCTACAGCAACCGCGTGCGCATGGATACCGACTTAAACACCAACGTCAAAGGCTTGCACTGCTTGGGTGATTCCAGCGGCTGGACCCGCGGACTGATGATGGCTTCGGTCATGGGCGTTCTCATGGGTCGCAAAATCGCCGAACAAGACGAAAAATAATTTTTTACTGATAACCACCGATTGCTCGGTGGTTATTATTTTTGGCGGTAAATTTTGGTTGACTTTTCCCTATGGATTTGATATAGTAGATGCGTAAGAAGTGACGTACATCCGACGATTTGTGCGCCATGTTTATAGACTGCACAAAGCGCACAAATCATCTGCCTTGGGGATGATTTGTGCTTTTTTGTCCCCTGTAACAGAAAGGAGAATGAGAATGAAAATGAGAAAGAAAATGACACGAACAATGATGAGTTTCCTCTGTGCTTTTCTTACGCTTTTTCTTACAGCGTGTGGACCTGAGAAACCGGTACCGTCCGTTACAACCATCACCACCTCAACAACGAGCACCTCTTTGACTACAAGCGTTACAGAGAAAACCCCTACCACAAGCTCCACAAAAACAAAAAAACCCGAAACAACAACGAAACCCGTCATCGGTGAACCGGTGACCGTATTACCGAAAAAGTTTTCCGACTACGATTCAAAAACAAAAGATTTCCTTGTCAGCTGTGGATTGACGGAGAAAATGTTAGATGTTAACAAGCAGAAATTAACCTGTACTGAAAAAGGAAATCAATACTCCCCTCTGTACGAAACCTACGAAGGAGAACACGCACAATATACTTTTTACGACACCAACGGACTACTGACGTTTTTTGCTCGTAAAATTCCGCTCCCGGCCATGGGCAAGGAAAAAAGCGAAGCTGCAGTTTTGGTAATTGCTCGACAATTGGCAGGCTTGTATATTCCGATTTCAGAGTATCGCGAAAAAGTTTCTGTATATGAGGACGAGTATATCGTCTCTTATCGGTGGGTTGTTGGCGAATATGAAACGTTTCGCGGTGTGACAATAGACATCCGAAAAGACGGTGTGGTAGAGGTGATTTTTGTTAATAAGCTGGATATTTTGCAGGACATGTCAGCACCGAAAATTGATGAAGAGGCTTTGTATCGCGAATGCGATAACGTCCTAAAAAAGAGTTATTATGAAAAGAATTATGTATCCTTTGAAATTCTTGATAAAGTATTGGACGTAAAGGACGAGCGGTATTTAATCCGTTACCAGTGGCAGCCGGAGATCAAAAACGGAGAAGTGGTGTTACTTTGCAATTGTTCTCCGCTTTTGGAAGATGGTATAAAAGGTCGATTACGATGGGTTGCAGTACCGTTATCCAAAGTCGCAGTATAGATACATCAACAAAAAGACAGATGAGCAAACGCTCATCTGTCTTTTTTTCGTGGTAAATCACCGGTTGAGGGTCCGTTGAGTAATGTGCCGTCTTTGGCAAAGCGGGAACCGTGGCATCCGCAATCCCAACTGTGCTCCTGCGGGTTCCATTTGAGCGCACAACCCAAATGCGGACACCGCGGCACGGTTGGTGTGAGTAATCCCAACGTTGATTCTGCCGCGTTCACCGCCAATTGTTTGTGCCAAACACGGCGGTCGGGGCGGAAAACCAATGCCCATTCTTTGGGCCTCCCCGCAATTTCGGCAGTGAGCAACAAAGCCGACACCATAGCCGACGTCATGCCCCATCCACCAAAACCCGTTGCCACATACACCGACGGTCTTGACGGTGAATACCGCCCAATATACGGTATGCCGTCCAAACTCATGCAATCTTGTGTTGCCCAGCGGTGTTTTACTTTGGCGTTTGGAAAATACTTTTTTGCAAACGCTTCGGCAGCTTTGTAACCCTCGCCTTGTTTGCCGGTGCGGTGTCCCCCGCCACCAACCAAAACGTAGTTGCCGTATTGCCGCAACGTAATACCATCTTGTTTATCACTCCACATCATCCCCGACGGCACCGTTGCATTTTCCAACGCCACCACATAGGAACGGTGCTGATACAATTTTAGAAAATACGCACCGTGTCGGTTCAAAAACGGGAAATGTGTTGCCACGATGATAGCGCGTGCCGTAATGGTCACGCCGTCATCCGTCAGAGCCGTATTGGCATCTATTTTCCGCACGCGCGTGTGCTCATATATCGGCACGTTTTTCGATAACGCTTTCATCAACATCAAGGGGTTCATCTGCGCTTGGCGCGGTATTTTGAGCGCCCCTGCTGTGGGCATATCTATAGGTGCTACTTGCGCCCACTCGGCTTCACCGCCAATTCGTTTAAGTGTCGAGCGTTCTGCGCTAAGCGCCAATCGATCCGCCAAAGAATAGACGTATGCATCACATTCTTCATATTCAAAATCAAGGCACTCTGCCAAACGGCAATATTCCGAGAGCGCCTCTTGTTGCGCGGTGTAATATTGCCGCGCCGCTTCCAATCCGTATTTTCGTTCGATTTTGTGATATATCACCCCGTGTTGCGATGTGATTTTGGCGGTCGTGCGACCGCTCACACCCTCGGCAACTTTATTTGCTTCTGCCACCGCCACCGAAAGCCCCGCTCGTTGCAAATATTCCGCGCACAGCAAACCGGTAATCCCCCCACCGATAATCAGCACATCCACGTTCAAGTTCTGTTTAAGTTTTGAAAAATCGGGGAGCGTCGTTTGCCAAAAAGAATCCATAAAAAATCGCCTCCACAGATACAGTATGTCACACAAAAGACACCCTAAATCTGTAAGGCGATAATTTTTAATATAGATTAGGTCATTTTTTCTTGTTTGACTTTGTGGTCAATCACGTGGCGGGAAGCGAGTTCTTTGCGAACATCGTCGACGGTGATTCCCATTTCCACCATCATCACCATCACGTGGTATGCCAAATCTGCAATTTCATAAATGGCTTCTTTTTTATCATCCGATTTGGCGGCGATAATCACTTCTGTGCTTTCTTCACCGATTTTTTTAAGGATTTTATCCATGCCTTTTTGGAACAAATACGTGGTGTAAGAACCCTCGGGCAAATCGGCTTTGCGGCCTTCTAACAACTCATACAACCCATCCATCGAAAAATCGGCACGGCTTTCGCTGATAAACAGCGGTGCCGTAAAGCACGAATCCGTTCCCGTGTGACACGCGGGACCGTCTTTTTCCACCGATACCACTAAGGCATCGCGGTCGCAGTCTGCCGTAATCGATACAATGTGTTGATAGTTTCCGCTTGTTTCCCCTTTAAGCCACAATTCTTGTCGGGAACGGCTGTAAAAACAAGTCAGTCCTTTTTCCAACGATATTTTCAGGCTTTCCTCGTTCATGTAAGCAACGGTCAACACTTTTTTGGAAAGGCTGTCCACCACCACCGCAGGAATCAAGCCTTTTTCATCAAACTTTAAATCCGAAATCGTTATCATTGTTTTACACCTCGCACGTTAATGCCGTTTTGTTGTAACGTCTGTTTTAAATCGGGGATTTTAACCTCGCCAAAATGGAAAATCGAAGCCGCCAGTCCCGCATCAATATCGGGAATTTCTTTGAACAATTTCACAAAATCTTCAGCGCAACCCGCGCCGCCCGAAGCAATCACCGGCACGTTTACAGCGGCGCAAACCTCTTTAAGTAACTCCAAGTCAAAGCCTTTTTTAACACCGTCGGTGTCAATGGAATTCACTACCACTTCGCCGGCACCGTTTGCCACACATTGTTTAATCCAAGAAAGTGCTTCTTTGCCGGTATCTTCTCTGCCGCCTTTGGCAAACACGCGAAATTCGCCGTCTACGCGCTTAACGTCCACCGACAACACCACACATTGGTTGCCGTATTTAAGCGCCGCTTGCCGCACAAGGTCAGGGTTTTTCAGTGCACCGGAATTAACGCTCACTTTATCGGCGCCGCATTTGAGAACACGGTCAAAATCATCCACCGTGTTGATACCGCCGCCCACTGTCAGCGGAATAAACACGTTTTGCGCCACTTCGCGCAGAACGTCTGTAAACAGTTGCCGCGAATCACTGGAAGCCGTAATATCATAAAACACCAGTTCGTCGGCATCGCAATCGCTGTAATATTTGCCAAGTTCCACCGGCGAGGATACGTCGTTTAGGTCGGCAAAATTAACGCCTTTTACCACTCTGCCGTTTTTCACATCCAAGCATGGGATAATGCGTTTGGTTATCATTTTGCCACCTCCAACGCCTCTTTAAGCAAAACAGCTCCCGTATAATACGCTTTGCCGATAATAGCGCCGTAAAGCCCCATTTCTTTAAGCGCACGTATATCATCCAAAGTAGAAACCCCACCCGAGGCCGTAATGTTCACCGTAAAGCGCTCGGATAATTCTTTGTATAATTCACGGTTGGTACCCGCCATCATGCCGTCTTTGGAAATATCGGTGCAAATAATGGTGCTAACCCCCAGTTCTTGCATTTGCTGACAAAACGAAAAGCAAGAATGTTCTGAAGATTGTGTCCACCCTTTAATCGCCACAAATCCATCTTTGATATCCACGCCCACGGCAATTTTTTCGCCATAGGTCTGCACCGCCTGTTTTAAAAACTCGGGAGAAGTGACCGCCGCCGTGCCCAAAATCACACGGTCCACGCCACTGTCCAAATATCGTTTGACGGTTTCCATGGTTCGAATACCGCCACCGATTTCGCAAAACAACGAAGTTTCTTTGGCAATACGTTGCACCACTGCAAGATGCGGCGTTGTTCCGTCACGCGCGCCCTCTAAATCCACCAAATGGATGCACGTTGCCCCTTGTTTTTCAAAATCCTTAGCAACCGATAACGGATCTTCGGAATACACCGTCATCTTTTCATAATCACCTTTTAATAACCGAACAGCTTTACCGTCATACAAATCAACGGCGGGAAACAGTTTCATAAATTACTCCATTTCGCAAAATGCTTTTAAAATATTCAGTCCCACCGCGCCGCTTTTTTCGGGATGGAACTGACACCCAAAAATGTTTTTGTAGGCAACCGCGGCTGTGATATCTTTTCCGTATTCTGTGGTGGCTATCACCGCTTTATCGCACTGCACCGCATAATACGAATGCACAAAATACACGCAATCACCGTCTTTGATATTCGAAAACAACGGCGACGGCTTTGTAAACTTTAATGCATTCCAACCAATGTGCGGAATTTTAAGCGTGTCGGGAATGGTGCCTTGCATGGGGATAATTTCACCGCTGATCAAACCCAAACCCTCAAACTCACCATTTTCAAAACTTTTGTCAAACAGCATTTGCATGCCAAGACAAATACCAAGTAACGGTTTGCCGTTTTGCGCTTCTTGTGTCACCACAACATCCAACCCGGTACTGCGCAATTTAGCAACAGCATCTTCAAAAGCGCCTACACCCGGCAAAATAATTTTGTCTGCTTGGCGCAGTTTTTCGGCATCTCCCGTTATCACCGCATCGTAACCAATGGCTTTGAGCGACGAAACCAACGAAAACAAATTGCCCACGCCATAATCTACAATGGCAATCATTACAATACTCCTTTTGTCGACGGAATCTCCTCGGCAAAGCTCTCATCAATTGCCACCGCCGCTTTAAGTGAACGCGCCACCGATTTAAAAGCGCCTTCAATGATGTGGTGCGAATTTCGACCGGCCAATTGTTTGATATGTAACGTGATGCCGGCATGGTTTACAAAAGCAATAAAGAAT
This sequence comes from Acutalibacteraceae bacterium, assembly GCA_045648765.1. Classification (GTDB taxonomy): domain Bacteria; phylum Bacillota; class Clostridia; order Oscillospirales; family Acutalibacteraceae; genus RGIG3009. Next base: position 8,185 of record JAZROQ010000037.1, read on the forward strand.
TCTTCCACCAGTTCGGTATCAAATGTTCCTACTTTGAAAGCGGGAATATCCAAATCATAGCACAAAAAACTCCGCCCCGAAATATCCACCGCCGACAAAATCAGCGTTTCATCCATCGGCAACATAAAATTACCGTAGCGGGTAATGCCTTTTTTGTTTTCTAACGCTTCTTTGAAAGCATCTCCCAACGCAATGCCGATATCTTCCACCGTGTGGTGAAAATCCACTTGCGTATCTCCTTTGCAGCAAAGGGTTAAATCAAACCGCGCATGACTGGCAAACAAAGTCAGCATGTGATCCAAAAAACCACATCCCGAATCAATCTTGCACACCCCTTTACCGTCAAGGCACAGTGTCAGTGCAATATCCGTTTCCTTGGTTGTGCGTGTTATGGTTGCCGTTCTCATAAACATTCCCCTACCTTTTGAATGAAAATTTCCATTTCCTCTCGACTGCCAATGGTAATACGATTGTATTCCTTGATTCTTTCGCTGCCAAAATGGCGTACGAGCACGCCTTTATCTTTTAATCTAGCATACAATTCATCACCGCTGATTTTTTCGTGTTTAGCAAACACAAAATTTGCTTTGGAAGGCAAAACCGAGAAACCCATTTTTTTAAGTTCGCGCACGGTAAATTCGCGATTTTCCATAATTTTTGCAGCGTTTTCTACATAATACTCATTTTCTTCCAACGCCCAAAAGCCTGCAAGTTGTGTTAGGCGGTTAACGTTATACGGATTGGTTGAGTACTTAATTTTCTCCAAATCTTGTATCAACGCTTCGTTGGCAATGCAAAAGCCAAGCCGTGCGCCTGCCAAACTGCGCGATTTGGAAAACGTACCCACGCACAATAAGTTGGGATACTTTTTCGTCAGTGCCGCGCACGACACCCCGCCAAAATCCACATACGCTTCGTCTATCAACACCACGCTGTCGGGGTTGCTTTTCACTATCTTTTCCACATCGGAAAGCGGAATATCCATACCGGTCGGTGCATTGGGGTTCGCAATCACCACCAATTTTCCTTTGTTGCAAAACTTTTCCACAGGCAACGTGAAATCTTCGCTTAGCGGTACAATTTCCGCCTGCACGTTATGTAACTGCGCAAACACGCTGTAAAACCCATACGTAATATCGGCAAACACCGCACCGTTTTGACCGTATGCCATAAACGCAAAATTCAAAATATCGTCGGAACCGTTGGCAACAAACACGTTGTTTGCACACACGTCATAACGTTCGGCAAGTTTTCCCCGCAACGCCTGGCACGTCGGGTCACAATATAACCGTAAATCCCGTACCTCGTCAGCCGCAATGGCAGAAACCACCCCGGGTGACGGCGGGAACGGTGATTCGTTTGTATTCAGTTTAATATATTGTTTGTCGCGCGGCTGTTCACCGGGGGTATAGGCTTCAATAGCATTTAACCGCGCACTCGCAAATTGACTCATACCGATTCATCCTCAAATCTGACAGTAGCACTGTTCGCGTGCGCCGAAAGTCCTTCTTTTTCGGCAAAAAACGCCACGTCGTTTGCTACTTTTTGTAACGCTTCTTTGGTGTAATAGGTGTATTGCGATTTTTTTACAAAATCGTCCACCGAAAGCGGGCTGGAAAACCGCGCCGTACCCGATGTAGGTAACGTGTGATTGGGTCCCGCCAAATAATCACCCAACGCTTCGGGACAATAGCGCCCCATAAAAATGCTTCCTGCGTTTTGAATTTTATCCAAATAATCAAACGGATTATCTACACAAAGTTCCAAATGTTCCGGTGCAATTTCGTTGGCAATGGCAAACACTTCGTCCAGTGAATCTGCCACAATAATTTTGCCGTTCGCATCAATCGACACTCGCGCAATTTCTTTACGCGGCAACTTATCCAGTTGCCGTTCAATCTCCGCGCTGACAGCAGTGGCAAGGTCCATGCTGTCGGTCACCAACACCGCACTTGCCATTTTATCATGTTCTGCTTGCGAAAGCAAATCTGCCGCCACAAATCGAGGGTCGGATGCAGCATCCGCAATCACCAAAATTTCGCTTGGCCCGGCTATCATATCAATCGACACTCTGCCAAACACTTGGCGTTTAGCCTCTGCCACAAACGCATTACCGGGCCCGACAATCTTGTCCACTTTCGGCACGGTTTGTGTGCCGTATGCCAAAGCGGCAATCGCACCCGCACCACCGATTTTGAAAATACGATCCACACCTGCAATTTTTGCTGCTGCCAAAATAACAGGATTGATTTTTCCGTTTTGCATCGGCGGTGTCGTAATGCAAATCTCACAGCACCCCGCAATTTTGGCGGGGATACTGTCCATCAACACCGTGGACGGATAAGCCGCCGTTCCGCCGGGAACATATAACCCCACTTTTTCAATGGGAGTTATTTTTTGCCCCGTAACAACTCCGTCGTTATCGTTAATAATAAAACTGTTGCGTACTTGCTTTTGATGAAAAGCGGTAATATTTGCCGCCGCGGTTTTTAACACCTCTAAAAACCGCGGTTCTACCAACGAAAACGCTTCGTCAATTTCTTCTTTGGTCACTTCCAAAGAAGTAAGCTCGGCTTTGTCAAATTTTTTGCCGTATTCGAGCAAAGCGGCATCGCCTTTTTGCTTGACCGTCTCGATAATTTCGGTAACAATATCTGCCACGTTAGCCGTAGGCTCCACGCGCGCAAAAATCTCGTCGGCACCCACTTCGCTAAAACGCAATATGTTAATCATCGCTTTTCACCTCTTGTAACAAGCCGTTTTTGATGGCTTCTATCTTTTGCATTTTAAAGCCGTAACACGCTTTGTTCGAAATCAGTCGTGCGCTGATCGGCACAATCGTTTGAAACGGTTCGAGATTGTTTTCGAGCAGCGTTTTTCCGGTTTCGACAATATCGACAATCACATCGGATAACCCCAAAATCGGCGCAATCTCAATCGAACCGTTAAGTTTGATAATATCGATATCGCGGCAGTTTTCCGTGTAATAACGTTTGGCAATGTTGGGGAACTTGGTGGCCACGCGCAACGTTTTGGAGGTGTCGTCAACAAAATCATTTTTTGCCGCCACAGCCATACGGCATTTACCAATGTTTAAATCCAACAACTCATACACATCCGGTGTGTATTCTAACAAAATATCTTTGCCCGCCACACCGATATCTGCCGCGCCGCGTTCCACGTAACTGGCAACGTCAGACGGTTTCACCCAGAAAAAGCGCAATCCCTTTTCTTTGTTTTCAAAAATCAGTTTGCGATTCGTTTCTTTAATCGACGGACAGTCAAACCCTGCTTTTTCAAACATATCGTATACTTTCTCACCCAAACGACCTTTGGGAAGAGCAATATTTATCATGCTGTCACAGGTTTCAATTTCGTCCAAGCGTTCCAACGTATCCAAATATACGGCAAATCCCAAAGCACCCGCTGTACGCCCCATACGCTGCATCAGCGTGTCGTACCGACCGCCCGATAACACGCGTGACGCCACACCGTTGATAAACCCTTTAAAAACAATGCCGCTGTAATATCCGTCCTTGTCCGTAATGGAAAAATCCACCGCCAAATACTGCGCATATCCTTTGTCGCACAAGGTTTTGCACACAGCACAAAATTCGGCAACAGCCGTTTTAGAAACAGGGCTGTTTGCAATGGCGGCCACAGCGTCCAACGACTGCATCGGCGTGTCGTAATGTGTCAACAAACACCGCAGCGCCGTGTAAGCGGCGGCACTGAGCAAACGTTCTAACTCGCCTTCGTTCTTTTCGTTAATCGCTGTCATCACTTTGGGTTTCAAAGTTTGATTGACGCCGTATTCTTCCAGTAATGCATCCACCAAACCTACGTGCGAAAGGCTAAGCACAAAATTTTCGGAAATCGTTTGCAAACTTTTTACCGCCAACTCACAAACTTCCCATACATCGGTGTCGGTAATGTCACCAATGCATTCCAAACCTGTCTGCATAATTTCTTTGTAGCAATGCGATTGTTCCGAAATCCGATAAACGTTTTCGTTGTAATAAAATTTCTCACAAGCGCCCGAACCCAAAGCATATTTGCTGTTTTTGATAATAGACAATGTCACGTCGGGTTTAAGCGCCAACAACTTACCGTTGGTATCGTTAAACGTAATCACACCGTCCGAAACTAAAAAATCTTTATTTTTAGAATACAAGTCGTATTCTTCAAACTTGCTCATTTTGAATTGACGATACCCGTATTTGGCATACAACGCCCGTAACGAAAATATCACTTTTTCTTCAAATTTCAAAATAGTTTGATCAATCATCATAACGATTTCCTCTTTTTACTGTTGTTTCTTTTAGTATGTTAACACGTTAGTATGGTAAAGTCAATGCTTTTATCAAACTTTTCAGAAAATAAAAACCCTTTTTCCGTAATTGGCAAAAGGGTTTTGTTTTTATTTTTTGAATACAAACCATTTGCTCACAACAAAATTGAGAATCAACACTGCAATTTGTGCTCCCACTTTTACCACCATACCGTTTATTTTCAGCACGGTAATAAACACAAACAGCAACAGTTCCTCCACCGCGAGCGTTGTCAGCCTCCCGCCGTAAAACCGAAACAATTGTTTCCAAAACGCTTTGGCATTGTCGGTCGGTGCCGAAAACACCCATACGCGGTTTGTCAAAAATGCAAACAACACCGCCAACACCCACGAAATAACGTTAGAAAAATGCTCGTTTAGTTGCAAGACACTGTGTCCCAACCAAAATGTGCCAATGCTGATAACGGTGGTCAAACCGCCAAACAGTAAATACAGCAGCACCGCTTTGTGCTTTTGGTACAACGGTTGCCACCGCCGCAACAAGCGTGTTGCCAACAAGCGGTCAAAAATATCTTGTTGCGGCATATCGGTTTACCCCTTACATACGTTTTTTCACCGCTTGAACCACAGCGGAAATAGAGGGCGTTACAATCAAATTCAGCGCCAGTTCCAACAAAAAGTTCACACCGGCGCACACAATCACCAAAAAATACAAAACCGTGCTTCCGTCGGCCACAAAGTTTGCCGAAAGCGTTTCGCTCATCAGCAAAGCTCCCAAGATAAACAAACCGGTGTTCACGATCGGTGCCACCGCCGCTGCCGTAAACATGGCCGCTGTATTGTTTTTGTTACACAACAAACGATACACCCATCCGGCGCAAAAACCGGCTGCAATACCTTTGCCAAAACAAACAAGAGCCGTAAGCAACGGGTGTTCCGTAAACAAAATGAACGTAAACCCATCCATTCCAAAAACGCCCATCAAATAGGTTATACAACCAAATACGCCGCCAAGCCAAGCACCTGAGGCAGGGCCGAGCAGTACTGCGCCTAACACAATCGGAATCAGCACCAAACTGATGCTTGTTCCCAGTGCTGTCAACTTAATGGCCGTTCCCGTCAGTTGCAGCACCAGCACAACGGCGGTCAAAATAGCCAACTCTACCATTCGAAGGATGGCAGATTCCTTTTTGTTTGCTTTCATAATATCCTCCTTGCTGCTGCTCATCAAGGCAATAGCAAAAACCTGCCTTTTCCGATGCAGCGCATTATAGACTCAGTTATTTTTTTCGTACAGCAAACGTAATCCGTCTAACAATAATCTACCGTCATATACCGCATCATGGTGACAGCGGGCGGCAATTTCCTCGCCTAATCCACCGGTAATCACCACGGTAGCAGGAGTTCCCAACTCCTCTTCAATGCGCGCCGACATCCCGTCAATCATTGCCGCTGTGCCAAAAACCGAACCCGATTTCATAGAATCAGCGGTGTTCGTACCAATCACATGCGACGGTGCCTCCAAACGAATGCGCGGCAAAAGCGAAGCGCGACTGACAAGTGAATCAAGCGAAGTTCCCACACCCGGCATAATTGCGCCACCGCGGAAAGCTCCGTCTTTATCCACCACCGAAACGGTGGTTGCTGTTCCTAAATCCCAAACAACACACGGCGTACCATATTTTGCTGTAGATGCCACTGCTCCCACCAATAAGTCTGCGCCCAATTGCGCAGGATTATCAATGCGGATATTCATACCGGTCTTCACGCCGGGACCTACCAACAGCGGTGTTACACCGGTAACTTTTTTTACCGCTTTCATCAATATAGCATCCAAGCCGGGAACTACCGAGCTGATAATGGCGCCGTCAACGCCTTTGGCATCAATCTCATGCAAATTGAGCACCGAAAGCAATTGCACCGCATATTGGTCGCCTGTTAGTGTGCGGTCGGTCGCAATGCGAAATTCACAAACCAACTCTTGCTCTTCAAACACGCCAACCGTCAAGTTGGTGTTTCCTAAATCAAGCGTCAATAGCACGTTTTTCTTCCTCCTCTGTACGACGCGCTACAATGTAGCGGGGGCGTTTTTTAACCTCGTCATAAATACGACCGATATAATGCCCGATAATCCCCAAACTCACCATAATTGCGCCACCAATCAGTAACAGCAACAAAATAACGGTAGTAAAGCCCTCCACTGCCGTACCCATAAAAAAGCGCACCAACGTTTGCAACGCCAGCACCGCCGAGCCAATCAGCAACATGGCGCCCAAAAACGTAATCACACGAAGCGGCGCGGTAGAAAAAGAGGTAAGGTTGTTAATCGCATACCGCACCAGTTTACGAATCGACCATTTTGACGTTCCGTTTTTACGGGGTTGCACTTCAAATTCCACCGTCGCTGTGCGAAATCCTGCCCAAAAAGACAATGCTCTAAAAAAGGTGTCGCGTTCTTGCAACGTGTTAAGAGCATCTACCACGCGACGGTCCAACAATTTAAAATCAGAGGAAGACTGCATATCCATGCCAACCGCTTGTCCAATCAAACGATAAAATAACCGCGCAAACAAACCGTGAGCAACGTGTTCTTTTCCACGGTTGCTTTTTTTGCCTTCTACCACTTGGTAACCTTGTTGCCACAATTCCCACATTTGCACAATCACTTCGGGTGGGAACTGCATATCGCAATCCGTAACGACACAAGCGTCTCCTTTGGCTTCACGCAAGCCGGCAAAAATGGCAGCTTCTTTGCCAAAATTACGGCTAAACGAAATGCCGCGCACCGCCGAGTTTTTACGTGCTTCTTCACAAATCAGCACATACGTGTTGTCACGCGAGCCATCATCCACAAAAATGAGTTCATATTCAATTTTAGCGGCTGTCAACACTTCGGAAAGCCGTTGTACCGCTGTGCTAAAATTATTTTCCTCGTTATACGAGGGAATAACCACTGACAATA
>JAZROQ010000038.1:0-1510 GCA_045648765.1 Acutalibacteraceae bacterium
TATGTTGCCTGGGCAAACAAAAACGGTATTGTCAGCGGTACCTCTGCTACAACGTTTGGACCGGAGAACAATATCAATCGTGAGCAGATCTGCGCTATGATGCTCAGATATTGTGACTTTGCAGGCATCAAACTCAAAAAAATCAACAAAGCGGTTTCCTTTGCCGATGCAAAGAGCATTTCCTCTTACGCTAAAAAGGCGGTTACCGCTTGTCAGACAGGCGGCATCGTCGGTGGTGAAAAAGTCGGAAACAGCTATCGTTTCCGTCCGCAAGGAAATGCCACTCGTGCCGAAGTTGCAACCATTATGATGAATTTCTATAATACATATATTAAGTAAACTTTGTAAAATCAACAAAACGCGAAGCTTGTAAGAGCTTCGCGTTTTCATATATATTTGATTTTTGCGCACACTAATGCCGAGGTGAAGGGCGTGAAGTGGGTAAAATATATTTCCTTTGCGATTTTATTGGCGGTAGGAGTCGGATTTGTGGTTTGGAATAATCCGTCGGTGTCGCAACAAACGGGTCAACCGGAACGGCAGCCGGAGCAAAATTCTACATTTAATATATTATTATTGGGTTGCGATGTTTCGGGGCTTCGTGCGGACAGTATTATGTTGGTTCATGCAGATGCGCAGTTTGGGCAGGTGCAGCTGCTTTCCTTGCCGCGTGACTCCAAAATGCAATACGAGGGCAGAAACGTAAAACTTAATACCCTGCTTTCGTTGACGATTGATGAAGAAAAACCCAAAATCATCGAAAAACTTACGGGAGTGGAGATTGACTATTATATTAAAATGAAGGTAGGTGTCTTTGCCAAGATAGTTGATGCGCTGAACGGATTGGAGTATACCGTAGAAAAAGATATGTACTATAAAGATTCCGGTCAGGGTTTGCTGATAGATTTAAAGGCAGGCAAACAAACGCTTACGGGTGCGCAGTGTGAACAATATTGTCGCTACCGTCGATATGTGATGGGGGATTTAACGCGTACGCAGAATCAGCAGAAGTTGTTAAGTGAATTAATTTCGCAAAAACTCAAACTAAGGTATGTTTCCAAATTGCCGCAGCTATATAAGATACTTGCGGAAAACACGAGCACAAATATAACACTGGAAGATATGTCTCGCTTTTTGCCGATGTTCAGGGCATTTGCCCAAAAAGAAGTTCAAATCATTTCCCATGATTGTCCGGGGGAATATAATGATATGAAACAGGAGGGGATAAGTTATTATCATATTGACCAAAAGGCGCTCTACAATTTGTGTCAGGAACACTTTGAAATACCATAAAATGTGTTCAAAAAAGTTTTTTAAAAAAATTGAAAAAAAGTGTTGACTTTTCAAAAAGAGTGTGGTATCATATACAAGCGCTCAAGAGAGAGGAGCACGGCGGAAACGTCGCAAACCCTTGATCTTATGCGAAAAATGATCCTTGAAAATTAAACAGCATCATTAAAAACGGAACCCGTTAATTGCTTTTTTTAAAAAGCTTTTAACAATGATTTCT
>JAZROQ010000039.1:0-6134 GCA_045648765.1 Acutalibacteraceae bacterium
TGGTCGCTTGGAAATAGTCGGATTGCGAAGGTTGAATACCGCCAAGACCGGGGCCGCCGCGTTGTACGTTGACAATCAAAGAGGGCAAATCCGCACCGGCGAGGTAAGAGATACCTTCGCCTTTAAGCGAGATTCCGGGGCTTGACGAGGAAGTCATTACGCGTTTTCCGGTAGCGGCAACACCGTATACCATATTGATAGCGGCGATTTCACTTTCCGCTTGCAGAAAGGTACCACCGATTTTGGGCATTCTTTTTGCCATGTATGCCGCGATTTCGGTTTGCGGAGTGATCGGGTAGCCGAAATAGTGACGGCAACCGGCCGAAATAGCCGCTTCGGCAATAGCTTCGTTGCCTTTCATTAATACTTTTTCTGACATAGTTTTCACTTACCTTTCTACTTTGATAATGCAGTCGGGACACATGGTTGCACAAAAAGCGCAACCAATACAATTCTCAGGTTTTACAGCCTCGACCGGATGGTGGCCTTTGGCGTTTATTTTGTCGGCGGCGAGTGCCAAAACACCTTTGGGACAAGCGTCAATGCACAGTCCGCAGCCTTTGCATCTGTCGGTTTTGAAAGTTAAAACAGCCATTTTCTATTCTCCTTTACAATTTCTTTTGTAATGACAGCGGATACAAATTATCGATTTTTCCCGAAAGAGAATCGTACAGTGATTCCTCCACGGTTGTCATAATGATCGGTAAACCGCTTTGTTTGGCAATTTGTTCGGCAAGAGGGACACTGTCTAAAACATCTTGCGCTGTGGTTTCACGCCCCAGATTAGAGTTGTTAATAAGGGCTGTAAATTTTAGTCCGCAAGCGGCTTCAATTTCACGCAAAATACTGATAGCCGATGCAGCATCACGTGTAAGGGGACGATAGCAATTGAGCACCGCAAACATATCAAAATCGTTTTCTTCTTTGATTTTGGGCGAAATGCGCCCAAGCGCTAACGCGCCGCGTTCATCGCCGCCCACATCCAACACGCAATGAACATCGCGGTTATCCGTGATACTGTAAATTTCCTGCGGTAAAGCGGGAATATCTACATTGGAGTTGGCATAAGGGGAACAAATCAAGCGAATATCTGCTTCTTGCAGCATTTCTTCGCTATCTTTGGTGCGAAAATACGGATTGACAATATCGATATCCGCAATAGCAACTTTTGGGTGCTGCTTGCGTAAATCCAAAGCCAGGTTAACGGCAATATTGGTTTTTCCGCTGCCGTAGTGACCGGACAAAATGGTAATACGTTTGGTGTTCATGGTAAGCATCCTTATAACTTGTTACGTTGGATTTTCCCGCTGATGGTTTTGGGGAGTTCATCCTTAAAGACGATGATGCGGGGATATTTGTACGGGGCAGTACGGGACTTGACGTATTCTTGAATTTCTTTTTTAAGTTCCTCGGTAGCGACCGTGCCTTTTGTCAGCACAATGCTGGCCTTAACCACTTGCCCACGCACTTCGTCGGGGGCGGCAGAAACGCCACATTCCAAAACATAGGGGAGTTCCATGATAACGCTTTCAATTTCGAACGGCCCAATGCGGTAACCGGAAGATTTGATAACGTCGTCGGCTCTGCCAACGTACCAATAAAAACCGTCTTCGTCACGCCACGCCATATCACCGGTGTGATAATAACCATCGTACCAGACTTCGTTGGTTTTTTCTTCGTCGTTATAATACCCTTTGAATAAACCGCAAGGTGTGCCTTCGGCGGTGCGGACCACAATTTCGCCGGTTTCACCGTCGGGAACGCTTTTCCCATCGGCGGAAAGCAAATCGACATCGTAAATCGGTGCGGGTTTACCCATGGAACCTAATTTGTGCGGAGCACCGGTGAGGTTACCGATAATCATGGTGCTTTCGGATTGACCAAAGCCTTCCAAAATTTGCAAACCGGTAACTTTTTCGAATTGTCGGTAAATTTCGGGGTTAAGAGCCTCACCTGCCGTAGTAATGTGCTTTAACGAAGAAAGATCGTACCTGGAAATATCTTCTTTTACCAACATACGCAACATGGTCGGCGGTGCGCAGAATGTGGTGATTTGATATTTAGCAAACAACGGCAAGATATCTTCGGCATGGAATCTGTCGAAGTCGTAAACAAATGTGGCGGCTTCGCAGAACCATTGTCCGTAGAATTTACCCCACATTGCTTTTGCCCAACCGGTATCCGAAATGGTAAAGTGCAAACCATTCGAATCCACGTTGTGCCAATATTTTGCAGTGTGGAAATGACCAAGTGCATATTTGTAACTGTGAGCGGCAATTTTGGGATACCCGGTGGTGCCGGATGTAAAGAACATCAGCATGGTATCGTCGCCACCCGCAGAGTCTTCGCTGCGTTTGAAGTGTGTGCTGAACAAAGCGCATTCTTCGTCAAAATTGTGCCAACCGTCACGTGTGCCGCCTGCCATAATTTTATGTACAAGTTGCGGGCATTTTTCGGAAGCAATATCCACTTGGTTAGCGGCATCACCTTTGGAAGTACAGATGACAGCGCTGATACCGGCAACATTGAAACGGTATTCAAAGTCGTGACTGAGTAGTTGGTTCATAGCGGGAATGGCAATAGCGCCTATTTTGTGTAATCCCAGCATAGCATACCAGAACTGATAGTTTCTTCCCAAAACCAGCAAAACGCGGTCGCCTTTTTTGATACCCAAGGATTTAAAGTAGTTAGCGGCACGGTTGGAATGGCGCTTCATATCGTTAAACGTGAAGCGGCGCTCCGTTTTGTCGTTATCCACATGAAGCATTGCTAGTTTGTCGGGAGATTTTTTAGCAACCTCATCGACAACGTCAAAGGCAAAGTTGAAATGATCAATATTTTTAAAGGTAATGGAAATGGGCGTGCCATTTTCATCTTCCACGCGGTCGACAAAACGATTGTAAATGCGTTCGCCATGGTCGCGGTCACGGGGTTTGCCGGAAACCAGGGGAGAAGTTTGCAATTCCGGCACAGGATCACCCGTGGGATTGAGCACGATGGCATAGAACAAGCAATCTTGACCGCCAACAGCAATCATACCGTGCGGAGCGGAACTGTTGTAATAAATGCTGTCGCCGGGTCCCAAAATTTCTTGGTGTTCACCAATTTGAACTTTCAAGTGACCCTCAATGATAATATCACATTCTTGACCAACGTGCGTGGTCAGTTCAATATCGCGGTGTTGAGCTTCTTCGTCGTATTGACTGCGCACTAAAAGCGGTTCGGCAATACGGTTGCGGAAAGCAGCGGCTAAGTTATAATATGTCATGCCGTGTGCTTGTTCAATCTTTTTGCCTTCGCCGTTTTTGGTAACGGTGTACGATTTCAACGTGGGACTGCGACCTTCAATAATATCGGTAACATCCACGTTAAACGCCAAGGCGCAACGATAAATAAACGCAAAGTTAAGGTCACTTCGTCCGTTTTCGCAGTCGATGTATTCTTGTTCGGTAACGCCTGCTTTTTCGGCAACTTGCGCGGTGGTGAGATTTTCAATTTCGCGCAACTCACGAATGCGGTGTGCCATTTCTTGGATTTTTAGATCCAAACCATTCATTTTGCTTTGCATAGTAACTGCCTCCTAAGATTGGGACGAAAAAAACCCGTCCCAAAGATAGAATACTTTGAGACGAGTTTAGGATTCCAAACCCGCGGTACCACTCAAATTGCGATACAATATCGCCACTCAGGGTCAAACAACCCGTATGCACTAACGCGGCAATCACGGAGAGGTTCTACTCACCAAGGTTTTCTTCCTCTCAACTCAGAAGCTACAGACATTGAACTGTTTTTTTGCGACTCGCACCATCCGTCGCTTCTCTGAAAAAAACATATTCAAGCACTCTTCGTCAACGTTTTTACAACATATCAAAGTATAGCACATCTTTGGGGAATTTGTCAACAAAAAAATCACAGTTTGTTCCGTTGGATTTTTCCACTGATGGTTTTGGGAAGTTCATCTTTAAATTCCACAATACGCGGGTATTTGTACGGAGCAGTATGTGTTTTGACATACTCTTGGATTTCTTTTTTGAGTTCTTCCGTACCGATAGTACCTTTGGTTAGCACAATACTGGCTTTTACCACTTGACCGCGTACTTCGTCGGGTGCAGCAGAAACGCCACATTCCAAAACGTAGGGGAGTTCCATAATAACGCTTTCGATCTCGAACGGCCCAATGCGGTAACCCGAAGATTTGATAACGTCGTCGGCTCTGCCGACATACCAATAAAATCCGTCCTCGTCACGCCAGGCAAGGTCACCTGTGTGGTAATATCCGTCGTGCCAAACCTCTTTGGTTTTTTCTTCGTTTTGATAGTAACCAAGGAACAAACCGCAGGGGATTTTTTCGGAGGTTTTTACCACGATTTCGCCGGGTTTACCGGCAGAAACAGGGTTGCCTTCGGAATCCAACAAATCAATATCATAAAGCGGGACAGGTTTGCCCATAGAACCGGGTTTACATTTGGTACCCATCAAGTTTGCAATGGTGAGGGTGAGTTCTGTTTGACCAAAACCTTCCATAATGGAAAGACCGGTCGCGGCTTCAAATTGTTTGTAAACTTCCAAGTTTAATGCTTCGCCGGCGGTGGTGATGTGTTTGATGGAAGAAAGGTCATATTTCGAGATATCTTCCTTTACCAACATACGAAGCATGGTTGGCGGCGCACAGAATGTGGTGATGTTGTATTTTGCAAACATTGGCAAAATGTCGGATGCGGTAAAGCGGTCGAAATCGTAGGTGAAGACCGCACCTTCGCACAGCCATTGTCCATAGAGTTTGCCCCACAAGGCTTTACCCCAACCGGTATCGGAAATGGTGAAATGCAACCCGTTTTCGTGCACACCGTGCCAGTATTTGGCGGTGATGTAATGCCCGAGCGGATATTTATAGCTATGTAAAGCAATTTTGGGATATCCCGTAGTACCGGAGGTGAAGAACATCAGCATGGGATCGTCGCCACAGGGGGTGGTTTCATCTCGGTAAAAGTGTGTGCTGAAAAGGGCGTATTCTTCGTCAAAATTATGCCATCCGTCGCGGGTGCCGCCTACCAAGATTTTGTGTTTAACCGTGGGGCTTTTTGCCATTGCCAAGTCCACTTGATGCGCGACATCGCCGTCAGCGGTACACACAATGGCGGAAACGCCGGCGGCGTTAAAACGATAGTCAAAATCGTGTTCCTGCAACAAATTGGTGGCGGGAATAGCAACAGCGCCTAATTTGTGTAATCCCAAAATAGCAAACCAGAATTGATAGTGCCGTTTTAAGACTAACATGACACGGTCACCTTTTTTGATGCCGAGGGATTTAAAATAGTTGGCGCACATGTTGGAATGACGGCGCATATCGCGGAACGTAAAGCGGTGTTCGCTTTTATCATTTCCGACGTGTACCATAGCCACTTTATCAGGATTTTTTTTCGCAATTTCGTCCACAACGTCAAAGGCAAAGTTAAACGTATCTTCGTTGTGGAATTGGATATCCAGTAATTCACCATTTTCATTCTCGGTGGTTTCAATGAATTTGCTGCAAACCAAGCGGGATTGATTGTGTGTGGGGGCAATTGCTTCACGAACGATCGTTTCGGAGCTGTCTTCACCGGGGAGCACAACCGCTACAAACAAACAATCTCTGCCGTCTACGGCAACCATGCCGTGGGGGGTGGAACTGTTATAATAGATGCTGTCGCCTTCGCTTAAATATTCCACGTGGTCACCGATTTGAATTTTTAAGCGACCGCTCATAATAAAGTCAAATTCTTGACCCGAGTGTGTAGCCAAGGCGATCGGTTCGTTTTGAAGTTTTTCATCAAAATCGTATTTCACCCAAAAAGGTTCGGCAATTTTTTTACGAAACAAGGGAGCCAAGTTTTTGATTTCAATGCCGTTTTCTTTGGCGGTTTGTTGTCCTTCGCCTTTGCGGGTGACAGTGTAGGAAGAAAGATGAGCACTTTGACCTTCCATCAAATCTGTAATGCCGATGCCGAACACCAAAGAGCATTTGTGAATGAAACTAAACGGCATATCCCGTGTGCCGGATTCATACGCCAAATAGTCTTCCAAAGACACTTCGGTTTTTTGCGCCATTTCCTCTGCGGAAATGTTGTCGATTTCGCGCATTTCACGAATACGAG
>JAZROQ010000040.1:0-3868 GCA_045648765.1 Acutalibacteraceae bacterium
AGCAAACACACCGTCGTGTGTGGGCTACCTTTCCGAAACGTTTCGCAAATTGCCCGGCGTGCGCCGCAGCATTCACCCCACCCACTCTTGTGCGGCCATCGGTCCCGAAACGGCATACTTGCTAAACGGCCACGAAAACGACCGTACCCCCAACGGACAAAACTCGCCGTTTACCAAATTGCCGCTGATTGGCGGCAAGATTCTGATGCTTGGATGCGGCATGGCGCCCATGACCACCATGCACGCTGTGGAAGAAACGGTGGGCGACATGTTTTTGAGCGAGGGTACGCGGGAATACACGCTTATTCTAGCCGACGGCACGTCGGTGAAACAACAACACCGTTACCACGATTTTATTGGCAAAAAGATTGGCCAACATTATAGCCGCTTGGAAGAAGTTTTGCCAAAAACAGCCTTTCAAACAGGAAAAATCGCAGCAGCGGATTCTTATTTGCTGGATGCGGCAGAACTTTGGAAATGCGCACACAAAAAAATGATGAAAGACACCTACTTTTTCGTAGACCGATAAAGCAAAAAGAGCAGAGATATCTCTGCTCTTTTTTATTTACTTCCAAAATGTTTTGTGATATACTATATCTGTGAAAATATGACCGTATAAGAAGGGGTATACTATGGAGAAAGCAAAAACGATAATAAGCGAGTATTTTCTCATTGTTATAGGTAGTGCTTTATATGCTGTCAGCACGGTGTTGTTTATTTTCCCAAACGGGCTTTTACTTGGCGGCACCAGTGGTGTTTCTGTAATTTTAGAATCGTTTTTGCCGTTTTCTCCCGGAACGATTTTGATGGTTATCAACTTTTTGTTGATTGTTTTGGCATTTGCTGTATTGGGAAAAACCATGGCAACCAAAACGTTGGTAGGTTCTGTGTGCACAACGTTGTTTGTGGGATTGTTTGAAAAATGCCTTTCTTTTGAAACCGCCGTTATTGCAAACGAGTATGTTTGTGCATTGGTGGGCGCTGCCATCATTGCAATTGCCAGTGGTATTATGTTTTATGTGGATTCCAGTTCGGGCGGAACCGATATTGTCGCTCTTATTATTAAGAAGTTTTCAGATATTCGTATTGGCAAAGCGTTGCTGATTACCGATATTCTCATTGTCTTGGTTGGCGGTGCGTTGTCGGGACTTTCACTTTTAATTAGTTCATTTTTGGGTTTGTTGATAAAAACGTTTGGAATTGATTTTGTAATATCCATTATTAAGAAAGCAAGGGACAAAGCATGCTAGCGAATTTTCACACTCACACAACCTTTTGCGACGGCAAAAACACCCCCGAAGAAATGGTGCTATCCGCTATCCAAAAAGGGTTTTCGACAATAGGGTTTTCGGGGCACGGAACCACTCCGTTTGACTTGCGATATTGCATGAAAGACGTTGTCGGGTACCAAAAAGAGATCACACGACTAAAAGAGAAATATAAAAACGACATCCAAATTTATTTGGGTTTAGAAGAAGATGCTTTTTCGCTCGTGAACCGTGCGGAGTTTGATTATATCCTTGGCTCTTCGCATTATTTTTGCGTGGATGGAACCTATTATCCCGTGGATTCGGGACCGGACTATTTTAGAAAATGGTTAGCGGTTTTCGACCGTGATGTTTCCCGTATTGCCGAAACATACTATCAAACATTTTGCGATTATATTCGTACAAGAAAACCGGATATTATCGGGCATTTCGATTTGATTACCAAGTTTGATGAAACCGAAGAAGCGTTGTTTTTGCACAACGACACTTACAAGCAAATCGCCGAAAAATACATAACCGAGGCTGCCAAAAGCGGCAGCATTTTCGAGGTGAATACCGGTGCTATCTGGCGAGGGTTACGCACCACACCATATCCTTCGGAGGATTTGTTGCACGTTCTCAAAAAACTGGATGCGCGAGTGATTTTATCATCAGACTGTCACTTCGCCGATGCGCTTGATTTTGGTTTTGAAGAAGCAAAACGGTTGCTTCGCGATATTGGTTTTACACATACAGTCACCCTGTATAACGGTGAGTTTTCGAAAGTTTGTATATAAAAAAGAGGGGTTTTCATGCAAAAGAAAAAAGCGTTAATTATCGGTTCGGGCCCTATCATTATTGGTCAAGCATGTGAATTTGATTATTCCGGTACCCAAGCTTGCAAAGCGTTGCGGAATTTGGGGTATGAGATTGTGCTTGTCAACTCCAACCCCGCCACCATTATGACCGACCCGGAAATGGCAGACGCTACCTATATTGAACCGCTGAACGTCAAAAGATTGGAACAAATCATCGAAAAAGAACGTCCCGACGTGTTACTCCCTAACTTGGGCGGTCAGTCCGGCCTTAACCTTTGTTCGGAACTTGCCAAAGCGGGTGTTCTTGAAAAATATAACGTGGAAGTTATCGGCGTTCAAGTCGATGCCATCGAACGCGGCGAGGACCGTATTGCCTTCAAAAACACCATGGACAGTTTGGGCATTGAAATGGCACGAAGCGAAGTGGCGTATTCCGTCGAGCAAGCACTGGAAATCGCTGATAAACTGGGCTATCCCGTTGTGTTGCGCCCCGCCTATACCATGGGCGGTTCCGGCGGCGGTCTTGTCTACAACGTGGATGAACTGCGCACGGTTTGCGCACGCGGTTTGCAAGCCAGTTTGGTAGGTCAAGTGTTGGTGGAAGAATCCATCCTCGGTTGGGAAGAACTCGAACTCGAAGTGGTTCGCGATAAAGACGGCAACATGATCACCGTGTGCTTTATCGAAAATATCGACCCGCTGGGTGTTCACACCGGTGACTCTTTCTGCTCGGCGCCGATGCTCACTATCCCCGAACACGTTCAAAAACGTTTGCAAGAAAAATCCTACAAAATTGTGGAATCCGTTCAGGTAATTGGCGGTACCAACGTTCAGTGGGCGCATGACCCCAAAACAGACAGAGACATTGTGATCGAAATTAATCCGAGAACTTCGCGTTCTTCGGCTCTTGCCTCCAAAGCAACGGGTTTCCCCATTGCTTTGGTATCTGCCATGCTTGCTACGGGACTCACCTTAAAGGATATTCCTTGCGGCAAATATGGTACGCTTGATAAATACGTGCCCGATGGCGATTACGTTGTTATCAAATTTGCTCGTTGGGCGTTCGAAAAATTCAAGGGTGTAGAAGATAAGCTGGGCACACAAATGCGAGCCGTCGGCGAGGTTATGAGTATTGGCAAAACCTACAAAGAAGCGTTCCAAAAAGCCATTCGCAGTCTGGAAACAGGGCGTTTTGGTTTGGGTTATGCCAAAGATTTTAACGCCCTTTCCAAAGAAGAATTGTTGCGCCGTTTGCACACGCCTTCCAGTGAACGGCATTTTATGATGTACGAAGCACTGCGCAAAGGCGCTACGGTGGAAGAAATCCACGCCATCACCAAAGTAAAGCATTGGTTCATCGAGCAAATGCAAGAACTGGTGCAAGAAGAAGAAACACTGCTTAAATCCAAAGGCAACTTGCCTTCGGATGCGGCGCTGTTAAGCGCCAAAAAGAACGGGTTTTCCGATAAATATTTAAGCAAAATTCTCGAAATCCCCGAAGACACCGTTCGTCACCGCAGAATGGAACTGGGCATTGAAGAAAATTGGGAACCGGTTCACGTTAGCGGCACAAAAGATAAAGCCTATTACTATTCCACCTACAACGGAACCGATAAAAACCCCATTGTCGGGGAAAAACCAAAAGTTATGATTTTGGGCGGCGGTCCCAACCGTATTGGTCAAGGCATCGAATTTGACTATTGCTGTGTTCATGCGTCTTTGGCGCTTAAAAAATTGGGGTTTGATACCATCATTGTTAACTGCAATCCCGAAACCGTTTCTACCGACTACGACACTTCGGAC
>JAZROQ010000041.1:0-151555 GCA_045648765.1 Acutalibacteraceae bacterium
CTTCGCCTAAACTCCCGTTACTTCCCATAGCGGGAGGTGAAAAGGACGACGCTTTATTGACAACTGTTGAGCCTAAACCTATGGTGTTGCTAAACGACGAGCAAAAGAAACTTTCTGTTTCGATTAACTTGCCACAATTTATGTGGGCTCCTGTTTTGGATGGTCAAACCGTTGGTTCTGTTGTTTATCAAATAGATGGTTTAGTTGTTCAAAAGGTGCCTATTGTTATTAAAAACACGGTGACAAAACGTTTACAAAAAACCTTTTTTGAAAAATGGTTAGAATATTTTGTTTTTTTGATAGAAAAGTTATAGGAGATAAAAATGGCAGTAATTCGTTTGCAAAAATTTTTAGCCGATCGTGGGGTTGCTTCACGGCGCAAGGCGGAAGAAATGATAGAGCAGGGAATAGTGCGTGTAAATGGACACCCGGCTAAATTAGGCGATAAAGTGGATGAACGACGCGATTTGGTAACGGTGCGGGGAAAACGCGTGGAAGCAAAGAAAGAATTAGTTTATTTGATGCTTAACAAACCGCGCGGATATATTACCACTTTAAGTGATGAAAACGGCAGAAAGTGCGTTGCGGATTTAGTGCGCGATGTGGGGGTGAGAGTGTATCCCATAGGTCGCTTAGATAAAGATTCTGAAGGCATGTTGTTGTTGACAAACGATGGTGATTTTTCCAATGCTATGATGCATCCATCTACCCATGTACCGAAACATTATCGTGTTACTTTACGTTCGGTGGTTTTGCCGGAACAACTTGCACAACTGCGAGAAGGCGTTATGGTTGACGGTCGAAAAACCTTGCCGGCTGATGTTTCTGTTGCAGTTGAAGAATCGGAAACGGCCTCTGCAACCCCCAGAACGGTGTTGGAAATCACTTTGTACGAAGGAAGAAACCGACAAATCCGAAAAATGTGCGAAGCATTGGGATTGGAAGTGATACGCTTAAAACGTTTTGCTATCGGTAGCGTGAAATTAGGAATGTTACCTACGGGAAAATGGCGATATTTGGACCCAAAAGAGGTGCGCGCGCTGGTTATGTCGGCAAAAGTGACAGAAAAAATAGCAGCCGAATATATAAAAAACGGAAAGAAGGTGTCACGTAATGATTACCATTCTTCCCGTCGATAAGGAAAAAGCAGTTGAACTTGCAAAAAAAGAAAATATTGCTTTCCCTGTGTCGGCTATGAAAATGACAGATGCTTCAGAAGAACTTGGGTATGTGTTATATCGCGTGGAAAAAGATACTTTGGAAATTTTAAAATTATTTTCTTGCGAATCTTTTTTAGAGGAAGGTTTGGTCCGTGCGGCGTTAAATGATGGGGTAAACCGTCAAGCGATAACAGCAATTTGTCGCGATACTTCACTTTTTTTCTTGCTGGAATCACTCGGCTTTTCACAACAAAATGACAGCATGACAATTTTTATTCCTGACTTTTTCAACAAACCGTGTCATCACTGACCAAAAGTAATAAGGAATTGGCTTTTTTTATGGTTTTTTCTTTGGAAAATTGCTTGTTTTTTAAGGCAAAATAAGGTATAATGATAACAATATATTATATTGGGTATTTTTGGTTTGATAGGGAGGTTGTTCAAAAGCATGAGTGTTAAAACGCTTGATGCCCGGCAACAGTTAGAACTGCTTTTTGATGCCGGAACATTTACAGAAATTGACCGTTTAATGCAAGATGGCGAAAAAGCGGTTTCGGTTGTTAGCGGCTATGGTTACGTTAACGATATGCCTGTATATGCCTTTGCACAGGACAAGTCTGTAAGCAATGGTGCTGTTAGCAAAGCGCATGCGTCAAAAATTCAATCGATATACCGTTTGGCAGAACAAAACGGAGCTCCGGTTATTGGTTTGTTTGACAGCGATGGTATTCGTCTGGCGGAAGGTTTACAAGCAATGGATGCCGTGGCGGATATTTTGTCTGTCGCTAACAACATTTCCGGAGTGGTACCGCAAATAGCTGTGATCACAGGTTCTTGCGTCGGTTCGGCTGCTTTGATTGCTTCGGCAGCAGACATAGTGATTGCTGTAAACGATGCCGATTATTATTTGAATCAGGGTGACGATACTGCTAATGTCGATGTGTTTGCAGAAACAGTGGAAGACGCTTTGCAAAAAGCACGTGAAATAGTGGGCTATTTCCCTCTGAACAATTTGTCGGCAGCACCGGTTGTAGAATCGGCAGATGTGGTTAACACAGCATCTGAAAATGCTTTAGAGTTGTTAGCAGACGCAGGATCTATTGTTTCTTTACATCGCGATACGGTGGCTTCTTTCGCTCGTATCAATGGCGCTTCTTGCGGTGTTGTTACGTTGCAATCGGATGATAAATTGTCCTGTTGCGCCGTTTCTCGTGCAGCGCGTTTTGTACGTCTTTGCGATAGTTTTTCACTGCCGGTGATTACCGTGGTAGATGCTGCCGGTTTTTCCGGGTTAAAATGCGCTGCCAAATTGTGTCAAGCCTACGCCGAGGCAACAACGGCTAAAATCACATTGATTACCGGCAAGGCTTATGGTCCGCTTTATATTGCCGTGGCAGGTAAAACCGCCGGTGCTGATGTGGTGCTTGCTTGGGAAGATGCCTCCATTTCGGCCTTAGCTCCTGAAACGGCTATTCACATTCTGTGGGCAGACCGTTTGGCAGAAATGAAAGACCCCAAAACGGATTGTGCCGCTTTGGCAGAAGAATACAGAGTTACTTGCTGCAATGCAGAAAACGCGGCAAAACAAGGTGCTGTTACCGATGTGATTACGCGTGAGGAAAGCCGCGCAGCTGTTGCTTCGTTTATGGAAATGATTTCCGGCAAGCGTGTAACGAAATTACCTAAAAAACACGCTAACATTCGTTTGTAAGAAAGAATTTATAAAAAGAAAGGTCGATATTTATGAAACAATTCAACATTACTGTTAATGGGAAAACCTATTCTGTCCAAGTGGAAGAAGTCGCTGCCGGCTCTGCACCTGTTGTTGCTGCACCTGCTCCGGCAGTAGTTGCAGCCCCTGCGCCTGCACCGGTTGCTCCTGTTGCTGCTGCGCCTGCAGCTCCTGCACCTGCCGAGGCTCCTGCGGCGGTTGCACCTGTTTCCGCCGGCGCTGAAACCGTTACTGCTCCTATGCCGGGTACCATCGTTAACGTGTTGGTTTCTGCCGGTCAAGCGGTAAAATCCGGTGACACTTTGCTTGTTTTGGAAGCAATGAAAATGGAAAACGAAATCATGGCTCCTCGCGATGGCGTGGTTGCCGGTGTGCATGTTGCCAAAGGCGATAGCGTTGATTCCGGTAAAGTGTTAGTTTCGTTGCAATAATTGGGAAGGGATTGATTGGTTTGGCAAAGGTCGGAATTACCGAAACCATTCTTCGAGATGCGCATCAATCTTTGATTGCTACTCGTATGACAACCGAAGAGATGTTACCGGCATTAGAAATGTTAGACGATATCGGCTATCATTCATTGGAATGCTGGGGTGGCGCTACTTTTGACTCTTGTCTTCGCTTTTTGAACGAAGATCCTTGGGAACGGTTGCGCACGCTGAAAAAGCATATGCCCAAAACGCCGTTGCAAATGTTGTTCCGTGGTCAAAACATGTTAGGATATCGTCATTATGCTGATGATGTTGTGGAATATTTTGTCCAAAAATCGGTTGCTAACGGTATCGTCGTTATTCGTATTTTTGATGCATTGAACGATATTCGCAATTTGGAAACTTCCATTAAAGCAGCAAAAAAAGAAAAAGGTGCTCACGTTCAGGTGGCTGTGTCGTATACTACCAGCCCTGTGCATGATGTGGAATATTTTGTGAACTACGCAAAACAACTGGAATCTGCCGGTGCGGATTCGATTTGTATCAAAGATATGGCGGGTCTGTTAGTCCCGTATGCTACGTATGAGTTGGTTCGTGAGATCAAAAAAGAAGTGGCTATTCCGGTACAGTTGCATTCGCATTATACTGCCGGTATTGCAGACATGGTTTTGATGAAAGGTATTGAAGCCGGTGCATCGGTGATAGACACGGCTCTTTCGCCGTTGGCAATGGGTACTTCGCACCCGGCAACCGAATCGATGGTGGCTGCGTTGGCGGGTACGGAATATGACACCGGTTTGGATTTGGTGAAACTGAAAGAAGTTAGCGGGTATTTCCAATCTCTTCGTAAAAAGTACATGGAAAACAGCTTGCTGAACCCGAAAATGTTGGAAGTGGATACCAATGCTTTGATTTATCAAGTGCCGGGCGGTATGCTTTCGAACTTGGTAAGTCAACTTAAACAAGCCGGACGCGAGGACCAATTGGAAGAAGTTCTCAGAGAGGTACCGCGCGTGAGAGAAGATGCCGGATATCCTCCTTTGGTGACGCCTTCTTCGCAAATTGTTGGTACACAAGCGGTGTTCAACGTTATTGGCGGAGAACGTTACAAAATGGTTACCAAAGAATTCAAAGGCTTGGTACGCGGGGAATATGGCGCTACTCCGGTGCCGATTGCTCCTGAATTTATTGAAAAGATTATTGGCGATGAACAACCGATTACTTGTCGCCCTGCCGACCGTCTGGAACCGGAATTGGATACCATTCGCGAAGAAATGAAAGAATGGTATGAACAAGAAGAAGACGTGTTGACGTATGCGCAATTTGGGCAAGTAGCTGTGAAATTTTTTGAAAATCGTCGTAATGAAAAATATCATATAGATGGGAAACACCTAAACGTAGAAGAAAAGGTTCATCCCGTCTAAGATTGACTATTGTCCGAAAGCCCTTTTTTAGGGCTTTCGGATTTGGCAATTAAAGGAGTGTTAAAATGATACGCAGCATGACCGGTTACGGCCGTTACCAAGAGGTAGTTAACGGTTTTGATGTTACCGTGGAAATAAAGTCGGTAAACCACCGTTTTTTTGAATATTCTTCTCGTTTACCGCGTACTTGTGGTTTTTTGGATGATAAATTAAAAAACTTTTTACAGCAGCGAATTGCTCGTGGAAAAGTGGAAGTGTATGTTTCGCTCGATGCCGTGGAAGAAGCAGAAAGCCATGTTGCCATCAATTCGTTGTTAGCAAAATCTTATCGTGAAGCATTACAAGAGTTATCGGAGTTGCTTGATGTTCGAGACGATACTTCTGTGATGAATATTGCTCGTTTCCCCGATGTGTTGACCGTTCGAAAATCCGAAACCGATGAAAACGCTATTTGGATGGCGGTCGAAAAAGTTGTCGGTATGGCTTTACAACAATTTATTGCTATGCGAGAAAAAGAAGGCGAACGATTGCGCGAAGACGTGTTGACACGTCGTGATTTTTTACTTACCGCCGTTGCCACGGTTGAAGAACGTTCACCTCAAACCGTGCGCGAACATATGGAAAAGGTAGAATCTCGTATGCGCGAATTGCTTGGTACAGCTACCGTTGATGAGCAACGTTTGCTGACAGAAGCAGCCATTTTTGCCGATAAGATTGCAACAGCGGAAGAAACCGTGCGGTTGCGCAGTCACTTGGAGCAATTGGAACAATTGCTAAACAGCGGTGAGCCTGTGGGTAGAAAGCTTGACTTTTTGGTACAGGAAATCAACCGTGAAACCAATACCATTGGTTCCAAAGCACAAGATTTACAATTGGCGCAAGTTGTAGTAAATATGAAAGCGGAAATTGAAAAAATCAGAGAACAAATTCAAAACATCGAATAACGGAGGGGATAAAAGATGCGTTTGATTAACATAGGTTTCGGAAACATGGTGGCGGCCGGTCGGTTGGTAGCCATTGTAAGCCCCGAATCCGCACCCATTAAACGGATTATTCAAGAAGCCAAAGACCGTGGTATGTTAATCGATGCCACTTATGGTCGTCGTACCCGTGCCGTGTTGATTACCGATAGCGATCATGTTGTTTTATCGGCGGTGCAACCCGAAACAGTAGCCAACCGTATGAGCGAAGATAACGGGGGGGATTCCGAGCGTGGCGAATAAGTCTGATAAAGGTTTGCTGATCGTTTTTTCCGGACCATCCGGTTGCGGAAAAGGAACGCTGGTATCGGCACTGTTAGCAAAACGAAATGATACGGTTTTATCTGTTTCGGTTACCACACGTGCTCCTCGTCCCGGCGAAATAGATGGGTATCATTACTTTTTCCGCAGTAGAGAAGAAGTTGAAAAAATGATACAAAATGACGAACTGTTAGAGTTTGCCGAATATAGCGGTAACTACTACGGCACCCCTCGTGCAGCAGTTGAAGAACAACTCAATGCGGGGAAAAACGTTATTTTGGAAATTGAAGTACAAGGTGCCGAAAAGGTGATGAGTCATTGCGATGATTATGTCTCGGTATTCTTAGCGGTTCCTTCTATTCAAGAATTAGAATCAAGACTTCGTGGTAGAGGCACCGAATCGGAAGAACGTATTACACAACGTATGAGCGCTGCTATTCGCGAAATCTCTTGTGCTGAAAAATATCAGTATTTAGTGTTGAATGATGATATTTCGTTGGCAGTAGAACGCTTGAATACCATTATCGATGCAGAAAAAATGCGGGTCACCCGTAATAAAAATATATTGGAGGATATGTATTATGTTGAAACCGAGTGATATTGAAAATTTGAAAGGTAATCACAGCCGTTACGCTGTGGTTATCGGTGTTGCTAAACGTGCCAGAGATATTGCACAAAATGCCGAAGATAACGATATTATTTTGATTGAAAAACCGGTTAGCCTTGCTATTTCCGATTTTACCGAAGGCGACTATAAAATGGTCGTTTCTGAATAAGCAATACATCAAACCATATAAAAGCGAAAGGAGTGGAAGGCGATATGACAAATGTTCCGGTAATAAAAGTTGCTGTGGAGCAAACCGCCTTCCACTTTGACAAATGCTACACTTATCGTGTTTCGGAAGAATATTCTGAAATTAATCGTGGTTGCCGTGTGCTTGTTCCTTTTGGGAAGGGAAATCATTATAGACAAGGTATTGTACTTTCTTGCGAAAAAATACCACTTTCACAGGCAAAAACTTTAAAAACCATGGTTTCTTTACTTGATGAAGAACCGCTGTTGAACGAAGAACTGTTATCGCTTGCGTTATGGCTCAAAGAACGTACTTTTTGTACAGTGTTTGATGCGGTACGCGCAATGCTTCCCACGGGCCTTTATTGGAATATTAAACCGGTGTATACGCCGGTAATCCCATTGGACGAAGAGCAACGTGAAAAAATGACATCGGACGAAGCTATGATATATGCATTCTTATGTCAAGCAATTCATCGTTCGTCATCCGGCGTCACTGCAGACAAGGCATTGCGTTTAGCAGGAATAGAGAGAAGTTCTCATTTGCTGGACAACATGGCAAAAAAAGGGTGGCTTGTTCGTCAAGAAGATACTTTTCGCCATGCTAATGATGCAACGCAACGTATGGTACAACTGGCTGTTTCGCCGGAAGATTTACCCGAAGCAATAACTCGTAATAAATGCACTCCTAAACAAAAAACGATTTTGTCCTTGTTGCAAGAGGCAGGCGCAGCATCGGTTAAAGAGTTGTGTTATTTAGCGGGGGTAACCCAAGCGGTCGTTTCCACCTTACAAAACAAAGGTCTAATTACTTGCTTTGAAAAAGAGGTGCTTCGCTCTCCGCTGAAACGATCGTTAAAAGAAATGACAACCCCTTCCAAACTAAGTTTACAACAAAAAACAGCGTATGAGGAATTGGTTAATCGTTACGAAGAACCAAATGCGGCTTGTGCTTTGCTGTATGGCGTAACCGGCAGCGGGAAAACACAAGTTTATATGAATTTGATCGATCGCGTTTTGGCCGATAAAAAGCAAGTTCTGGTGCTGGTACCGGAAATTTCTTTGACGCCGCAAACATTGGAGCTGTTTTTGCAACGTTACGGTGAAAGGGTAGCTGTTTTACATAGCGGACTTTCAGTCGGTGAACGAATGGACGAATGGAAACGTATTCGTCGCGGTCAGGCTGATGTGGTTGTGGGTACACGTTCTGCGGTTTTTGCTCCACTTGATTCGTTGGGATTAATTGTTATGGACGAAGAACAAGAACACACCTATAAATCCGAAAACTCACCCCGCTATCACGCACGCGACGTTGCAAAATTTCGGTGCATGCAACATAAAGCCTTGTTGGTCTTGGCTTCTGCCACACCGAGCGTAGAAAGCTATGATGCTGCTTGTAAAGGCAAGTATTCCTTGCATACGCTGCTATCGCGGTATGGAAAGGCCATACTTCCCACGGTAGATATTGTGGATATGCGCGATCAACAAGCTGAAAGCGCGGTGTTTAGTGTCGAATTGCAACGCGAACTACAAGACTGCTTGGATAATAAACAACAAGCCATTTTATTGTTAAATCGTCGTGGGTATAACACTTTTGTATCGTGCCGAACGTGTGGGCATATTCTTACTTGCCCATCTTGCAGTATTTCCATGACACACCACCGTGCTAACAATCGGTTAGTTTGCCATTATTGCGGGCATATGCAGCCAATGATAACGCGTTGTCCGGAATGCGGTGCCGATACTTTGCGTTATTCCGGTTTGGGAACACAGCGCGTGGAAGAAGAAATGAAGGTTCTTTTCCCAAAAGCTCGCGTGTTGCGCATGGATGCCGACAGTACAATGTCTCGTTCTTCATATGAAGAAAAATTCAAAGCGTTTTCCGAAGGAAAATACGACGTCATGATCGGGACACAAATGGTTGCCAAAGGCTTGGATTTTCCTAATGTTTCTTTGGTGGGTGTGCTTTCGGCGGACCAAGCCTTGTTTTCGGAAGATTACCGTTCATACGAAACAACATTTTCTTTACTTACGCAGGTTATTGGCCGTGCCGGTCGTAGAAAAACCGCCGGGAAAGCGATTATTCAAACGACGGTGCCGGAACATTATGTGATAGATTTGGCATCAAAACAGGATTATCAAACGTTTTATGAGGTGGAAATAAATTCCCGTAAAATGATGAAATATCCACCATATTCAGATTTGTGTATGTTTGGATTTGTCAGCATTTCTGAATTGGCTGTAAAAAACGGTGCAAAGCATTTTTTGCAATTACTCAAGGAGATGGTTGCAGCGCCTCAATATGAAGGATTACCTCTTATTGCTCTTAATCCTACACCTGCTACGGTTTTGCGCGTGGCTGGAAAATATCGCTATAAATTAGTGGTAAAACTGGTTAATAATTCCATTTCACGAGAATTAATTTCTCGTTTGTTAACAGAGTTTTCTCGGTTGCCGGAAAGCAAAGACGTATCGGTTTTTGCCGATATCAATCCGGCAAGTATCTTATAAGGAGATGAAAAAATGGCTTTACGCAACATCTTAAAAAACGATGACCCGATGTTACGAAAAACCTGTCGGCCTGTTACAGAGTTTAATGAACGTTTGTGGCAGTTGTTAGACGATATGGCAGATACCATGTATAAAGCACAAGGTGTAGGCTTAGCAGGTCCTCAAGTGGGAATATTACGCCGTGTTTTTGTGATGGACGTAGGAGATGGCTTGGTAGAAGCTATTAACCCCGAAATCATTGAAGAAAGCGGCACACAGGTTGCTCAAGAAGGATGCTTATCTTTTCCGAACCAATGGGGATACGTTTCCCGTCCCAACAAAGTGAAAATGAAAGCGCAAGATCGGTTTGGGAAATGGTTTATTATGACCGGTGAGGAATTAAAAGCACGTTGTATTTGTCACGAAACAGATCATTTAAACGGCGTGGTATTTTTGGAACACGTAATGCCGTCTCCTGACGGTGATGAGGAATAAGAATGAATATTATTTTTATGGGTACTCCGGAATTTGCTGTGCCTTGTTTGGAACGATTGTTGCAAGATGGTCACACAGTTTCAATGGTAGTAACACAAGCGGATAAGCCAAAGGGAAGAGGGCAAAAACTAACGCCTCCACCTGTGAAGGCATGCGCCTTGTCACACAACATACCTGTTTTACAGCCTAACACTTTAAAAGCTGTCGAAACGCAAGAAACGTTAAAAGAATGTGATGCGGATGTTATGGTTGTGGTAGCGTATGGTAAAATATTGCCTAAAGCTGTGCTGGATATGCCAAAGCTTGGGTGCATCAATGTGCATGCCTCGCTTTTGCCGGCTTATCGCGGCGCTGCACCCATACAATGGGCGGTACTTAACGGTGAAAAAGAGTCCGGTGTTACCACTATGTTTATGGATGTAGGATTGGACACGGGGGATATGTTGCTCAAATCCACTTGTACAATCGATGAAAACATGACTGCCGGCGAACTTCATGATGCATTATCATTACAAGGTGCCGAACTTTTGTCAAAAACGTTAAAAGAGCTTGAAAAAGGCACATTACAACGTATTCCGCAAACCGGTGAAAGCTGTTATGCGCCGATGTTAAGCAAGTCTTTGTGCGCGTTGGATTTTTGTAAAACAGCAACTGAATTACATAACCAAGTGCGTGGATTGAATCCCTGGCCAACAGCAACTGCTGTTGTTGGTGGCAGTGTTTTGAAAATTCATAAAACTCGTGTGGTTAATGAAAAAAACAATCATGCTCCCAACACGGTTGTTTCAACTGCACCGTTTTTGGTTTCGTGCGGAAACAACACCTTGTTGGAACTGATAGAAGTACAAGCGCAAGGCGGAAAACGAATGACGGCTGCGGAATATTTTCGTGGTCACCCCATTGAGTTGTTTTCCGTTTTTGCGGACGAATAAAAGAAAGGCGGTGTAATCTGCTTGGCAACAATAAACCCTCGTATAGCGGCAATAAAGGCTTTGGCTGATGTACACCGTCATGAAAAATATTCCAATATTGCTTGGGAAGAGTTTTTAAATAAAACAACACTGCCCGAGCAAGATCGTTCCTTGGCTTCAAGATTGTTTTACGGGGTAATCGAGAGACAGATTACACTGGATTATGTACTTTCCTCTTTTTGTCGTACCCCGCTTAAACGATTACATCCTTTGGTTTTGGAAACTTTGCGCGTAGCGTTGTATCAATTGTTGTATATGGAGAAAATTCCTGAATCAGCAGCAGTTAACGAGGCAGTTTTGGCTGTTCGTCAGCTAAAGCAAGATAAAGCCTCGGGGTTTGTTAACGGAGTTTTACGTAACGTTCTTCGAAAAAAAGAGTGCTTGTTTGACAAATTACCGACAGGTGACGAGGGGTTATCGATAAAATACTCTTGTCCCAGAGAATTGATTGAATTATGGAAAGTATCGTATGGAGAAGGATTAACAAAACAGCTCTTGTCTGCTATAAATGAGGTTCCAAACGCTTATGTTCGGGTAAATACACTAAAAACAGATGATGAAAAATTTTCCGAAAAACTAAATAAAATAGGAATAAGTCACCAAATTTCAACAGAAATTCCGCATTGTTTTCAGTTGAATTGCGCGTATTTACTAAATAATCTTGAATCTCAAGACAAAAACTGCTATTATTATCAGGATATGGCTTCGCAAATTGCCTGTTTTTGCTTGGGTGCAAGACCTGGCGAGCATATTGCTGACGTTTGCGCCGCACCGGGCGGAAAAAGTTTTACAGTTTCGCAATATATGGAAAACAAAGGAACTGTTTTATCGTGCGATATTTATTCTGCAAAATGTGAAACTATGCAAAAACGTGCCAAAGATTTTGGGATTTCTATTTTACAAACGCAAAAGCGCGATGCATCCCATTCTTGTTCAGAAGAGCAAAAAGGTATGTTTGACCGTGTGATTTGTGATGTGCCATGTTCCGGATTAGGCGTTATTCGTCGAAAACCGGAAATTCGATATAAATCTCTTGCAGAATTTGCTCAGTTACCGCAATTGCAATATACTATTTTGGAAAAAAGTGCCGAGATGGTAAAGTCGGGCGGGGTTTTGCAATATTCCACTTGCACTCTCAACCCGGCAGAAAACGAACATGTAACACAGCGCTTTTTGCGTGAACATCCGGAATTTGAG
This sequence comes from Acutalibacteraceae bacterium, assembly GCA_045648765.1. GTDB lineage: Bacteria > Bacillota > Clostridia > Oscillospirales > Acutalibacteraceae > RGIG3009. Next base: position 11,932 of record JAZROQ010000041.1, read on the forward strand.
CCGCGTATTTTGCCGATACCTTCATTGTTTGCGGCATCTCAACTGACACCATCTTATCAAATCACCTTGTTTCCTCACATTCATGGAACAGATGGGTTCTATATTGCCGGATTTTGTAAAAAATAAGGAGAAAACATCATGTCAGCGGACTTAAAATCCCTTACAAAAGAAGAAATTGTTGCTTTGTTTGTGGAAAAAGGGTATCCCGCATTTCGTGGTAAACAAGTGTCAACTTGGTTGGATAAAGGATGTACCTCATTTAATGAGATGACGGATTTGCCCCCAAAACTGCGCGAAGAATTACAACAACAATTTATTATCCCTTCGGTAACGGTTTTGCAAAAATGGCAATCCGCTTTGGATGAAACCACCAAATATTTGTTTGGTCTTTCCGACGGAGAATCCATAGAATCGGTTTTGATGAGTTATCATCACGGCTGGTCACAGTGCCTTTCCACACAAGTAGGGTGCCGTATGGGTTGTTCTTTTTGTGCAACCGGTATGGGAGGTTTGTCCCGCAATTTATTGCCTTCGGAAATGATGTCGCAAATCGAAACAGCACAAAAGGACCGTGGAATTCGCGTTTCTTCCGTTGTTTTGATGGGAATGGGAGAGCCACTTGACAATTACGATAATGTTTTACGCTTTTTGCACATGTTGTCTGAACCGTCCGGTGTTCACATTGGTATGCGTCATATATCGCTTTCTACGTGCGGCTTAGTAGACGGTATTTACCGCCTAATGGAAGAAAAACTGCAACTGACTCTTTCGGTATCTTTGCATGCACCGAATAACGATATTCGTTCCCAATTAATGCCAATTAATCGTCGTTGGCCTGTGGAAGATTTGTTAAAAGCATGTCGTGAGTATGCCAAAGTTACCGGTCGTCGGATCTCGTTTGAATATGCGATGATCGATGGCGTCAATGACAGTGATGCTTGCGCTGAAGAACTGGCATCGCGTTTAAAAGGTATGTTGTGCCATGTTAATTTAATTCCCGCCAATGCAGTGGACGGTGCTTCACATCGTCGTAGCTCGCAAGCGCGGTTGCAACAATTTTCAAAAATTCTGGAACGTCATGGTTTAACTGTGACAATTCGACGGACGCTTGGGGCGGATATTAATGCTTCTTGCGGTCAACTTAAACGAAAGCACAAAGAGGAGGAATAAGCAGATGAAAACCATGGGAGCATCTCACGCCGGACGTGTTCGTCCGAACAATCAAGATGCCTATGTGTGCGGTATGCTTACAGAAACCACGGCTTTTGCTGTAGTATGTGATGGCATGGGTGGGGCGAACGGAGGTAATGTTGCCAGTGCCATTGCTATGCGGTGTATTGCTGATAAGTTGGTGGATGAATACCGTGAAAATGCAACGGCTGACGTTGTGAAAAAGTTGATGGAATCGGCTGTTTGTTCTGCTAATGCGGCTGTTTTTGAAGCAGCTATGGAAGACGATAGCTTGAGAGGAATGGGCACTACAGCAGTAGTAGCTATTGCTAACGAAAACCAATTATATGTTTCCCACGTTGGCGATAGTCGTGCTTATGTTGTTACCCATGATACCATTGAGCAAATCACAAATGATCATTCGGTGGTACAAGATATGGTGGAAAAAGGACAAATTACTTTGGAAGAGGCAAAATTCCACCCTCAAAAACACTTTTTAACCAAGGCATTGGGCGTGGAGAATGAGATGGATTGTTCTTTTATCTCTTTGCCGTTCCCGAAAGATAGTACGTTGTTGTTGTGCACAGACGGTCTTTCCAATATGGTGGAGTCGGAAATGCTTCAATCGCTTACTCGTACTTTCCCATTTGAAGAAATCTCGCAAAAATTAATTAATACAGCCAACCTCGCCGGTGGAAGCGACAACATTACTGTGGTAGCTGTCACCAATAAATAAGACGAAGGAGTTGCAAGAAGATGGATAAATATATCGGAAAACGTTTAGACGGCCGCTATGAGATTAATGAACTCATTGGTGTTGGTGGTATGGCTTGCGTCTATAAAGCTTTGGATAAAATTGATAATCGTGTTGTTGCTGTCAAAATTCTTAAAGATGAATACTTGGCTAATGAAGAATTTACACGGCGCTTTAAGAATGAATCAAAGGCTATTGCCATTTTATCCCATCCAAACATTGTAAAAGTTTACGACGTTAGTTTCGGTGATAAAATGCAATACATCGTTATGGAGTATATCGATGGTATTACGCTTAAAGAATATATTGACGGGCAAGAAACCTTCAAATGGAAAGAAGCGGTTCATTTTACCGTTCAAATTCTTCGCGCATTGCAACATGCCCACGATAAAGGGATTGTTCATCGCGACATTAAACCGCAAAATATTATGCTTTTGCCCGATGGCACCATTAAAGTGACCGATTTTGGTATTGCACGTTTTTCGCGTCAAGATATGCGTGCAACTCGCAACACGGATAAGGCCATTGGTTCTGTGCATTATATTAGCCCCGAACAAGCACGTGGTGAAATCACCGACGAAAAAGCCGATATTTACTCGGTTGGTGTTATGTTGTATGAAATGTTAACGGGTACACTGCCGTTTGAAGCGGACAGCGCTGTATCGGTGGCAATTATGCAAATGCAATCCGAAGCAAAACCGCCCCGTCAAATCAATCCGGCTATCCCGGAAGGTTTGGAAGATATCACGGTAAAAGCGATGCAAAAAGAACCCTCCAAACGGTATCAATCTGCTGCGGAAATGCTGTATGATTTTGAAGAATTCAAGAAAAATCCCAGTATTCATTTTGAATATAAATACTTTACCGATGACAGTCCGACACGCTATATGGATACCATCAGCAAAGTACGTGGTACAGATTCGGATCGTGTGGATTCTACACATCGCAGGGATACTCAAAAAGAGAAAAAACCATTCCCGATGATTCCGGTGTTATGCGCAGTAGCAGCCGCTTTTGTGTTGGTAGTTGTTGTTTTTGTCGGCATTATTTTATCTAGACAATTCAGCAACAATTCTTCTCAAATTCGTGTTCCAAACTTTGTGGGTATGACTTTGGATGAAATTGGTCAAAACCCCGAATATTTGGAATGGTTCTCCTTTGAACCCCATTTGGAACAATATAGCGATAAAGCAGTTGGCACCGTTTTGGATCAAAGCCTGGAATCCGGTATTGAGGTTAAAAAGGGTGTAAAGTCCATTACCCTTACTGTTAGTAAAGGACAAAAAATGGTGAAGCTCCCCAATGTTGTCGGACAACACCGTGACCAAGTGGAAGCAGCCTTGAAAAATGAAGGATTTATTGTTACCTACACCATGGAAATGAGCACGGAAATTGCCAAAGACTTTGTTATTTCCTTGTCTCCTAAAGAATATCCGGAAGAATTGCCGTATGGTTCTGTTGTTACTATGATGGTTAGCAACGGCACTGTTCCGGTAGAACCGGTTGCTGTTCCTGTGGTGCTTAATCTTTCCAAAGAACAAGCCTTAGCACAGTTGGCGGCTGTTGGTTTTGTTTTAGACGAAACCAAGGATATTATTTATGTTAACGATTCCACCGTTCCGCCGGATACGGTTATTGAGCAAAGTATCGAAGGAAACACCGTTGTGCAACCCGGTACACCTATTCAACTGAAAGTAAGTACCGGCTATCAAGAAGTGGAACTTCAAATCCCGTTGCCGAACAGTCCGTTGACGGTTGATTTGCAAATCTTTGTAAATGGACAATTGTCTAAAAACATCACCGGCATTTTACCCAACGTCGTCAAAACACAAAAGGTTGTTTTTGCCGAAAAAGAAACGGAATATACCGTCACTGTGAAACTTGCCAAAACTGGTACGGCAAGTTCGGAATTCCTGGATTATGCACAATATAAAATCAACGGTAAAACCGGTATGATTATGGAAGAATACCGCGACAGTAATGTGCTGTCTGCTTACGAAACAAGCACTACCACATCAAATTTAGCAACCACAACCACGACAACAGCCGCGGCGGCACAATAATCTTATGAAAAAACACGAAGGGTTATTGTTGCAAAGTATCGGTGGATTTTACTATGTTAAGGTAAACGAAACGGTATATGAGTGTAAAGCACGTGGTGTTTTCCGTAAAGAGGGGATTACCCCTTTAGCAGGTGACCGTGTTTTGATTACCTGTAACGACGACAAAACCGGCACGGTAGAAGAAATTCTACCGCGCCGCAATTGTTTGATTCGTCCTCCAATTGCGAATTTGGAATGTTTAGCGGTTGTGGTATCGGTAGCAGAACCGCGTCCTAATTTTTTGTTATTGGACACGTTGATTGCAATTGCAGAAAACAATTCTATTGAGCCAATTTTGGTGATCACAAAAGCCGATTTACAAGATGCACAAGAAATTGAGAAAATTTATACCAAAGCCGGATTTGCGGTGTTTGTTGTAACGAATACGGATGCCAAAACAGTTATTCCGCTTAAAGAGTTTTTGCAAGGCAAGATAACAGCTGTTACCGGTAACTCGGGTGTGGGGAAATCCAGTTTGATAAATTTGATTGACCCAACATTACACCGTGAAACAGCAGAAATCAGCCAAAAACTAGGAAGAGGGCGCCACACCACTCGTTCGGCGGAACTTATCTCGTTGCCTTTTGGCGGATATTTGGCAGACACGGCAGGTTTTTCTGTGTTGGATTTGGAAAAGGCGATGCCAATCGAATCGGAAAATCTGATGAGTTGTTTCAGAGAATTTGAACCGTTTTTCGGGAAATGCCGATTTACCGGTTGTTCCCATGTTCACGAACCCGACTGCGCGGTGCGCCAGGCGGTAGAAGACGGTGAAATTTCATGTTCACGTTACGAAAGCTATACTGCGCTGTATGAAGAAACAAAAAAACAGAAAAAATGGTAACGGAACACCAATTGTAGTAATGAATAGTGTGAAAATTTAGATTGACATACAAAATGCATTGTGTTAAACTTAACTCATGAGAATCTTACGTACAGAAGGTGAAATTATGGAACATATCAAAACAATTGAAACTCGCAATCTTTGCGACAGCGCTAAAAATGGTGGTTGCGGTGAATGCCAAACTTCTTGCCAATCTGCTTGCAAGACCAGTTGCGGCATTGCAAACCAGAAGTGCGAAAACACCAAGGAGAGCAAGTAATTGCATATCCAAGAAAGCCGCCGTTCTCGGCGGCTTTCTTTTTTACAAAGGAGAAACAAAAATGATACATCAATATAAGCAAGGTGGATACAACATTGTTTTGGATGTTTGTTCCGGTGCAGTTCATGTGGTTGACGAAGTAGCATATGATATTATTGCTCTTTTCGAAGAGAACACAAAGGAAAGTGTTCTTTGTGCTATGGAACAAAAATATTCCAAACGTGATGATATTACAAAAGAAGATATTGCCGAATGTTATGAGCAGGTACAAGGGTTGAAAGATTCGGGGAAACTTTTTGCCCCGGACACTTTTGAATCTATGGCCGGAAAATTAAAAGAAAAGACTGCCGGTGTAGTTAAAGCTTTGTGCCTTCACGTGGCTCATACTTGTAATTTAAATTGCTCGTATTGTTTTGCCAGTCAGGGTAAATATCACGGTGACAGAGCGGTAATGTCTTTTGAAGTTGGAAAACAAGCGCTAGATTTTCTTGTTGAAAATTCGGGAACTCGGCGTAACCTGGAAGTGGATTTTTTTGGCGGCGAACCGTTAATGAATTTCCAAGTGGTAAAAGATTTAGTGGCCTATGCTCGGAGTATCGAACAAGAAAAAGGGAAAAACTTCCGATTCACTTTAACCACCAATGGTGTTTTGGTGGATGATGAGGTAATTGATTGGGCCAACCGGGAATGCAGTAATGTGGTATTAAGCTTGGACGGACGCAAAGAAATTCACGATCTATTCCGTGTTGATTATGCGGGTAATGGAAGTTGGGAGAAAATTGTTCCCAAGTTTCAAAGGTTTGTTGAATCGCGTGGCGGAAAAGATTATTATATGCGCGGCACATTTACCCATGCCAATCCTGACTTCTTGAACGACATTCAAACTATGTTAGATTTGGGTTTCAATGAGTTGAGTATGGAACCGGTAGTTTGTGCGGCGGATGATCCTTCTGCTTTGACAGATGAAGATATGGCAATTGTTATGGAACAATATGAAAAGTTAGCCGAATTAATGCTCCGTAAAGATAAGGAAGGAAAACCGTTTACTTTTTATCATTATATGATTGATCTTTCCGGCGGGCCTTGCATCTACAAGCGTATTTCCGGTTGCGGAAGTGGAACGGAATATATGGCGGTGACACCGTGGGGGGATTTATATCCTTGTCACCAATTTGTGGGTGAGGAACGGTTTAAATTAGGTGATATTTGGAACGGTGTTACCAACACCGAAATCCAAAAAGAATTTGCCGCGTGTAATGTGTATGCACATTCCGAGTGTAAAGATTGTTGGGCGCGTCTTTACTGTTCCGGTGGTTGTGCCGCTAATGCTTATCACGCAACCGGTTCTGTTACCGGCGTTTATGAAGCCGGTTGTAAGTTGTTTAGAAAACGCATGGAATGTGCCATTATGGTAGCGGTGGCTCGTGCTTTGGGAGAATAAGATGAACACACCAATTTGTGATTTTGTTCGGGAATATGCCGCAAAAAAACAATTGCGAATGCACATGCCGGGCCATAAAGGAATTTCTGTTTTAGGGATTGAGCATTTGGATATCACTGAAATTCAAGGTGCTGATAGTCTGTACGAAGCGGATGGCATTATTGCTCAAAGTGAGACCAATGCAAGTTTGTTGTTTGGTTGCAAAACCTATTATTCCACAGAAGGCTCTTCTCAGTGTATTCGAGCTATGTTGTATTTGACAATGCTTTATGCTAAGCAACAGGGGAAAAAACCGCTTGTGGCAGCAACAAGAAATGCGCATAAAACATTCCTTACAGCAGCTGCGTTGTTAGATGTAACGGTGGATTGGCTGTATCCTAAAAGTGATTTTGGTTACTTATCTTGTAATCTGACGCCGTCGGAATTAGACTGTTATTTGAAAAACGTTACGGAAAAACCAACTGCTGTGTATGTAACAAGTCCGGATTATCTTGGCAAAATTATGGATATTAGCGGACTTGCGGATGTTTGCCATCGGCATAACGTCCTTTTGGCAGTGGATAATGCGCACGGTGCATACTTGCGATTTCTCCCAAAATCTATGCATCCCATTGATCTTGGTGCAGATATATGCTGCGATTCTGCGCATAAGACACTTCCTGTGCTTACAGGAGGTGCTTATCTGCACCTCTCCGATAAAATGCAGGTGACCGTGGGAGGACAGGTGAAAAATGCACTTATGCTGTTTGGCTCTACCAGTCCTTCCTATCTGATTTTACAATCTTTGGATGCGGCAAACGAAATTTTGAGGGATTTCCCCGAAAAACTAAAAGAACAGATCCATCAAATCGAAATGTTCAAAGAAAGTATTCGTCAACATGGATATACACTTTATGGCGACGAGCTGTTAAAGCTGACGATTGACACAAAACCTTTTGGCTATTACGGTTATCAATTAGCCGATCTTTTGCGCCAACAAAAAATAGAACCGGAATATGCAGATCCGGATTATGTGGTGTTGATGTTGTCTGCTCAAAAGAATGCAAAAGAATTGGAGTATTTGAAACAAGTGTTGTGTAAAATATCTCCCAAAACACCAATTGTTAACAAACGCCCCCAATTGATAGTTGGCGTAAAAAAAATGGAAATACGCGAAGCTATGTTTTCAAATTGTGAGATTCTTCCTGTTGATGAGTGTGTGGGGCGTGTTGTAGCAGTTCCCACCATCGGTTGTCCGCCTGCTGTCCCGATTTTGGTTTGCGGAGAGCAGGTTGATGAACATGCTATAAATTGCTTTTCTTATTACGGCATTGATACGTGTTGTGTTGTAAAAACAAGTTAAAACGGATTTAATGAAAAAAAGGGGGGAGAGTATGAATATTCCTTGCGAAGTAGTCGAGTTGTTGGAACGTTTAAATCAAAACAATTTTGAGGCATACGTGGTTGGCGGATGTGTACGTGATACGTTGCTTGGAATAAATCCGCACGATTGGGATATTTGTACTTCTGCTTCTCCGTCGGAAATGATCGAGGTGTTTTCGGAATATCGTGTGCTGCAAACAGGGTTAAAGCATGGCACATTAACAGTTCTCATTAACGAAATGCCTATAGAAGTTACAACATTTCGTACCGATGGCGAATATAAAGATCATCGTCATCCCGAATCTGTTGTTTTTGTGAAAACCCTTAAAGAAGATTTGTCACGTCGCGATTTTACTGTCAACGCCATGGCGTATCATCCCAAAAGCGGTATACAAGATCCATTTGGTGGTTGCGAGGACTTAAAAAAAGGCATTCTACGTTGTGTCGGCAAAGCTACCGAGCGTTTTAACGAAGATGCTTTGCGCATTTTACGCGGATTGCGTTTTGCAGCGACATACGCGCTTGTACCCGAAAAAGAAACCGCACAAGCACTACATAATTGTGCGTATTTGCTGGATTCGGTTTCGGCTGAACGCATACAAACTGAACTTTGCCGTATGCTGGTAGGTAAGAACATCGGTAAGATCTTAGAAGATTTTTCGGATGTTTTCTTTGCTTTTATACCGGAGTTAAAAGCTTGTGACGGATTTTGGCAATTTAGTCCTTATCATGATCGCGATGTTTTAAACCATACTATTGCTGCCATTCAGCATTCGGTGCAAGATTTAACGGTGCGGTTGACACTTTTGCTACACGATATTGGTAAACCGCTTTGCTTTACAAAAGACGAAAACGGAAACGGGCACTTTTTTGGTCATGCGAAACACAGCGAAGTACTGGCAACCGACATTTTAAAACGGTTGCGTTTTGATAATGAAACCATAAATAATGTTCGCCTCCTAATACAGTATCACGACAGTGTTGTTGAACAAACAGAAACCGTTGTAAAAAGATGGTTAAATCGGTTGGGAGAAGAGTTGTTCGATAAATTATTGTTAGTCAAAGAGGGCGACTGTAAAGGCCATGCGGCTTGTTTGTTAACTCCCCGCATGGAAGAACTTTCTAACATACGAAAAATACGAGACACCATTATTGAACAACGACAATGTTTTTCACTGCGAGATTTGTGCATAAACGGTAACGATGTGTTGTCGTTAGGTTATAGTGGAGAAGCGGTGGGAGAACAGTTGCAATGGGCATTAAATGCCGTGATTGAAAAGCAATTACCAAATGAAAAATCGGTTTTATTATCGGCAATCGCGAAAAGGTCTTGATTATTTTAAGTAAAACCGATACAATACTGTATAGACTGATATTTGGAGGAAATTGTTCGTGGCACAATTCGTTAAAGATATTGAAAAAAGGCGCACATTTGCCATTATTTCTCACCCTGACGCCGGTAAAACAACATTAACCGAAAAATTCCTGTTATATGGTGGGGCCATTGCTTCTGCCGGTATGGTTAAGGGCAAAAAATCGATGAAGCATGCTGTTTCCGACTGGATGGAAATTGAAAAGCAGCGTGGTATTTCGGTTACTTCTTCGGTGTTACAGTTTGAATATGACGGATATTGTATCAATATTTTGGACACTCCCGGTCACGAAGATTTCTCGGAAGATACGTATCGTACGTTGATGGCAGCTGACTCTGCTGTTATGGTGATTGATGCCTCAAAAGGTGTTGAAAAACAAACAATTAAACTTTTTAAAGTTTGTATGATGCGTGATATCCCTGTTTTTACGTTTATCAACAAAATGGACCGCGAAGCGCGCGATCCTTACGATCTGATGACAGATATCGAAAACGTGCTCGGAATTCGAACATATCCCATTAACTGGCCTATCGGATCCGGAAAAAGCTTTAAAGGCGTTTACGAACGTGAAAAAGAGCGCGTTCTTTCTTTTACCTACAACGGTATCGGCCACGAAGCAGATGCCGAAGTTACCGCTATGGACGACCCGAAGTTGCGGGATATTTTGGGCGATTCTTTGTACGAAACACTAATGGATGACCGTGAGTTGTTGGATGGTGCCGGTGGAGATTTCGATTTAGAAATGGTACGCCACGGAAAATTGTCGCCGGTTTTTTTCGGCTCGGCGCTTACCAATTTTGGTGTGGAGCCGTTTTTGGAAAACTTTTTAAAAATGACCACCGCGCCGTTGCCACGTAAGTCAAGCGAGGGCGACATCGACCCGTTTAGTGATGAATTTTCTGCCTTTGTGTTTAAAATTCAAGCCAATATGAACAAAGCACACCGCGACCGCATTGCCTTTATGCGTATTTGTTCCGGTAAATTTGAAAAAGGGCAAGAAGTATATCACGTGCAAGGTGAAAGAAAAGTAAAACTATCACAACCCCAACAAATGATGGCACAAGACCGTGAAATTGTGGAAGAAGCGTATGCGGGTGATATTATCGGTGTTTTTGATCCCGGTGTTTTTTCGATTGGCGATACGGTTTGTGCTTCTTCGAAACGTTTTCGATTTGAAGGTATTCCAACCTTTGCACCGGAACATTTTTGCTTAGTGCGGCAAAAGGATACCATGAAACGTAAACAGTTTATAAAAGGTACTTCACAGATTGCCCAAGAAGGCGCCATTCAAATTTTCCAAGAAATTGATGGCGGTATGGAAGAAGTTATCGTCGGTGTTGTCGGCACTTTGCAATTTGACGTGTTGGAATATCGGTTGAAAAATGAATACGGTGTAGATATCATCATGGAACGTTTGCCGTACCAATACATTCGTTGGGTTTCCGGCGAGAATATAGATATCAAAACGTTGGATATCAGTTCCGATACCAAACGGGTGCAAGATTTAAAAGGAAATTATTTGTTGTTGTTCACCAACAGTTGGAATATCCAATGGGCATTGGATCACAACAAAGGATTAGAGTTGCAGGAGTTTAGCCGTTAATATGAACATTCAAATTTTCGGAAAATCCAAATGCTTCGACACCAAAAAAGCCGAACGTTTTTTTAAAGAACGAAACATTCCTTTTCAGCGCATTGCTTTGGAAAGCAAAGGGCTGAGTCGTGGCGAATTGTTATCCGTGAAATCGGCTGTCGGTGGCTTGGATAATATGATCGATGAAAAATCCAAAGAAGCTGTTTTGATTCGTTATTTGGCGTATGAAGAACAGCGTGAAGAAAAATTATTGGAATCGCCTTGTGCGTTACGCACACCCATTGTTCGCAACGGAAAACAAGCGACCGTGGGTTACTGTCCGGAAGTGTGGGAACAATGGATAAAGGGATAAAAAAGCCGATTGCCGATATAGCACAACCGTTAGTTACTTGGTATAAACAACACGAACGGATGCTTCCTTGGCGTGAAAATCCTTCACCGTACCGTGTTTGGGTGTCGGAAATTATGCTGCAACAAACGCGCATCGAAGCGGTTTTGCCATATTTTCAGCGCTTTATGGAAGCCTTGCCCACCATACAAGATTTGGCGCAAGCCGATGAAGATGTTTTAATGAAATTGTGGGAAGGGCTGGGATACTACAGCCGTGTTCGTAATCTTCAAAAAGCAGCAAGGCAAGTAGTAAAAGATTTTGGCGGAGAACTTCCTTCTTCGTACGATCAATTATTGACCCTTAAAGGAATTGGGGAATATACCGCAGGGGCGATAGCTTCTATTGCTTTCGGGAAACGTGTGGCGGCGGTTGATGGAAACGTTCTTCGTGTGATGGCACGGTTGTTGGATGATGATACCGATGTTATGGAAACAAAGCACCGAAAACAATTGACGGCGTTTGTTAATCAACTGGTGCCGGAAGGCAGTGCGGGTGATTTTAATCAGGGGATTATGGAACTGGGGGAAACCATCTGTTTGCCCAATGCCATGCCGCGTTGTTCGGAATGTCCTTTGAATGAATACTGTGCTGTTGCCGGACTGGAACGAGCAAGAGATTTGCCTACTCGATCTGCTACCAAACCACGCAAATTAGAAAATCGCATGATTTTTGTGGTGATCACCGACGAAAGCACACCGCGTGTTTTGTTGCACAAACGAGAAAAAGGTGGCTTGCTTGGCGGAATGTGGGAATTACCCAATCAAATACTAACCGATGATTTTCAAGTGCAAAATTCATTATCTGAATGGGGCATTCCCTTCACAGAAATCGTATCACTCTCATCTGCCAAACATGTTTTTTCACATGTAGAGTGGCATTTGCAAGGAACGCTTGTAAAAGCAAAAGCCTTTACACCAAAAACAGGGTTTCTGCTAGTATCTGCTGATGAACTCGAAAAGTATGCTTTGCCAACCGCTTTTCGTGCATATAGTCAAAAAATACCGATGTTGTTAAATGGGGAGGATGTATAATGAAACGGGAAGGTTACTTATCTTGGGATGAATATTTTATGGGGATTGCATTGTTGTCTGCGCAGCGCAGTAAAGACCCCGGAACACAAGTAGGGGCTTGTATTGTCGGACAAGACAACAAAATTCTTTCGGTTGGCTATAACGGCATGCCGATTGGATGTAAAGATGATGATATGCCGTGGGATCGCGATGGGGCACCGCTGGAAACAAAATATTTGTTTGTGTGCCACGCAGAATTAAATGCTATTTTGAATCACGGTCGCAGCGGCTTGGAAGGCGCCAAAGTGTATACAACACTTTTCCCGTGTAATGAATGCGCCAAAGCAATTATTCAATCGGGAATTAAAGAAGTAATTTATTTGCAAGATAAATACGCCGAAACCGATTCGGTAATTGCCTCAAAGCGTATGTTTGATATGACGGGTGTTACGTATCGTTTGCTTGAAACCCCACACAAGGATATTACATTATCGTTATAATTATTGAGAGGAATATACGGATGAAAACCGTTTTGATTACCGGAGCATCCCGAGGTATTGGTGCCACTACTGCAAAATTATTTGCTGCAAACGGATATACCGTTGCCGTTAATTACCATCGTTCGAAACAAAGCGCCGAACAAGTGGTAAACGAGATTATTGCATCAGGCGGTGACGCTTTTGCCGTTTGCGCAGATGTCAGTGACGAGGATGCCGTAAAACAAATGATGAAATCTGTGCGGCAACGAGTGGGACATATTGACGTGTTAATTCATAATGCAGGCGTTGCTAAACAAGGGTTGTTGACCGACACCACGTCAAATGAATGGCGCGAGATGCTTGGTGTACATGTAGACGGCGCTTTTTATTGCTGCAAAGAAGTAATTCCGTTTATGCTCCAAAATGAGGGCGGAAAAATTTTGATTGTTTCCTCTATGTGGGGCGTAACGGGGGCCTCGTGCGAGGTTGCCTATTCTACTGCCAAGGCAGCTTTAATTGGCTTTTCCAAAGCCCTGGCCAAAGAACTTGGACCTTCCAACATCACCGTTAATTGTGTGGCGCCCGGTGTAATAAACACCGATATGTGCAAAAGTTTAGATGACCAAACTATGCAAGAGTTAAAAGAAGAAACACCATTACAACGAATCGGAACTCCCGAAGATGTTGCCAACACTTTATTATTTTTATCTTCGGATAAATCGTCTTTTATCACCGGTCAAGTAATTGGGATTAACGGTGGTTTCGTAATTTAAAAATTTTTACAGCAGTGATTTTTCACTGCTGTTTTTTTATGCGTTTTGTATATTCAAATTCACTCTGTTGCATACTACCAATAATCAAAACAGAAAGAAGGAGAAAATATGAAACTCATCAAACAATGTGTTGCGTTATTGATGACAATGACGATGATGTTAACACTTGGCGCTTGTTCTCGAGATGAAGGGGATGGTGATACCTCCGCGGTATCGTTAAAAGTTTGGGGTGCCCAAGAAGACCAAGCTATGTTGCAAACAATGGTGGAAAATTTCAAAAAAGATCATTCAGAACAAAACTACAACATCACCTTTGGCGTTGTGGGTGAAAAAGACACACAAACAAAGATTATGGAAGACCCGGAAGCAGCTGCCGATATTTTTGCTTTCCCTGATGATCAACTGAATGATTTGATAAAAGCGGGTGTTCTTTACGAAATCACTTTGGATACCGAAAAAATAAGAACCGAAAACTCAGAAGGTTCGGTATCGGCCGCCAGCGTTGGTAACAAGTTATATGCATATCCCATGACTGCGGATAATGGTTATTTTCTCTATTATGACAAAAGCGTATTCAACGAAGAAGACGTTAAGACAATGGATGGATTGTTGGCTGCAGCTGCCAAGCAAAATAAAAAAGTGTTGATGGATATTTCCAACGGGTGGTATATCGCCTCGTTTTTCTTAGGAGCCGGTTGCAAACTCGGTTTAGACGAAAACGGAAAGCAAACCTGCGATTTCAATAACGAAAACGGTGTTGCTGCCGGTGAGGCAATTAAAGCCATTTGTGCACATTCCGCTTTTGTTACAGGCGAAGATGCCATCTTGACAGGCGGTATCGGCAACACTATTGCGGCAGGCATTTCCGGAACATGGACAGCGGATGCTATCAAGGAAAAGTTGGGCGAAAACTACGCTGCTACCAAGCTTCCTACGTTTACACTTGCCGGAAAACAAGTACAAATGAAAAGTTTCGCTGGATATAAACTGATGGGCATTAATTCCAACACCAAGCGCCCGAAAGAGGCAATGAAGTTGGCGCAATATTTAACAAATGAAGCCAATCAATTACTTCGTTTTGAAAAACGGGCCATGGGTCCTTCCAACAAAATGGCAGCCCAAAACGAAAAAGTAAAACAAAACGTTGCATTGGCGGCATTGGCCAGTCAAAACGAATACGGTATTAGTCAAGCAAATGTTTTGAGCAGTACGTGGCAACCATTGGAGGCATTTGGCACTGCCATGGAAGGCAAAGATTACAAAAAGACAACCAAAGAATATTTAGATGCTATGGTAACGCAAATCACTTCGTAAAAACTCCGGCTTTGCCGGAGTACATAAAGAGAAAGGGGACAGATATGGATTTTTCAGAATTAACACAAGTTCATCCGCCTGAAAAAGGAGATAAACACCGAACCTTTCTCGTAAATCGAATTGTTATTAAACTTCGGGGTTTTGCAGAGAGTGTTTACCGTATTTTAACTACTCCTTTCATCGAGGCGGGAAAATCGTTTGCAAACGGTGATTTAAAAACACGGTGTTCATTCTTTTTTATGGGAAGCGGTTCTTTTTTACGCGGTCAAAGAATAAAAGGTTTGCTTTACTTTTTGGCTCAAATTTTATATGTTCTTTATCTTTTGTTTTTCGGTATTCGATATTTGAAAGACATTGGTACACTGGGCACCGTTACGCAAAAGAAGGTCTTTGACGCCGAAGAAGGCATTTATATTTATACCGCAGGCGACAATTCAATGAAAATATTGCTTTTCAGTGTTTTGACGGTTGTGGTAACAATCGTGTTTTTATCAATATATTTTTTGAATATTCGTTCAGCCTATACAGCTCAACAACGACAAAAAGAGGGGAAATCTCTTTATACTTTTCGCGAAGACATTCGTTCTTTATTTGATAAACGATATCATATCACCCTGTTAACCTTGCCAATTTTGCTTATAGCGGCATTTACTTTGTTGCCGCTTGTGTTTATGGTTCTGATTGCGTTTACCAACTTTGATAAGGCGCACCAACCTCCCGGAAACTTGTTTACGTGGGTGGGAATTGAAAATTTCAAAAATATGTTTGGTGGTAACGTAAGCTTGGGATATACGTTGCTTAATCTGTTTGTTTGGACATTGATTTGGGCAATATTTTCCACCTTTACCAACTATATTTTTGGAATGATTTTAGCGCTGATGATAAACAAAAAAGGAATTCGTTTTAAACGTTTTTGGCGCACCATTTTTATTCTCACTATTGCCGTTCCTCAGTTTGTCAGCTTGATGTTAATGTCACAATTATTGGCTGACGAGGGCGCTGTTAATGTTTTGTTACGTGAATTGGGGCTACAAGCTGTTCCGTTTTTAACCGATGGTTTATTAGCTAAAATAACGGTAATAGTTGTTAATATGTGGGTTGGTATTCCGTATACGATGCTGATTACCAGCGGCATTTTGATGAACATTCCTGCCGATATGTATGAAAGTGCCAAAATAGATGGTGCAGGTCCGGTAAAAACGTTCTTTAAAATAACGTTTCCCTATATGCTGTTTGTCACTACTCCGTATCTGATAACGCAGTTTGTTAACAATATTAATAATTTTAACGTTATTTATCTTTTAACCAAAGGTGGGCCCCTTACTTTGGAATACTACAAAGCGGGAAAAACCGATTTACTGGTAACTTGGCTATATAAACAGACCGTCGAAGAACAAAACTACAATTTAGCGGGTGTGATTGGTGTTATTGTTTTTGTTATTACCGCTGTTTTTTCGTTAATGATCTATAATTCATCTGCTTCCTCAAAAAAAGAGGAGGAATTTCAATGATAAAAAGTTATCGTTTGCGTCAGCGGTTATCAAACGCTGCTATATATATCCTTCTTTCGGTCCTTGCAGCAATTTGGATATTGCCGATTATTTATCTGTTTATCCTTTCTTTAAGGGAAGAAGGAGGAGCATATACACCCTATTTATTTCCAAAATCCTATACTTTGGATAACTATGTCAAATTGTTTACCGAAACGGAGTTATTTAACTATCCGCGTTGGTTTGCGAATACGTTGCTCGTGGCAGTGATTACGTGTATTATCAGCACGGTGCTCATTTTGATGATTAGTTATTGTTTTAGCCGTCTTCGGTTTCGTTCACGACGCACCTTTATGAACATTGGTTTGATTTTGGGAATGTTTCCGGGGTTTATGTCGATGATTGCGGTGTATCACCTGTTAAAACTCATTGGACTAGACCAATCGTTGATCGCACTAATTTTGGTGTATTCATCTTCGGCGTGTTTGGGCTATTTTATTGCCAAAGGATTCTTCGATACTTTACCGCGCGCTTTGGACGAGGCTGCTACTATTGACGGCGCAACCCGAAACGATATTTTTTGGAAAATCACGTTACCGCTTTCTAAACCGATTGTTGTCTATACAGCACTGACATCGTTTATTGCTCCGTGGGCGGATTTTATATTCGTTAGTGTTATCATGAAAGATAATTATCAAAATTACACGATTGCTTTGGGACTTTTTCAAATGCTCAGCCGTGAAAATTTGTATCAGTATTTTACACGATTTTGTGCCGGCGCTGTCGTGGTTGCCGTACCAATAACCATTTTGTTTTTGTGTTTGCAGAAATATTATGTTGAAGGTGTTACCGGTGGTTCGGTAAAAGGATAAAAACAAGCCCTTAACGCGTTGTAACGTTAAGGGCTGTTTTTAATGATGATGATGGTGATAATGATGGTGTTGGGAATTAGTAATAACTTTACAGTCAATATTTTCGCACGTATCACCCGGCAAATCCACTTCAATAGTGACGTGAGTGATGCCGTGTTCGGCAAGTTCATTGCGAATGCGAGATTTAATATCTGCTTGGTTGATATCTGAATTTACTACAACGTGCAAAGTGGCAAGGTTGAAATGATTATCCATACTCCATAAATGAATATGATGGACGCCTAAAACCCCTTCTATTGCGCATAAATGTTCCTTCAATTCAAGAGTGGAAACACCGCTTGGTGTTTTCTCTAAAAACAAATCTAAAATTTCTTTAAAATTGCGAAATGCATTTACGAGAATGAAAAGTGCAACGCCAATCGACAGTATGGAATCAATCATCA
Organism: Acutalibacteraceae bacterium; assembly: GCA_045648765.1. Classification (GTDB taxonomy): domain Bacteria; phylum Bacillota; class Clostridia; order Oscillospirales; family Acutalibacteraceae; genus RGIG3009. The sequence continues at coordinate 29,603 of JAZROQ010000041.1, forward strand.
TAACATTCGTTATTTTCATCAGTATTGATCCAATAAGAACCACAATCCAACCAAGCACGTCTTCTAACATGTGTAAATTTACCGCTTTTTGGTTGGCAGAATGACCGTCTTTTGTAAAGTAGGCGGCTAAGTAGTTAATAACAACACCGATAATCGCCAAAAGCAGCATACCGTCATAATTGATGGGTTTCGGGGAGATTAGTCGTTGGATACCATGGATAATTACCAGTACTGACCCTACGGTTAATACCGTAGTTGTGATAAATGCACCTAAAATCGAAAACCTTGCATAACCGTATGTGTATTGATCGTTAGGTTTCTTTTTGCTGATTTTTTCCAAAACAAAAGAAAGACCGATACTTAAAGCGTCACCAAAATCATGAACGGCATCGGATAAAATAGAAACACTGTTGGTAAATATTCCACCAAGCAATTCTAACACAGAAAACGAAAGGTTTAACAAAAAAGCAATCAGGATATTTTTTTCGGTTTTCATACGGTTATTCACTTTCTTTCTAACAAACAGACACACTCAATGTGTTTCGTGTGAGGGAACATATCAACCGGCTGAATTTTTGTTACACGATATCCGCCTTTGACCAAGGTTCGCAAATCACGCGCTTGGGTTTCGGGATTGCAAGAAATATAAATCACTTTCTTTGGTGATAGGGTGATTACCGATGTTAAAAACGCTTCGTCACTGCCTGCACGCGGCGGGTCCATAAAAACCACGTCCACCGAATGCCCTTCGTTTGCCAATTCAACCATATATTTTCCAGCATCGGCTTTAACAAAACCAATATTGGTTAATTCGTTTCGTTTGGCATTCACACGTGCATCTTTGACAGCATCGCCGTTTACTTCTACACCCAAAACTTCACCCGCGTTTTTGGCGGCAATAATACCAATGGTGCCGATACCACAATACGCGTCCAAAACTCTTTCTTTGCCGGTTAACTGCGCATATTCGATGGCTGCGGAATATAAACGCTCGGTTTGCACAGGGTTGATTTGATAAAAAGATTTGGCAGAAATACGAAAAACACAATCGCATAACGTGTCTTCAATATATCCTTTGCCATACAGTACTTCTTCTCGTTCGCCGAGCAAAAGGCTGGTTTGATACGGATTTATGTTTAAAACAACCGTGGTAATTTCGGGGTGTTTTTGCAGTAAAGCCGAAACAAACTTTTTCTTTAAAGGGAAGATAGGATTTGAGGTAACCAACACCACCATAACTTGTCCGCTTTGAAAGCCGCGCCGAACTAACACGTGACGCAACAGCCCTTTACGGCTATCTTCTTGATAAGGCAAAATTTGAAAGTCGGGTAACATACGACGAATATCAACAACAATACGGTCGGCAACCTTATCCTCGATTTGGCAAGAATCCACCTTAACAATGCGATGACTCCCCGATTGGTAAACGCCGGAAATCACTTCACGTTGTCTTGTAAGAGCAAACGCCGCTTGTACTTTGTTGCGGTAATGGTAAGGGTGTTCCATACCAATAATAGGTTGTACGCGGCAAAATTTGCCCAACAAGGCATTAACCTTACTTTGTTTATAGCGAAGTTGTTCTTCGTATGACAAGTTCTGCAACTGACAGCCACCGCATTTATGAAACAAAGGACAACGGGACAGGGGAGTGGTTGGTGCCATGTTAATTAACCCTCCAAATAATAAGTGGCTTCCATATCCGCTATTGATAAAGCCAACGATAACGGATACATCGCAAAAGCGTTACCGACATTGCGGCTGTCTTCTGTGCCGGAGAAACCCATGTGATAACGAATAGCAAAGGCTTCTTCACGGGTAAGGCGCATATATCCCGAAAGAATGTATACCGACTTTTCACCGTGACCATAGGGGAGTTTGTCATCAAATTCATAGGTTGGTACGCTGTGCCACACGCCATGTTCATCTTTCACATTGCGCGTTCCGGGTTTATAACAATTGATTTTGCAAACATCGTGCAACAACGAAACAATAGCGATGCTTTCTTCGCTGTAATCTAACCCGTAAACTTCTTTGACGCGTTCACGAGAAAGATATTGTTGCAAGCAATGATAAACGTTAATACTGTGTTCTACAAGCCCACCTTCGTATGAACCATGAAACCGTGTGCTGGCGGGCGCCGTGAAAAAATCACTTGCGCGGGATTCCAAATATTCAAGCAATTCTGCTGAGCCTTCGCGGTGAATATGCGTGCGGTAAATCTCCAAAAATTGTTCTTTAAAATTCATGGTGTTACCTCCAAAAATATCTTTATAAAACAAGTATACTTGTTTTTTTGTGTTTTTTCAATGGCGAGAATAAAATTTAGATGACAAACATAAAAAAAGGGTGTATAATAGCCGTATTGATTAGAAAGGAGTCTTAATACCCATGAAAAGTATAAAAGGCTTTATGGTATCTATCAAAGGTTTTATTATCGGTTCTTCTATGGCTGTTCCCGGTGTAAGCGGGGGGACCATGGCAATTGTGTTGGGCATTTACGACCGATTGCTCCACGCTATCAGCGGTATTCGCAAAGATTTTAAAAACAATGCTTGGTTTTTGATTCGCTTTGGTATCGGCTCGGCTTTGGGTTTGGTATTGTTGTATGAACTTATCGGGCGATTGCTGGAAATTTTCCCGATCCCTGTTTCGGCACTGTTTTTTGGTGCAGTTATCGGCGGTGTTCCCACCTTGCTTTCTAAGATCAAACCCGAAAAAGTGACTGCGGGATTTTGTGTTTCCTCGTTACTTTGGGGATTACTTGGTGTGGCCATCGTTCTGGGCGTTGCCAATATCTTAGATATTTTAAAATGGTTGGGATTAGTAGCCGCAGACGTTACTTCGTTGGTTTCTACCACCGGCAGTGTTACTTTGGCTAATGTTTTATTGTGGATTGTTACGGGTCTTGTTATATCCATTGCGTTGATTTTGCCGGGTATCAGCACTTCGCATATGCTGATTATTTTAGGGATTACCAGTATTTTGTCCATGCCGCTTCCTGCGCTGGCAACCATTGGTGTTTCGCTGTTGGTAGGCATTTTTGCTATCACCAAACCGTTAGAATGGGCCATGAACCGTTTCACACGCCCGACATATTGCGTGATTATTGGATTTGTTATCGGTTCGTTGTGGGATATTTTTGAGGAATATATCATCCCCGGATTTGGAAACCTTTCCACCTGGTGGCATTGGGTACTTACCGTTTTGGTGTCGGTGCTTTTGTTTGTTGGCGGTCTGTTTGGATTGCTAAAACTATCTCGTTTTTCCGATGACTGATATGGAAAGGGCGGAGTATGAAACTCCGCCCTTTTTTTACTATATTTTGTTGATATTTTTTCAAACAAACAGTATAATAGTAGTATTCTTTAAATTGGGTGTGATAATAGTGACCATTCAAGAATTTTATAAACAAATTTGCGGGAAAACCGTGGCTGTGTGTGGCATTGGTAAAAATAATACACCGGTGGTTTTTCAATTACTCAAACACGGTGCCAAAGTCATTGCCTGTGATAAACGTACACGTGAAGAATTGGGTGAAACCGCCATTGAGTTAGAAAAAGAAGGCGCGGTTTTACAATTGGGCGAACAATATTTATCGCAATTAAACGCCGATATCATTCTTCGTACGCCCGGCATGAAACCATATTTACCCGAATTTGAAAAAGCGAGAAGTGAAGGGAAAAAAGTCACTTCTGAAATGGAATTATTTTTTGATTGTTGCCCCGCACCAATTTACAGCGTAACGGGTTCCGACGGAAAAACCACCACCACTACCATTATTGCCGGTTTGTTGGAAAAAGCAGGTAAAACGGTTCATTTGGGTGGTAATATCGGTCGTGCTTTGTTACCGGTTGCAGAAGAAATTTCTGCCCAAGATGTAGCTGTGGCTGAATTGTCCAGTTTTCAACTAACCCGTATGCAACAAAGCCCACATGTCGCTGTTGTAACTAACGTTGCGCCTAATCATTTGGATTGGCACACCGATATGCAAGAATACATTGATGCTAAGAAAAACTTAGTTCGTTTTCAAAAGAAAAACGACCGAGCCGTCTTAAACGCTGATAATGAACAAACCGCCGCTTTTGCAAAAGATTGTTCGGGTGAAGTGTGGTTTTTTTCACGGTTAAAACAGGTGGAACGAGGCACATATTTGGGCAAAGACGGTGTGCTTTACGGTACTGACGGTGCAACAACCACGCCCATTTTGCGTGCAGATGAAATCAATTTACCCGGTGTTCACAATATCGAAAATTATCTTGCCGCTTTTGCTGCCGTATGGGGTGTTGTTTCGGTAGAAACTATGGCAGAGTATGCACGTACATTCGGCGGTGTGCCACACCGTTGCGAATTAGTGCGTACGTTAAACCAAGTCAAATGGTACAACGACTCTATCGGCAGCAGTCCTTCGCGTACCATTGCAGGGCTTAAAGCGTTTGACCGTAAGGTGATTTTGATTGCGGGCGGTTATGATAAACAGATTTCATATGAGCCGCTTGGTCCTATTGCCGCCGATACCGTCAAAACAGCCATTCTGCTTGGTGCCACCGCAAAGGCCATTGAAAGCGCCATTCGCGCATGTTCGGATTTACCTATCGTTCATGTCGCCAATATGCAAGAAGCGGTAAAAACGGCAAAAGAACTGGCAAAAGAAGGGGATATCGTGTTTTTGTCACCTGCCAGTGCCAGTTTCGATATGTATAAAAACTTTGAGGAACGGGGTAACCACTTTAAAGACCTTGTGAATGCCCTGTGAAAGGATACGATATGAAACTTGAAAAGGCTTTAAAAGAACTGTGCTACGCCTCCGGCGTAAACGGTATTGACGACGCTTCAAAAACCGCCGAACAGTATTTGTTAACTTATACAAATGATGTCCATCGTGACGTTTTGGGAAATGTGTGGGGCTTTTTGCCTTCTAAGCCCAATGCACCGACAGTTTTGTTAGAAGCACATATTGACGAAATCGGTTTTACAGTATCATTTATTGACAACCAAGGTTTTTTGCATCTTTCTGCCTGCGGTGGGGTGGATAATCGCACGTTGTCAGGCGCTTCTGTTACCGTGTTGACACAGCCGCCTATCAATGGTGTTTTTTGCGCTGTTCCTCCGCACCTTTCAAAAAAAGACGAAAAAAATCCCGAATTGTCAGAGCGCGGCGTTGACGTTGGTATGACAAAAGAAGAGGCCGAGTCAAAAATCCCGCTTGGAACACGTGTGGTTTTTGCACCGCATTTTGAATATTTGTTAAACGAAACCGTGTGCTCCAAAGCGTTGGATAATCGTGCCGGCGTAGTGGCAATTTTACAATTATTGGAATATCTGAAAAACAAAGAATTGCCTGTTCGTTTGGCAGTTGCTTTTTGCACACAGGAAGAATTAGGCTTGCGTGGTTCGCGCACGGCAGCTTTTTCCATTCGTCCGGATGCTGCTGTCAGCGTTGATGTTAGTTTTGCTCATACTCCCGATGCTGATAGGCGTGAATGTGGCGTTTTGGGCAAAGGTGTCATGTTGGGAATATCACCCGCTTTGGATAATGATATCACTGCTTCTTTACGCCAATTGGCTGACGAAAATAACATCCCGCTGCAATATGAAGTCATGGGGGACAGCACAGGTACCAACGCCGATGTTATCAGCATTACTGCCGAAGGGATTCCCACCGGATTGGTTTCTATCCCATTGCGATATATGCATACACCGGTGGAGCTAGTTTCATTGCAAGATATCGATAATACCGCAAAATTGTTATCCGCATTTGTGTTGAAAGGTGGTGCGTGTTCTCATGACTAATCTCACAAAAGAACTCAGCTGTCTTTCAGGCGTTTCGGGCCACGAACAAGAGGTACGTGCAGCAATTTGCCAACACCTAAAAAACGCTTCTGCCGTACAAGATATCCGTGTGGATCGTTTGGGAAACTGTATTGTTTCTCTTAAAGGCAAAAAAAGAGCACCTAAAACGGTGGTGTTTGCAGCGCACATGGATGAAGTGGGTGGTATCGTTACCGGTATCACCGAAGAAGGCTATTTGCGTTTTACCACGGTTGGCGGTATTTCCGATGATGTGTTGTTTGCACGGCGTGTTGTGATAAACGGATATGTTGGCGTTATCGGCGGCAAAGCTATTCACCAATGCAAAGGTGATGCCAAAACAACCGCTCCGTCGGTTTCAAACATGCTTGTTGATATTGGCGCACAAAATGAAGAACAAGCTAGAACGGTCGCTAACGAAGGCGATGTTTTCACGTTCTGCGATGAACAATTTTCACTGGCAAACGGCTATTTTGCTTCCAAAGCATTGGATGACCGTGTAGGCTGCGCTTTGTTGTTAAAATTGGCACAAACCGAACCGGAGTACGATGTCACGTTGGTATTTACCGTTCAAGAAGAAATCGGAACGCGCGGTGCCATGGTTGCCGCATTTTCTATTCAACCCGAAATTTCAGTTATTGTGGATGCAACTACTGCTGCGGATGTGTCGGACGTACCGCCCGAAAAGCAAGTATGTCAAACCCAAAAAGGTGCTGTTGTTTCCTATATGGATCGCGGCACGTTGTACGATGCCAATCTATATCAATACATTCGCAATGTATCAACATCGTTTGGTATCGCTTCGCAAACAAAAACAACGGTTGCCGGCGGAAACGATGCTTCTGCCTTTCAAAAAGCAGGTGCGGGTTCACGCGTTGCGGCGGTTTCTTTGCCTTGTCGATATATTCATTCACCGCTTTGCGTTTTGAATGAATTTGATATCCAAAGCACGTATTTGTTGTTAGAAAAATTGATGAATACATTGCCCGTGTGGGAAGAATCGCTATGATTACACTAGTTGAAAATAGAGTTATCCCCAACATTGAACCAAAAGGGACAATAACAGGTCGGTTATTGTCGTGGTGGGAAGCATACGGCAATCATCCACAGATTGCCCAGTTCTATAAAGACGAACAAGGTGGCTGTGCCGTTTTGGTTGACGGACAAGCTGTTTTGGTGTGCAGTACGGATGATTCCAGAAAAGAATTTTCGTCATTTTTCTCTTTACGAAAAGATATCCAAAGCATTTATACGGATATAACTACTGCTGAATTTTTGGGTTCCCCTTATTCTTGTATTCAAGTTATGCGTTGTGAAGAATCCGTACCGTTACAACCGCTTCTTTCTTCTTCACCAAAAGAAATTTACGATGTGTTATCCATTGTCTTTACCGATTTTTCGGCGTTTGAACCATGGTATTTGGATGTTTCTTACCGTATGCGACACAATTTGTGTCACCAAGCATCGGTTCGGAAAAATGATATCTTGGTTTCCACGGCTATGACTGTGGCGGAATGGGAAGGTGGGGCTTTACTTGGCTCGGTTGCCACTTTACCCGAATATCGCCGATGCGGCTATGCCGCGCAGTGTGTTTTGTCACTCACGGCATTTTGTCAACAAGCAGGGAAGACGGTTTATATTTCTCCCAAAAATGAATCAGCAAAACGATTATATGCCTCGTTGGGGTTTAAAGATTTTGAAAAAATTGCTCTTATCGAAAGGAAGTAAAACACCATGCATACCCCTTTTTTCAGCTTTGATGATAAATTGTTAACACTTGCCGATACAGCCGAAAAAAATGCAAAAGAAGCATTTGAACGTATCGACGAAATCACGGAATACAATCAACAAAAGGTGTTATCTGCTTTTATTCGACATAACGTAAGTGAAAGTCATTTTGTAGCGACCACCGGTTACGGTTATGACGACCGTGGTCGCGAGGTAATGGAAAACGTTTTTGCAGACGTTATGGGCGCAGAAGATGCATTGGTACGCCACAGCATTTTGTGCGGTACGCATGCTATTACCGTGGCTTTGTTTGGCGTTTTGAGACCGGGTGATGTGCTGTTGGCTGCAACAGGCGCACCATATGATACGTTGTTGGGCGTGATCGGCCACAACGGCAATTCTTGCGGTTCTTTGGCAGAATATGGTGTGGGATATCGCGAAGTACCGCTTTGCGACGACGGTACCCCCGATTTGCAAGGAATTGCCGCAGCACTCAAAGAAGAACCGAAAATCAAAGCAGTTCATATTCAGCGTTCTCGCGGATATAGTTTACGGCCTTCGTTAACGGTAGCAAAAATAGGGGAGATTGTTAAAACTATTCGTTCGGTACGCCCCGATGCCATTGTGTTTGTGGATAACTGCTATGGGGAATTTGCCGAAAAGATGGAGCCTACCGCGGTAGGGGCCGATTTGATGGCGGGTTCACTCATCAAAAACCCTGGTGGCGGTATTGCTGAAAATGGGGGATATATTTGCGGCAGACACGATTTAGTGGAACAATGCGCGTATCGTCTGACAACACCGGGCTTAGGACGTGAAGTTGGGGCTTCTCTTGGCCATAATCGCACGTTGTTTATGGGATTGTTCCATGCTCCACACGTTGTTGGAGAAGCTATGAAAACAGCGGTGTTTTCCTCTTCTTTGTTACATTTGTTGGGCTATACGTGTTCACCCTCATATGACGAAAAACGTGCCGATGTCATTCAAACCGCGTGCCTTAAAAATTCTGAAGCACTAATTGCTTTTTGCCGCGGTATTCAAAGCGGTTCGCCGATTGATGCTTTTGTTGCTCCTGAACCGTCGGATATGCCCGGATACGACAATCAAGTCATTATGGCGGCGGGAACATTCACCATGGGTTCTTCCATTGAATTGTCGGCAGATGCCCCGCTTCGTGAACCGTTTGCGGTGTATATGCAAGGCGGCTTAAATTATCATTCCGGAAAAATTGGTATTTTGTCGGCAGCTCAATCTATGTTGAACAACGGTCTTTTGACAATTTAATCATATTTTTTCCGTTCACCCCATATAGCTTTACTATATGGGGTGATGTTATGAAAGGTGCCGTTGAGGAACGGGCAATCGAACTGGGTGAATATATTTTAGAAAATAAAACGACGGTTCGTGCCGCCGCTAAGAAGTTTCATATTTCAAAATCTACCGTACATAAAGATGTTTCTGACCGTTTGCAAAATGTAAATCCTCAATTATACGTTGAAGTACGTCGTATTTTGGATATTAACAAAGCACAGCGCCATATTCGAGGTGGAATTGCCACACGCCAAAAATATTTGCAAGAAGACTAAAAAACAAAGCGTCAAGGTTAATACCTTGACGCTTTTATTAGGTTTCGTTATAGATAGAGACGCCCATTATTCCGTCAATTTCAGGGACACTAACACCAACCACTTCCTTGCGAGAAGTAGGGAGGTTTTTCCCAACAAAATCGCCGCGAATCGGCAATTCCCGATGCCCACGGTCAATGAGTACCGCCAATTGGATACGCTTGGGACGGTCGTGTTCCATCAGTGCATCCATGGCTGCGCGAACAGTACGACCTGTGTAAATCACATCATCCACCAAAACAACTGTTTTATCCTTGATGGGAAAATCAATTTTGGTACCGTTGAGAATAGGGTCAACTTGCACAGTTTTTAAATCGTCGCGATATAACGTAATATCCAAAGAACCAACCTGAACACAAACATCTGAAAAAGAACGGATATTTTCGGCAATTCTTTGGGCAAGCGGAACGCCGCGGCGCTGAATACCGATTAAACAAATGGTGTCACAATCGTCGTTTTTTTCTACAATTTCATGGGACATACGAATAAGCGTTCGATTAACGGCATTTTCGTCCATGATATGAGATTTTTCAGTCAGCACAACAATCTCCCTCGCCAGCTTATTCGCTTTCTTCTTCGTCGAGCACTGCCACAGCTTGCACCGAAACAATTCGTGCACCGCTGTTATTAACAGTATCAAAAGTCATTTGCCCGCCACACACGGAACAAGTGGCGCGCAAATCTTCTTCACCCGCACGCAAAGCAACGGGCAGTTTGCGTTGGCTGGCAATGCATGCACGTTGGTGACCGGAAAGCACTTCACCGTGTCCGCATTCGCACAAAGCAATGCTGACAGGGCGCATTTTTTCTTTTTTACTGCGCATGGCTTTATAAAGTTTGGGACAATATAACAAATCGTTTGTGGCAAGTTTTGTAGTACCGGATAATGCAAAATCATCCACCACGTTGAGTGAACATTTCCCTGTGCGCAAAAAATAGCATGTGTTTTTGTTCAGTTGAATAGTCAATTCCACTGTTCCTTTTGGTCCATTCATGATAAAGCACCTCAATTCCCAATAAGTATAACACATATTTTTTGTTTTTCCTATATTTTTTCAAAAAAATTTTTATTCTCGGTAAATATCGTATAAAACGGCTCTTTTTGCTATTGATATTTAATTTAAAATCGTGGAATAGTAATATTGGCAAACGCAAAAAGAGGAATTCGTATGAAAAAAACAATACAAATTCTTTGTGGTTTTTCGGCAATTATCTGCGCGGGAATTTTAGGCTTTGTGTTGTATTGGCAAATCAAATTACCCGACAACTATTATATCGAGCAGGGAACGTCGTTATCAATTAACAACTCGGTAAAAGTTGTCAACAAAGCGCAAGAACAAACGGTATCCGGTTCGGCTGATAACCATATTGGTGAATCTTACGAGCAGACATTAAGTTTTTTGGGGTTGTTTCCCGTTAAACAAGTATCGGTATCGGTGGTCGATTCCCATACCGTTGTTTTAGGTGGTATTCCGTTTGGTATTAAGCTTTATACAGATGGCGTGTTAGTAGTATCGTTATCCGGTGTACCTACCAAAACAGGTACGGTATACCCCGCTAAAAATGCGGGTATAAAAGTGGGGGATAGCGTCGTTTCTGTGAACGGCCAAAATGTCTATACCAACGAGGATTTAGCCGATTTGGTGAAAAAAAGTAACGGAAAAAAACTGACTTTTCGTGTCAAACGAAACAAAATCGTTTTTACCGTAGAACTGCAACCTGTAAAATCAATCAAAGAAAACTGCTACAAGGCAGGGATATGGGTGCGTGACAGTTCTGCAGGAATCGGCACAGTGACGTTTTACGACCCCACAAACAACGTTTTAGCAGGGCTAGGACACGCTGTTTGTGATGTGGATACAGGTAAAGTGATTCCCATCTCTTCCGGGGAAATAGTTCCTGCACGGATTTATGGTGTAACCAAAAGTGAAGTCGGTGTTCCCGGTGAATTACGCGGTGGATTTGAAAAGGCGAGCTTTGGACCGCTGCTTTATAATTGCGACCACGGGATTTACGGCACTGTAAACGCGAAAAAAATGTTGGGAAAACAAGTGGAAATCTTGCTAAAACAAGAGGTCCAAATGGGAGATGTGCGAATTTATACCACCGTCAATGGCACCAAACCTGATTGGTACACCGCACGTATTAAACAGATTCGCTACCGCGATTTGTCCGGCACTCGCAACATGGTGATTGAAATCACAGACGAGCGTTTGCTCAAATTAACAGGCGGTATTGTGCAGGGCATGAGCGGTAGTCCTATTGTTCAAAACGGTAAACTTGTTGGGGCAGTAACCCACGTTTTTGTTAACGACCCCACCAAAGGCTACGCCATCTTTGCCGAGAATATGCTGGAAACGGCGCAGAGCGTTTCACAAGAAAGATTAAAAGAAGCATCGTAACCCAGCCTCCACTTGTCAGGGGAGGTGGCACGGCAAAGCCGTGACGGAGGGGTAGTCGTTATCTCTCCCTCAGTCTTTTGCTTCGCAAAATCCAGCTCCCTCGTCAGAGGGAGCTTTCTATTTTTTGTTGCATTTTACAAAATAATATGCTACACTAATATTGCCAAACTAACTGAATACGATGTGAAATTGGGTGTATTTTTCTTTTTATAGGGATAATTACGCTTATTTCTCGTAACATATAATTGTTTGAATTTGATAAAAATGCAAATTCCGGCGATTGTATGTTGCGTGCGTATGCACCCATTTCACATTCGGTTAGTTTGGCGACTATCGGAGTTTGCGTTTTTTGTGCGGTTACTTCGGTAGCCGCACTTTTTATTTTTAGGAGGAAATCATATGTTTCGGATGGTTGTTAATCTAATGTCGCTTTGTATCTCTTGCGTTTTGTTTTATAAAGCGGTAGCGAATGGGTCACTTAAATCGCTTCCGCTAGCATTTATGTTTTTCTTAGTTACGGAAATACATGCTATACTCATGATGGATTTTTTACGTCTGCTTATACCTGTAGGTGTTCTTATTCTTACACTTATAATTGCTTCAATTGTTTCTTCCAATAATGTGAAAAGAGAAACAAAGGAAAAAATTGAGGCACAAAAAAGAGAAAGAGAAGCAGAAATTGAAGTTATGAAGTCGGGGAATTGGGAATTTCCGGCATTGAGCTTTTTTCAAGAATGCAGTGACAACTCTGTATCTCCTATGAAATCTGATGATTTTAGCAAGCAGAAGGTGCGTTTGATCGCACAATCATATTATGTTAACGCTGGATTGCCTAAAGAGTATTGGGAAATTTACAACGAAAAATTGACTCACTATTATAGAATGGGGCAAGAGGAAGCAGAAGCTATAATAAAAGAAAATAACGAAAAGTTAAAAATACCAACAGAAGGAACTTTGAGTCTTGAGGATATCATTTTATATTATGTTGGCACTGAAGCAAAAGAGTTAAGCGGGATAGAAAAAAGGAAATTTCATTTGGATGCTCTGATAACGCAAAGACAAAGTGTAATAGATTTTTATGTAAATATGTTAAAGGAAGCTGGTGCTTGGGGTACAACCACTGTTAACTCTGAAAAAAGTTGGGTTCCTTCAGCTGTGATTGGAGGATTAGTTGGTGGAACTGCCGGTGCTGTATTGAACGGTATAAATGCAATGGAAAGAAACGAACATAGACGTAAAATTGACGCCTCTTTTAACGAAACTTCGTTGTGGCTGCGAAACCAAGGGGATGAGGTATCTCGTAAGATTCAACCACATATTGACTCCGCTATAAAAGTAAGAGATATCCTAAAAAACGAACTAGAAGAATGTGAGAAGAAGGTAGTGGTTATTCCTGAAGAAACTTTAAAAGAAAACATAACTCTTACTGATTTAAAAGTTGAAAAAACTGAGGGAAATACATTAAAACTGAGTTTGAAAATAAGAATGAATGGTGATATGCCAAATGATAGAATGAGATTGGACGGTATAATTCATACTCAGATATATAACGGAGATATTTTTGTTGATGATATTTATGTTCCTCTTCCTGTATATGGATTACTACCAAACACAAATTATACTATTTATGGTGCATGTAAAAAGTCTATTGCCTCAAAAACGGGTTACACAGCTAAAATTTGTGAATTACTCAATTTTAGTTTTGTCGAAAGAATGACGAATGCATGCATTGAAGATAATGAATTTTACACCAAAATCCCTGTGGGTCCGTAAAGCAAGAAAAAGAAGATATAAAATGATAGAGAATAAATTGAAATATTTAAACTACAAAGAACAGTTTAAGCGTCTTAATCGTGCCATTTTAAATGGTTATAATCTGGAGGCAATGTTTATTGCATATTCAATTATTGAAGATCGTACAAAGGCTATTCTTATTCATATAGAGAAGTATGATTTTTATTTGAAAAAGCATAAAAACAGATCTTCCTTGCATACAAAGATTACATATATCCAAAAAAACATTGAAAACGATAAATTACTAAAACAATATTTTTCTGATGTTCTTCTCGATGAAATCCTCAAGTGGAAAAACTTGCGCAACGATATGGTTCATGATTTGCTAAATCAAAAAATAACGTCTATGGATTTAGCCGACTTAGCATGTACCGGGCGAGATTTAGCAAAACAATTGCGAAACAAGACAACAAATCACAGAAACGCGTTGGCAAGACAATCAAGGAATTAATTTGTTGCTCCTATATTAACACACTAAAAAACGCAGTATCTCAAAATCAATCGAGATACTGCGTTTTTTAGAAGTTTTCTAACAAAAAGCGTTCGGCTTCGGCGCACCACAGACCATTGTGTGAGGTGACCAGCTCGTGCAAGGTTTTAAAACGTTCATCGGTTTTGCCGAGCGTTTCAAAGTCTGCAATTGCCATCAAGGGTAATTCAATGTGTGTGTAAATCAGCTTTTTACCGCCCTCGATTTCAGGGAGACGAAGCGTTGTATCAATTGCTGCATCAATACCGCCGATATGGGTAATCATAACGGCGGGGTCAATGCGTTTTTCACTAATAAGACGGACAATATCGTGCATATCTTCCGGCACACTGCCGCTTGTACCCGCAACGTGATGTTGTTGATAATGAACGTTATAAAAATTGAAATTGGCACTAAAATTTTTATCCAGCGGACCGGCAAAGAAATTAAGGCAGCCGTCAAAACCCAAGATAGCATCTGCCAATTCCACTACAGCGGGAACGGGAGCATACACAAACACGTCGTCGTAGCCACTTCCGTTTGTTAATGACAAGATTTCATCTTTATCCGAAGATTTTAAGAAAATGAGTTTTGTGCCGTTCTTTTCTGCTTCGGCGGGATCGTAGATTTGTTTTGCGCGTTCCAAACGTTCTTCATCCAGATCGGTTACCACCAACAAAGAGGGGGTAATATCACCGTGCAAAGCAATATCAATAGCCACAAGCCCCATGGGACCGCAACCCGCCAATATGGCAACTTTGCCGTTGGGTTTGATGTTAGTATACGGTTGCAAGTTGTCATCTAAATGAAGATTCGCTTTGTAGCCTCTTATCACGCAAGAAGCGGGTTCAATGAGAGAACCTTTGAAAAAGCAATCACTTTCCATTTTGATTAAGTAGTCATTTTCAATGATGTGGTCGTACACGATGGAATATGTGGAAACGCCGCCAATTTCAGCAAAAGAGTAGCCAACCGTTTCCATACCGCCAAGGTAGGAGAGAACAGGGGGCATCACCACTTTGTCACCAACGGAGAATTTATCTTTCCATTTGTCGGTAACTTCCACCACTTCGGCACAAAACTCATGACCAATAATAATAGGGGCTTCGGCAACGTTGTCGGGAACACGGATGTGCTTGGCGCCTTGTTTGGCGGTTTTATAGGTGGACATACACACGCTGTCAGAAATGATTTTTATTAACAATTCGCCGTTTTTTAATTCGGGTAAATCAAATTCTTCCAATCGTAAATCGTTTTCACCATACAAACGAACTGCTTTTGTTTTCATTGTTTTCCCTCCCATTACAGACGACCGGCGCTGCCGAATTTTCTTAATTTGTCCTTGACAACCTCTTTCATCATTGCTCTGGCATCTTCAAAAACAATAAACGGCCAAGTGGAGGGATTGTCGATGGTGTTGAGTTTATCTTTAAGACCTTTATTGAGTGCACCCACAACATCAGAATAAATATTGATTTTGGTGATACCGTGATGAATGGCATTTTTCATTTGGTCATCGGGAGTTCCGCTACCACCGTGAAGTACCAGCGGTCTGTCGCAAACAGCAGTGATTTCATCTAATCTGTCAATTCTCAATTCCGGTGTTTTTTTGTAGACCCCGTGTGAAGTGCCAATGGCTACGGCCAAAGCATCTACATCTGTAATCTCCACAAATTTTTCCACCTCTGCGGGGACGGTCAGACTTTCGCCCGGATCGGTATCGGTGCCGGTTTCGCTGATACTGCCAACGCTGGCGTTACCTACGTGACCGAGTTCTGCTTCCACCGAAATACCACGAGCATGGGCGTATTTTGTGACCATAGCCGTGTTTTTCGCGTTGTTTTCGAAATCAAGAACCGAACCGTCATACATAACCGAGGTAAAACCTGCGTCAATAGCACTTTTAATAAGTTCAAAATCGGTTGCGTGGTCCAAATGAAAGCAAACAGGAATGTTAAAATGCTCGGATGCACCTTTAACCATCGAAGATAACAACGGCAATCCTTTTCCCACCAAATCAACGCCCAAAGCCATGAGCAAAGCGGGGGAACATTCTTCTTCGCAGGCTTCAAGAACGGCACGCATCATTTCATAGTTGCTGACATCAAACGCGGGAAGAGCATAATGGTTTTTCTTTGCGTCTTCCAACATTTCTTTCATAGAAACTAACACAAAATCAACTCCTTTTTACGATAAAAAAATTATAATACAAGATTTAACAATTGTCAATTACAAATGTTAAAACAATTGACTTTTATATAGTAGGATGATAGAATAGCAATAAAGCGGGTGATGTGATGAATGTGAAAGATGAAAAAATGATAATGTCCGAAGTAGCAATATTGTATTATGAAAAAAAACACACACAGCAAGAGATTGCAAATTTGATGAATTTGTCGCGGCAAACGGTTTCAAAATTGTTAAACGATGCGGTGAAGGAAAACATTGTCGAAATTAAAATTCACAATCCAAAAAAGGATTGTGAAGAGTTGCAGTTGCACATTTGCCAAGAATTTGGTATTGATAACTGTATGGTAGTGGGGGTAAGTTCCCCCAATGAGTCGTTACGCAAAACCATGACAGTAAGGGCAGCTGCCGAATATATTGTGGCAATGTTGAAAGAGGGTGGACAAAAAATTGCTCTTTCGTGGGGAAGAACCATTCAAGAGTTAATTAATGCACTTCCTTTGATTAATACGAACGGGAATATTGTTTTCCCGCTTTTTGGCGCAACAGATAATGAAAACGTATATTTTTCGTCTAATGAGCTTGCGCGCAGTATGGCTGATAAAATAGGTGCCGATGTGAAATATGCGTGGTTTCCATATTTAACCGACAGTAACGAAGATTGCGAATTGATAAAAACCCTTTCTTACTACAAGAAAATGCAAGAATTGTGGCACATGGCGGATATTGCCATTGTGGGTATAGGGAATACGGAAATTATTGATGTTTTCGGCAAAACTTTTGGATATGGCGAAAAACATTTACAAGCAATCGGTGATATCGCAACGCATTTCTTTGACGAACAAGGTGAATTGATTCATTTGTATAACAACACGTTGTGCGCATCGGTTGACGATATCAAAAATGCGCGCCGTTCGATTGCGGTTGCTTGCGGCGAAAATAAAGTAACCGCTATTTGCGGTGCCTTACGTACCAAAATGTTTAACACTCTTATCACAGACGAATATACAGCAAGAAAAATTTTGCAAAATAAAAAATAATCGTACATAAGTCTAAAAAGCATCTTGATGAATATCGAGATGCTTTTTTTCTTGCATTTTTTGGAACAATATGCTACTCTATTTTTGCAAATACAACGTTTGAAAAAAGGAGCGATCACACGCCATGGACAATAAAGTGATTTTGATTTCCGTAGATGGTATGAGACCTGATGGTTTTCTTTCCTGCGAGAATGAATATATCCATCAAATGATGAAAAAAGCCTATTATACACTGAACGGCAAAACGGTATTGCCTTCGGTCACATTACCGTGTCACATGTCACTGTTTCACAGTGTTCCTCCCGAGCGCCACGGTATTACCACCAACCTGTATTTGCCGATGGCTCGTCCCATTAATGGGTTGTTTGAGCAATTGCGCAACGCTGGTGCCGTTTGTGCTATGTATTACGGCTGGGAGCCGTTGCGTGATGTGGCAAGACCGGGTTCGCTTTTGTTTTCGGAATATATTAACGCATACTCTGAAGAATCGTCTGACACGTCACTCACTGAAAGAGCACTCGCACGCATTAAGAAAAACAAACCCGATTTTGTCTTCTTGTATATGGTGGAAACGGACGAAAAAGGTGGACATGACAACGGTTGGATGAGTGAAGGATATTTAAAAAGAATCAGCATGGCGGTGGATAACATACGCCGTGTGATCGAGGAGTGTGGGGAAGAGTATACCGTTATTGTTACGGCTGACCACGGCGGTCACGACCGCACTCACGGCACCGAACTCCCCGAAGATACTACCATTCCCATGTTCTATTTTGGAAAAGGGTTTGAACAAGGCAAATGCTTTGACGGAGGAGGTATTTTGGATATTACGCCTACCATTGCCAAAATTATGGGTGTAGCACCCGCCCCGGAGTGGGAAGGAACACCGGTAATTTAACGTTTATAAAATCCCCCAAGACGACACCAAACGTCTTGGGGGATTTTCTTCAACAAATCACAAAGTAAACACTATTCTTATTTCTTTTGCAGTAGTTCGACTGGTAATTTATGGAAATTTCCTTTTTTAAGGCATTTTTTATCGGTTTTTTTATATTTTTTCACAAAAATTATTTTTCGACTGGTAACGACTTGAAAATATTTCCAATATATGGTAATCTAATGTTGCCGGCGAAAAAAGAATAGGGAGGTTTTTGTGATTTGGAAAAGAAAATCAAAGTGTTGTTAGCAGATAACAGCGAAAGTTTTGGACAACCATGTGCTGCACGGATGCGTACACACGGATTAGAGGTGGAAACCACCGAAAAAGACGGAAAAACCTTGGTGGAAAGTATTGTTCATAAAAAACCGGATGTGGTGATTATGGATTTCTTTTTGCCGAGGATGGATGCAATTGGCGTTATGAGTTCTATTAAGACCATGAATTTGTCGCAAACGCCGCAATTTATGGTGATGTCTGCTTTTGACAACAGCAAATTAGAACGCGAAGCCATACAAGCAGGCGCAGATTATTATTTCTTAAAACCGTTTGATGCCGATGAAATGGCGTGTCGCATTTTGTCGTTATCGTCTTTTGAGAATAATATTACATCGTTTCAGAGAAACACAAATAATAACAGTTTGGAGATACGCGTGACAGAAATTTTACACCAAATCGGTGTGCCTGCGCATATTAAAGGGTATCAATATTTACGCGATTCAATATTGATGGCCATTGACGACGATGATATTATTAACGCTGTAACAAAGCGCTTATATCCCGCAGTTGCCAAAAAACACGGGACAACTTCGTCACGCGTAGAAAGAGCTATTCGTCATGCAATTGAAGTGGCATGGGACCGTGGGGATATTGATGTTTTGAATTCTTATTTCGGGTACACAATTCATAACGATAGGGGTAAGCCGACAAATTCGGAGTTTGTTGCCATGATTTCGGATAAATTTCGTTTACAACTTAAAATTTCTTAAATGAAAATAATTTTGGATAACAATACCGTTCCTTATATCTATAAGGGGCGGTTTTTGTTTTTACAAACAAAAAAGACATCATTCGATGTCTTTTTCTACAATGGGTTTTCGTTTGCCGGTTTTTTCTAATTTAACTTGTGATAAAGGATTTTGTTTGGCAGCATTTTCAATTTGTTCGTTGGAAAGGTGTGTATAAATTTCGGTTGTCCCCAAATTTTCATGTCCCAAATAATTTTGAAGCACTCGAATATCTACACCGTTTTGATACATTAACGTGGCAGCGGTATGGCGCAGTTTATGCACGGTCATATTCTGGGCACCTTCCACATTTTTTAGATATCCTTTAATAACGTAGTGTACGCCTTGGAGAGTGATACGGCTCTTTAAGCGGCTCAAAAACAGCGCATTTTTATCTTTGACACCATCTATCGGTCGAACACGTAAATACTGCTCAATAGCCTGTCTGCAAGCCTCGTTAAGATAAAGCATACGTTCTTTATTGCCTTTACCACGTACGCGCAGTGTGTTATCGTTTCGCGAAACGTCGGAAACGTTAATATTAACCAATTCTGCGCGGCGCAAACCGCAGTTTAAAAAGAGCATTAACATACAATAGTCCCGTTCGGCAAAATCGCCAGAAGCGCTTTGCAAAAGTGCCATTGATTGTTCCAATGACAAATACTGCGGAAGCGATTTCTTTTGCTTTGGTGTTTCTAAATTTTGAACCGGATTATGTTCCAGGTGATGCGCATAGTCTGTTAAATACTTAAAAAACATACGCAGTGCGGTGGTTTTTCTGGCGCGAGTCGTGTTGGAATTAGAGCGTTCATTACGCAGATAATTCATATATTCGTATACATCGGTGGTGGTGATCGTTTTTATAAAGTCGATATCAATATCGGTAATTAAAATTTCTTCAGTAGGAACAGAAGAGGGGACAAGACCGCGCAATTCCTTCATAAACCGAAAAAAAGTGCGTAAATCGGTGAAATATTCGTTCACCGTGTTGGCAGAACGGCCTTTGACAACTTCGATATATCCTAAATATTCTTTCATAATTGGTGGGCATTCGGCCATATATTCTTTTTTCATGGTAAACGGCCTCCTTCTGTTGTGAAACAATGTTTCACAAATTGTGTTTCTTCTATTTAATATAATTAAGTATACCATATCAACTATACAAAATAAAGAAAATTTTTATAGTAACATTAAATTTTGAAAATAGGGTGTATTGTTATGCTGCGCAGATTGATTATTTAGTATTGCTTTCAACAACATTTATTAATTAAATAAAAACAAGAAAAATTTTATAAAATTAATCTAATTATTAAAAACGTAAAATTGTTAGCCGATAAAATTTTTCTTTACATAGAAAGTATCGTTCAAAAAATTTTTATCGGCTACAAAGCTTAGCAGAAAACTATAATAGGAAATAATGAAAGATAAAATAAACAGTATGAAACGTAAAACGCAAATAAACAGCAAAAGAAAATTTAAAATAATGACCATGAGTACAAGTTAAGTGTTATATAAACAAAATAGGCCATACTATAAAATACCGGTTAAAGACGCCAAAGTGGACCTCTGTTGGCTATTTTATCGTTTTGTCCCTCCCTCTACTATACAAAATATTCATTTTGTATAGTAGGATATGTTTGAGATATGGGTATCCCCTTGGCGGATTAGAATATGATTGCTCGTATATTTTAGAATTAAAACCAACACCGAATTTAAAGTGTTATAATTTTTTAAACAGAGATTTAACCATTGTAAAAATTTTTGATTTTTTTATTAACAAATACGATTGTGGTAGAAATAATAATTTATAGACGTTATACTTTGCTGTCCGTTATAGTGAAATAGTGATATTATTTTTTAATGCCCTCTTCCCTATTTGATGCAGTAACTTTTATTTTAACCAACAAAGTGATGATTTTTGTGTTGACAAGCAGAGTTTTTCTTGTTATAATAAGTAAGTCCCAAGGACAGTGTACACATCGCGGGGTGGAGCAGGGGTAGCTCGTCGGGCTCATAACCCGAAGGTCGGTAGTTCGAATCTATCCCCCGCAACCAAAAAAAGCACGGTAACTTTGTGCCGTGCTTTTTACTTTTTTTAAAAACCAGGAAGGAAGTATTATTTGTGGATATTAAAGGCGCAATTTTTGATCTTGACGGAACCATTATCAACTCCCTGTTTTTTTGGGACAGACTTTGGGAATTGTTGGGTGAAAAATATCTTTCGGACAAAACTTTTCGTCCGGGACTTGACATGGAAAAAGCCGTGCGCACCGTCACTTTTGTTGATGCAGCCGAAATGCTTTATAAAAAGTTTGGGTTTGGCAGTGCCGAAGATATATACAAACTGATGTATGATTTCTGCGTTGATATTTACCGAAATGAGGCGACGTTTAAACCGGGTGCCAAGGAAATGCTTGACCATCTTAAAGCAAAAGGTGTTAAGATGTGCATTGCATCCGCTTCGATGCCGGGACTTCTTCGTGAAATATTTGATAGATTTGGGCTTGATGAATATTTTCCAAAAATAATTTCTTGTGCGGATGTTGGAAAAGGCAAATCGCATCCTGATGTATTTATTGCAGCTGAAAAGTATCTTGGTACAACACGAGACGACACTTGGGTGTTTGAAGATTCTTTTGTTGCTCTTAAAACTGCGAAAAACGCCGGTTTTCAGACGGTAGGTGTATTTGACGAGCATAACTTTGGTGCTGTCGGCGTTGAGGATGTTTCAACAATCTACATTAAAGAGGGCGACAGTTTTATCAAACTTATTGAAAAAATATAAACTGTAAAACACAGCATATCTCTTGGTATGCTGTGTTTTTCATACATCCAATTGATTTGTGTTTGTTTTTGTGATATATTTTGAATAACAGAGGTGATATCATGAAAATAACAGTTGTTCAACCACCGTATTTTGCAGGTGAAAAACCCGATGAAAAAATCGCAGACTTTTTATTGAGCAAACTGCAAAAAGTTGAAAAAGACTCTTTAATCGTTTTGCCGGAATATTCCAACGCAGGCGGTATTTCGGATATAGAAAGTGAAAAAGCTGCCATGCCTCGTGCAAAGAAAATGCTGAAAACAGCAGCGATTATTGCAAAAGAAAATGCCGCCTATGTTGCTATCAACGTCTTAGAGGATAGAAACGAGGAAATTAAAAACAGTACATATTTGTTTGATAAAAAAGGAAATATTGCTTTTATTTATGATAAAATACATCTTCCGCCAAGTGAAATTGCTTTGGGTGTTCAACATGGTGAAGGGGCTTGTGTTTGCGATTTAGACGGTATTCGGTTTGGATTTTTGACTTGCTATGACGTGTATTTTAACGAACAAATCGAATACCTTGCTTCTCAAAAACCAGATATTATACTCATCCCCGGTTATCAACGCGGAGAAACCACTGATATTATTCGTGCTCAAACCAAGCTGATTGCATTTCGATGTAACAGTTTCGTCGCGAAATCTTCCTATTCAATGAATAGTGATGAAAAAGGTGGTTGTTCCATGATTGTTTCCCCCGACGGGAAAATACTAAAAGATATGGGAAAATCAACGGGGGCGGTTTCGACCAATATCGAGCCAAAAGAAAAATACATGCGCACAGCAGGTTTTGGCGGCGGTATGATTCGCAACGACGATTTTATAAATAATGGACTTCGTCCCGGTGTTTTTAAAAATTAACTGAATTGTAAAGGATAATCTTTTGTGATATACTTTGTTTAAAATAAGATACTTTTAGGAGGATAAAAGGTATGATATGGATTGTTTTGGGACTCATAATTGTTCTTTTGATTTTCTGTTTGAAAATTGTGCCACAAGCAACGGAATATGTAATTGAACGATTAGGCAAATATCAAAAAACATGGGGTGCCGGTCTTCACTTTTTGGTTCCTGTGATTGACCGCATGGTTAAACGAGTAACATTGAAAGAACAAGTTTTGGACTCCCCTCCCCAACCGGTTATCACCAAAGACAATGTTACGATGCAAATTGATACCGTGGTATATTTTAAAGTGTTTGATGCAAAACTTTTTACCTATGGTGCGGTGAATCCCATCAGCGCTCTTTCTAACCTGACGGCAACCACTTTGCGGAACATTGTCGGCGAATTGGAATTGGATGACACATTAACTTCACGCGATACCATTAACGGCAAAATGACCGAAATTTTGGATTGTGCCACCGACCAATGGGGTATTAAAGTTAACCGCGTGGAGTTGAAAAACATTATTCCCCCTGCTGAAATTCAAAATGCAATGGAAAAGCAAATGAAAGCAGAACGCGACAGACGTGAAACACTTTTGGAAGCAGAAGGTCATAAAGCTGCTGTAATCACCCGCGCAGAAGGCGATAAACAAGCCATGATTTTGGCCGCCGAAGGCGAACGTGATGCCAGAATTGCCAGAGCAGAAGGCGAAGCAAAGGCCATAATGCTTGCTAAAAAAGCAGAAGCCGACGGTCTTGCCGCATTGAAAGCTGCCGGCGTAGATGCCGCTGTTTTGGAACTGAAAAAATACGAAGCTTTGATTGCCATGTCTAATGGTAGCGCTTCGAAAATTATTGTTCCTACCGATGCTGTTGACATGACTAAATCAAACGTGTTTTTTTCGGAAACCACCGGTCTTGGGAATACAACCCCTGCCTCTTCCCCCGCTGCTCCACCGGTTAAAGAAGACCCTTGTTGCGACTAAACTTACCAATTATATTGATGAAAAAGACATTCAAAAAAGATAATCGGTGAAGCGATCTATAAACCCTATTTAATAAATTTAGAAGCAAAAAGCTCAAAGCGCCTTTCAGTGCTTTGAGCTTTTTTGATTTAAGTATTTGATGTGTTCTATTCGTCCTTTTATTTCACATCGAAAACATGTAATTTATCATACAGCTTTTGTCTTTTATCGGCAAGAGGCACTGTTTTTAAGATGTTTATCCTTTTGCCTTTAATCACTAAAATAACGTACTTTAAAGCTCGATAAGGTAAATAAACGGCATAAAGAAACGGGTGTTTTTTTACAATGGGGAAAACCTCATCTGTCGAATCTTTAAGTGTTCTGAAAAGATTATAAAGTTTGCTATGTTTTTTACCATCTGTTTTATGGTTTGCAATAAGATTGCCGCTTCTACCTCGCAAAGAATCTTTCTTGCCAAAGTTTCCTCCGCTGATAATATCCTCTAAAACTTCCTGCGCTACCATTTTATCGGTAATAGTATGCCATGATGGTTGTTCCACTCCAAAATAAATAATGGCAATATCCACTAAAACAGAAAAAAACGTATGAAGACCAATTTGTTTTAAAAGCGGTAAAAATTCTTTGGAATAAAAAGATTTGTCTTTTGTGCTATTAACAAAAGCAACTACATCGCATAAATGTCGAAGTCCAATCCCTTCGTAAAGTAAATGGTGTTGTGTGTGAAGTAAGAGAATCAAGCCATGATAAAGATCATTCGGGGCCGTGAAATCACCTGATCCAATATTCTTATTTTGTGTGTTGGAAAGTGTGTTTGAAAGCACATTATCAATTATGGCACCCGCTTTTCCGCAAGGAATACCGGCCGGTTTGTGATGCATTTCAAGATGTGCACCATTTTTGTTAAATACGATATGGTGATCGTGATTTTCCTTATAAGAAACATACCCATTTGATTTTAAAAGCTGTTTAACACTCTCTTTTTGCGTTGTTGAAACGAGAAAATCAACATCCCCTAAAATACGATTTTGAGGATTTTTATAATATGATGCCGATGTCTCGCCCTTAAGAATGACATAGTCATAATTGTTGGATGATAAAATTTGCACAAGTTCTTTTTGCCAATTATCAACAATTGCATTTTTGGCCGAAAAAATACAAGCTTTTTCAAACCATGAATTATAAATATCAGCAGGAATCCGCTCTTTGATTTTGGTTGCTGCCACTATTGCAGAAACCGCAACCGTCTGTGAAAAAGATTCTTTGGCTACTCTGGTCCAATTGATATTTCCATCTGGTATTTTGGGTTCTTTGCCTGTAATATCTGATTTTAAAAGTTCAATCAGAACCAATTGCTCAGTAGTCAACGTTTCAACTCCTTCTACACAGTCTTATAATAAAAGCTCTAGCCTATTATCTTTTTACTAGCTTTTTTATTTTTCCCAAAAACAAGTTTTTTTCATAATCGTTAAGTTTAAAAATCACCAAAACAAAAAACACTGCAACAAACAAAAGTGAATTAATAGCAAACCTTAAATATCCATGCGCAAGAGGATTATATTTTTCGAGCAAAAGTCCAATAAGCATAGCAATTAACATAGGGGGCATAAGTTTTACAAACGTTTCTTTTATAAACAGAGGAATATTAAACTTAAGCACTTTATGATAAATAATTGCCATTAAAATTGTTCTTACCATATACGAAACAAATATAGAAATGCTCGCACCAAGCGCACCAAAAAACCTAGAAAGAATTAACGATAAAGCAACGTTAATTACACCCATTATAACAAATACAATGGCCTGAAGTTTAACTTTGTTTTCAACAACTAACGTTGTGCTTGCAATCTGCATTGGCTGAAAGAAAAAACTAGGGATAATCAAAAAGATACAGCACAAATAACTTTCGGAAAATTCCGGTCGATTCCAAACATCAACAATAAACGAATGACCTACCGCGATAAAACCTGTGACAACAAGGCCGATCATCAGACATTGTATTCTGCCAATTTTAATCATTAAAGGCATTAGTTCGGTTTCTTTTTTGTTTTCATAAACCATCTTAGAAATCCTTGGCATAAACATCCCGTTAATGGCAGTGGCAAAGGCATAAACATAACCTTCTATGGTTTGCCCCAATCCAAATAGTGCGACACCAATTGAACCTGTAACGGACACAGCCGCAATAATTGACGGAGTAATATTGAATATCAATCTTAGTGCTAAACTTGCAACCGTTGTCCAAATGGAAAAACCAAAAATTTCTTTGAGCAAATGTTTGTCTTTATATTTAAAGTTTACTTTTACATTTGTTTTTTTCTTGATAATAAATAACTTTATAGCAATCGTAAGCAGCCCTGATATTGCATTTACAAGAACAAGAGCGTACACGCCATAGCCGAGCGACAATGCAATTACCATGGCGATAATAATAAAGGCCTTATGGAACAAATCGGCAACTTTCATCCATACAAATTTCTCATAAGCCGTTAATATACCATTAAGATTCGTAAACGGGAACGATATTACCGTAAAAAGTCCTACGATAACGTAAAGAACTTTAAACGTTTCAAGTTCACTAACGGTGAGATTATCATAGATTCCGGTTATAAAAAATCCAACAACAATCAACACCGCTAAAATCACGGCATCAATAGCAAGATAAAGTTTGTAAACAACACCTAAAAAGTTATTCACTTTTCCCTGATCGCCTTCTGCATTAAATTTTGAAACAAAGCGTGTTACGGCAACGCCCATCCCAAAATCCATAACAAATAAAGTGATAAAGGATGTGGCAAGGATGTATAAGCCATAATTCCCCTGCCCTATTTGCTTTATCATCCACGGAGTATATATAAGCCCTGCAACCATATTAAACGCAATGGTAAAATATGACATCAGAGCACCAAACTTAATTTGATTTGAACTTTTGTTCATACCACCAACTCCAAAGTGCTATTATTTATCGGTATTTAATAATTTTAGCCGGTATACCTACTGCAACTGAATTTTCGGGGATTACACCTTTTACTAAAGCCTTAGCTCCAATTACTGCACCATCTTTAATAACGCTTCCTTTGAGAACCGTAACATTAGCTGCCACCCAAACATCACTTCCTATTACGACCGGCAAAATGGTGTTACTTTGCTTTGCCATTAATGTATCTGCTTTAATACCATGATCCGTATCAATTATGTAACATTGAGCCGCTATCATGGTATTATCCCCAATAGTAACACCTCCGCCATTTTTGGAAGAGTAAATTATAGTTCCTTGCCCAATAGCAACATTATTTCCGATTGTTATAGGACCATCTCCGAAAAACGTTACCCCCGGGTATATGGTAACCATTTTCCCCAATTTAATATTTGTGTTTATTAAAGTCACATTACCAACCAACAAGAATTGCTTATGTTTGCATCCGATTTTTCTTCTAAAAACTGCTTTTCGATACTTTCGTATGATTTTTTGAATAATTCTATCAAAAAATAACATCATATTGCACTCCTCATTAAATCTTTTAATTCGCAAACAAACATCTTGTCCAATTGAGAAATTATTTCTCGACTATCATACGTTGCGTTTGTATTTGCAAAAGTAATAACTTTGGCAACATCTTCCGGTTTTTGTTCTTTATAAAAAAACATATCTCCCCCAATAGCGGATGTTTCAACAACAGGGATTTTAACACTTACTACCTTTAACCCATTTGCCATGTAGGAAAGTATTTTAGAGGGAAATGAAGTGTCATTATAAACACCGTTTGGATTCTGAGTACTCAAACCAATATCGCAACTTTGTATAAAACGAATATACTCTTCACCTGACAATAAGCCGTCATAAGAAACTGTACAAGAGGAAACCTTAGAAACTCGTTGAATCTCGTTTAATAACATTTGCTTATCTTCTTTACCGCCAAACCCAATTATATGCATGTGATAGTTCTCATCCAAAAACTCAGCAGCCCTAACCGAGGAAAAGGCGCCACCTTTTCTTATATCAAATGTGCCGGCATAGACAATATGCGTTTTTCCATCGTTAAATTTTTCTGATATTTTTGGTTCTACTTTATATGTACCGTGAATTATTACACTTGGTTTTGTGTTGACATTCAATTTGTCATCCAGCATTTTGGTCGGGAAAATATAGGCGTCCGCCGCATCAAATATTTTATATTCTTTAATACGATCGGATTCCCTACCGTTGACATCGGCATATATTTCTTCCACTTCTAAAATTAAACGAAAGCCCTTTTTCTTTTTTGCTCTAACAATAAAATTCGCATAATCTACAGAATGGTATACAATAAGAGTGTCATTTGAGGTGATGTTTTTTAAAATGTATTTTTTGTATTGATATCGCAAATAAAGAACACTAATTATTCTGTGGATCTTATTTCCCCACCTGGTTGTTTTGAAAAGACGGAGTTTGCTGTTTTTTCCGATATTGCTAATTTTACCAGGATAACCCTTTGAGTTTAACGTGTGCGACGATGAAACAACTTCAACTGTACAATTGCATTTTTCCAAAGATTCAATGATATAGGTCATCTTGTTAGACGCTGCCAACACATGATTTCTATTCTCATCTTTGTTATCAACTGTATCATAATAACCTAAATAGTAAATTTTATTCATTGTTATCTCCTTATTGCCAGAAGAAAAGATATTGGGGATTATTTCTAATTAGGTATAAAACCAAGAAGCAAACTACAAAGACATATACAATTATACGACTTTTCTTTTCGAAGGAATAGATAACTTCCGGTAAACTAATACATAAGAAAAGCGAGTAATATTGCTGAATGCGCATAAAGGATTGATTTTGAAAAACAAGTAACGAGGACAACAGAGTTAGTAATGTAATATTAAAAATCCTGGTGGCATTTTCTGTTCTGTTTTTGTAATAAAAATAGAACACCAAAACAACTAAACACATAAGTGATAAAACAGCCGCGTAAGTTTCTGCTCCACCAACAGCATAATCAATTTGATCTTCACCAAACCCCAATATTTCTGCAAGAGGGCCGTAAATACCCTTCCCCAAAAACGTAACAACCCCGATTATTATGGTAGCTATGACAACATACGGAATAGTAATAGGAATATTTGCTATGAAATAATACGGAAAGAAAACAACGGATGATTTATGAATTAAAAACGCGATAAATGCTAATATAGTAAATTTGAAAAACTTTCTTTCTTTTATGTATTTGTAACCTAAAAATACGATTAAC
Organism: Acutalibacteraceae bacterium; assembly: GCA_045648765.1. Lineage (GTDB taxonomy): Bacteria > Bacillota > Clostridia > Oscillospirales > Acutalibacteraceae > RGIG3009. The sequence continues at coordinate 58,531 of JAZROQ010000041.1, forward strand.
GCGGTTGCGATCGTTTGACGATGACCGGTTAAAGCGTAGAAAGAATAGAACAGAATCGAATATAAAAAGAAACTAAAGCAAGGGTCTTTTGAATTCTTGTAAATCCACACCGCCATAAACCCAGTAAATAAAAGGGCAATAAAAATCAAAAACACTTGATAGTCCTTGCAGAAAATTTGGGAAATTTTCTCAACCAAAGCATAACCAGGGTCTTTAATTTCCTTTCCTTTGAAAAGATAATCAAAAATATTTTCCAAAATAGTAGACCAAGGAGTTTGCTTAACACGTTCAAAAGCATTCTTGTATTCAAGTGTATCCGCACCTATGTCAACATGTCGAAAACCCGAAATCAAAACCCATTGAAATGCAACTATTCCACAATATAACTTTTTATTATTATCTTTATTGTTTTTGCTTTGTAACAAAAACAATGCCCAGAAAAAAATCAGAGCAATATTAGTTAAGTATACTGTCATTATGATTACCTTTCCAGTTGTTTATAATGCTGATGAACAATTCGTTGGCAAATTAAATTAAATGAACATATTACTTATTCGCGATGTTTTTCAAGTTCATTTTAACAAGTCTTTATATAAATTGAGGTGTTCGGCAATAAGTTCTTTCTTAGAAAAATTCTTTTCAGCAAACAACCGACAATTATCAGCATAATATTTTTTAGTCTTTTGCTTAATTTCCGTTATCGCCTCGATAAGATTATCCGTTCCAATTTTAACAACATTTCCGCAACCTTCTCCAATCAGTTCCGGTGTTGCCGTAACATCGTATCCAACAGCAGGGGTTCCACAGGCAATAGCTTCTGCTGTTGTTTTACCAAACGTTTCTTGTATAGACGGATTAAGAAAAACATCCGCCATAGAGTAATATTTAACAAGTTCGGTTGTGTTGTTTACTTCGCCTACCGAGACAATGTTTTTTGGTAAAGATATACCTTGAGGCATACTGCCAACGAGAACAAACTTCACATCCGGCAACCGTTCTGCCGCTTGCAAAAACACATTTATTCCTTTTGCTTCGCTCCATGTTTGCGAAACACCAAGAACTACAAAATCATCAACAAATCCCAATTTTTCTCTAATTTCGTTTTCTGTGGGCTTAAAAACTTCTAAATCTATCCAGTTATATATTTTTTTAACAATTTTAGCGTTTTTTAAAAAGGACTGTTTGGCTTCGTTGGTAACCCAATCTGAAACTCCAATCACTGCCAGTTTGTTAATGTTTGAAAAGAGTTTTTTCTTATCTAAAAAAATCTTTTTACTTCTATCAAAAAACCAACTCTTGTTCCATCTTTTCAGCGATGGACAGTTGTTGCAAACGGATTTCCATTTATCACAATTAACATCGTTATAATGGCAACAATGTCCTGTCATTAACCAAAAATCGTGTAATGTAATTACTGTTGCGATATCTTTTTTTGCTATAAATTTAAGCAGTAATGGTAAATTTATATAATTCCCATGGAGATTTCGAAGATGAATAATGTCGGGGGGGTCTTTAGAAATAAATTTAAGCAGTTTTCTTGTGCTAAAGTAAGAAAAATACCCTTGCAAGCCAAAAAAGCGCGAACAAAAACCATGAATTTTATAATCCGCTTTATTGCCTATAATATATAAATTATGGGCTTGTTTATTTGTTTTTGTTGCAGCAACAACAGATTCAATCCCGTGCTCTGCAAGTGCATCGTCAAGTTCCATTACGGTTCTTCCCGTACTGCTTATTCCATAAACAGCATTTATTTGTAAAACTTTCAACGCTTTCCCTCCTTTTTTACACTTTGATAAAGAGCCAAAAACATCATATTATAACTATAGGAATTATGGATTTTTTAAAATCACCGAAAAATTTTTCTGATAATAAGAATCAGAAAACGACGTATCAAACTGTGAACTTTTTTTATTTTAATGGTGAACGGAAGCAAAATCATATTTTCGATTTTTGAGCATCCTTCTTTAAACTTGATTTGATTGCAATACAGCCAAATATTTTGCAACTTTTTTTCGTCATCTGAGACACGATCGATAAGTTGTAATAGATACGCCCTTGTTTCCTCGTGCAAGCGATTTCTCTTCTTCACCGAAACTTGGGAAGCGTGTTTACGATTTTTCACCAAAACACTATCGTACGCAAAAAAACCATAATCTAACAAGCAGAGTTCCATCCAATATATCCAATCAAGGATATACACATACTTTGTACTGAATTTCCCCGCTTCATCGATTGCATTCTTGGAAATCAACAAAGCACATCCGTTTAATCCGTTACCTTTCATCATTCTGTTAAACATCTCGTTTGATGTGTAAAATCCCATTTTGGCGGGCCTTTTGATTCTTGAAACAACTTCCCCGCTTGCATTAATAACATCACTTGAGCACATAATGATTGTTTTTCCGTCAGTAAAGTTGTTTTGTTTTATGCATTGGATTGCCGATTCTACTTTTTGAGGATAATAAACATCATCGTGCGAAAGCCAAGAAAACCATTCCCCACTCATTTTGCTTATACCATAGTTTAGCGCCGAAGCACATCCGCCGTTTTCTTTTGTAAAATATTTAATTTTATCACCATACGACAGTGCAATTCTTTCCGTTTCACCACCATCGGTAGAACCATCATTCACGACTATAATCTCGATATTTTTATAGGTTTGGTTTATCGCTGAATCAATAGCCTCTTTCATATAATTACCACCATTATATACCGGAATAATAATGGAAACCAACGGATTATATTCGTTCATAAAGATTCTCCTAAAAATCACATTATTTTACATATAAAACGCTTTCAAAAACGGCCTTGTTTTCTTAAACTTTTTAATATTTTTTCTGTATTTTCACCAAAAAAAGATTCACCGGACAACATTTGTGGAAACCATACGGATTGTCCCTTGAAATTTGCTTCAATTACTACAACATTATTGTTACTGTCGACGGTGAAATCCCATGAAACGGTACCGATATTTGCGGTCATCTCGTGCAATCGTTTTGCGGTTGAAATAAGTCTACCAACAAAACTTAATTTGTATCCCTCAAACTTAATCCCTGTATCAGGATGGACTTCAAAACATTCAGATGAATCTCCATAACCCAGTCTATATGCATATTTCGCAAGACAACCTTCATTTGTCAATGCTATTGACATTCCACCGGCATGAATATTATCTACTTCACTGCCTCCACCGCCAATTCGTAAAGAAATTGGCGCAATTTCCACAGAATCATCAACAATATACGAAATCACACGACAGGTATTAACTGAGCCAGGATAAAGAGTAGATAATTCTTTGTTTGCAAGTATTTTTTCTTGTACAGTAAAGTTTGATTTGTATTTTTTAATAATGTCTTCTGCCGATACTCCACTACGGACATCTTTGCCATCTATCATATTTACCAAGACAACATTATTACCCGAGCTTGAGTCAACGGTAGGTTTAATTACGGCCTCTCCCACATTACTAAGAATTTCAATTGCCTTTTCTTTTGAAATAAGATGTCGGTTATAATCATAAAATTTTCCATGGTTATTAAAGACAAAATAATCAGGAGTTCTTACACCTTCAATTTTATTGTTGTAAAATAATTCATTGAGATTCTTGTCAGCATATACAAGACAATATACATAATCATTAATTTTGGGTGCAATTTTTGTTGTATAAAGAATTTCGGGTAAATAATCAATATGATGCACTCCACTAACAACCTCATATAACCTATGCCAACGGTTAGAAATCTTTTTTCCATAGTTTTTTTTCCAAAACTCATCAAAGTTTTTTTGTTGTTCAACTGTCCATTTAACATTTTTGTAAAGTGGTGCTTTTCTTAGAATTGCTATCCATTCAGCAATAAAAACCTTAAGGACTTCGATTTTTTGTGGAAACTTCAAAAAGAAAATTAACATCTTTTTATATAATCGCTTCATATCAATGTACTCCCAAACCACTATTGAGTCTAAGACAAACTAAGCCAATCACCTAAGCAACGCTCCCATTCCGGTGGCTGGAACAACTGAAATCCACCACCGGCAAAGAAGGTGTATTCACCAAAATAAATTTTGCCATTAAGTTCGTATAAATCTACTCTTACAAACTTTTTGTCCTTGGCAAATTTTGTGGCAATTTCTTTCATTTCGTCAAACATTTTTGGCTTATCCACAGGTTTATCAGACCAAGGATGACTTCTTTTAACATCAAGGTGGTTAAAATCCATATCATAAAAGTCAAATCTGCAGTCTGTAGCCCTATCAGTCACCATAAGCATCATTTTAGGTTTTCCGTTAAAACAATAAAATTTATAATCATCAATACTGTTTTCCGGATTACCCTCGTCAACCATAAATTGCTCAGCGATTATGTAAGGTTCGATACCTTTATATGGATACTCACGACCTGCATAATAAAAATCTTGTTTGATGCGCTTGCTGAAAAAAGATCTCATTTCATCGATTTCTTTTTTGGTAAGAGCCGACTTGTTCTTTATCACTTTAGTGCTGCCAGAATCGTGGTTACATTTGAGAACAAACTTTTCCGGCAAGGCATTAAAATCAATGTCATCAAAAGACTTCCATGCTCCAAGTAGCGGAAAAAGATACTCCTCGCCCAAAGTTTGCTTTATATGTTCACGAACAGCAAGCTTGTCAACAAGTTTTGTATATTCGGGGCGTTTATCGTTAATTTTTAACCATTGAAGTTTTTCATTAAAACCTTTTGGGACCTTGAAATTTATAAACTTTCCTGTTGTGGAAAAATAGAAAATTTGAAGATATAGTTTGTCAGGAAGAAACTTCAGAGCATACATTATTTTCCCTCTAATATTTCTCCCGAAAATTTTTCTCAAATCTATCATTTTATTTATAGATTCTCCTTATACCATTCTATTGCCAATTTAATTCCGTCTTTAAAGCTATAATCGGGGTCATAGTCCAATAATCTTTTTGCTTTGCTTATGTCAGCGTTAGAGTGTTTAATATCACCTTTGCGGTCGGGGCCAAAATTAGGTTCGATGTCTAATCCCAAAGCAGCGGTAAGTCCGTAGTAAATATCAATCAAATATTCTCTGCCACCATAAGCAATGTTATAAGCCTCACCCGCTGCTTCGCTGGAGGCAAGACAAGCTTTAAGATTTGCTTCGATGACATTATCGACATAGGTGAAGTCACGACTTTGCTTGCCATCACCATTGATGGTGGGTGTTTCACCATTGAGAAGTTGTTTTAAGAATTTGGGGATAACAGCAGCATAGGCACCATCCGGATCTTGACGACGACCAAAAACGTTAAAATAACGCATACCATATGTATCCAAGCCGTAAAGTTTGGTATACAGTTTGCCCCATTCTTCGTCGCAACGTTTGGTAAGAGCATAAGGAGAAAGAAGGTTGCCTTCCCTACCTTCTGTTTTGGGGAGATTAGGTTCATCCCCATAAACGGAGGAACTGGAAGCATAAACAAATTTTTTAACCCCGTTTATACGCGCCGCTTCCATCATATTAAGGGTACCTTCAATGTTGTTTTTGCAATAAAAAAGCGGCATTTCAATCGAGCGTGGAACGCTGCCCCAAGCAGCTTGGTTAAGCACGTAATCCACGCCTTCACAAGCTTTAATACAGGTGTCGAGGTCTTTGATATCACCTTTTATGAATGTGTAATTAGGGTTATCAAGGAACATGTCTACATTTTTTTGTTTTCCGGTTGAAAGGTCATCAAGCGCCTTTACTTTATAACCCATACTAAGTATTGCTTCGCAAAGATTAGAACCGATAAAACCAGCCGCGCCCGTAACTAAGAAAACTGAATTTTCGGGGAATTTTAAGTGTTTAAAGCCCATTGTTATCACTCCGTTTAGAAAGGTAAAATTGAGTTTATTGTATAATAAATGTTTATTAATTTCTTTCGTGTGTCAGTTTCGTTAAGATTCACCACACGAATATTCATATCAAAAAGTTCTTCATTCATAACTTTTTTTAAATCCATATGATGCTTATCTGAAATTCTGTGTGCAAGTGGCACACGAAGCAATAAATCAAGAAGTTTTCTGTTGTTGTATGGAATAGTAATGTCAAAACAAGATTTCATAACGCCGATATTTAATCCACATTTACCACCATGCATTAACTCCCATACAAAAAAATCACTTTCATCATAATTATACAAATGCTCTTTAAGTTGCGTGTTTTTAAAATACTCTTCAAAATACTTATCAGTTTCCCACACAAGTTTTCTATTCATAAAGAAAATTTTGTAAAGGGATGTGTAATTACGTGCAGAAAGATTTTTGGGGAATTTCTTTCTGCCAAAATACTTATACGCATAAGCACGAATTGTTTCAGAAATCCAAGACTTTACTTCCACATCGCAAATATCATTTTGGATTAAAGTGATTTTTTTGCGCGCATCACTGTCTTTTGATGCACCAATTCCACCTTGGTTGTAATCAAATACCGCTTTATAAATATCAAAATCGGCAATTTGTTCAGTAGATTCGGGAATTTCATAAATCTTATGAGGAACATTGAAACGTTCACTGATTTCTTTTGCTTTTTCAGCATCTACAGACTCGCGATACATGGAAACATAGCTAAATGTTTCATATTTATCATAATTTCCGTTTGCTGCCGCAAAAGTTGTATTACTATCAACTCCACCGGTAAGAGAAATAGCAGGTTTTTTCCATTTCATCGGTATTAGTGCCATGCTATTTTTCATGATTTGCGCAGCATCGTTAATTACCTGCATGTATTCTTCATCATTCTGGCACATTTCAATTTCCTTACTAGGATAAAATCTTGTAACGGAAAACAAGCCGTTTTCCAAAGTGATATATGTGTTGGGAATTATTCGCTTAATTTCTTTGAAACACGAAATATCACCGGGCATATAATTGCCCATCATAAAATGATACCATCTGTAATTAACTAGACGCTTTACATAATCAGAAGTTTCAAGATTACAAATATCACCGATTAATCTCATGTGGGATGAAATAAATTGTTTTCCTTCAATAGTCCCATAGCAACCATATTGTTGACCTGAGGCATCAAGAAGAAATTCAATTTTACTGCCATCAACAACACCCATAATAAAAATGCCGGTTAATTCATCAATCAAGTCAAAATATTCGTTTGTATTGTGTTTCTTTGCAATATTGGACAAAATCGTGGTTTCATCGTAATCCATTGTAAACGGGTTATATGCGTGTCCTATTAAAAAGATTGTTTTCCCATCAAAATCGTAAGTGTATAACTTAGCAGAATGATAGGTCCAAAAATTATAGTCGCCGATTACCCTTTTTTCCCAATTACCATAAAACGGATAATTATCAACATCACTTACTTCTGCATTTGTAATCAAAAACCCTTTTTCAAACAAGTGCTTCTGTATATTTGGTTTATTGTCTAAAATGTTTTTTAACATTCAATATCACCCGAAAATTATAATCTCCAGTAATTATATTTTGCTGATTCATATTCCTTACGATCCAGAAGCCCCTTAATGTCGGCAAGAACCTTGGTAGCGTTGTCCCCCGCTTTGAACATCTTGTCAAAATCAGCGTGCGCAAGAGTTTTGAATTCTTCATGTGCAACGGCAAGGATAACCGCATCGCAATTTTTTATGGTTTCTATATCAACAAACTCAATGCCGTAGAGTCTTTTGGCTTCATCAGCATCTGCGGCAGGATCGGCAACAATTGCGGTAATACCGTATTCTTTGAGTTCGTTATAGATATCAATGATTTTTGTGTTTCTTGTGTCGGGGCAGTTTTCTTTGAAAGTAAAGCCTAAAATTGCTACTTTGGCATTCTTGATAGCAACATCAGCCTTGATAAGATTTTTAACAACGCTTTCGGCAACATATTTGCCCATATCGTCATTAATTCTTCGACCCGATAAAATAATTTGGCTGTGATAACCCATTTGTTCCGCTTTATAGGTGAGATAATACGGGTCAACACCGATGCAATGACCACCAACAAGACCGGGATAAAATTTGAGGAAGTTCCATTTGGTACCCGCGGCTTTGAGTACCGACTGGGTATCAATTCCCATTTTATTAAAAATTATGGAAAGTTCATTCATAAAGGCAATGTTAATGTCGCGCTGACTGTTTTCAATTACTTTTGCAGCTTCTGCAACCTTAATGCTTTCTGCTTTATGAACTCCTGCTTCTACAACAAGTTCGTAAACCTTGGTAATTTCATCGAGCGACTCTTTATCCATACCCGAAACAATCTTGACAATAGTTTCGAGTCTATGCACCTTATCACCGGGGTTGATACGTTCAGGCGAGTAGCCAACTTTAAAGTCTACCCCACATTTGAGTCCCGATTCCTTTTCGAGAATAGGAACACAAATGTCCTCGGTAACGCCGGGATAAACGGTAGATTCATAAACCACAATGCTTCCCTTGGTAAGATTTCTTCCAACAATTGTAGAAGCACCTTCTACGGGTGTTAAATCGGGAGTATGGTCATCATTAACCGGTGTGGGAACAGCAACAATATGGAATTTAGCCTCTTTGAGTTTGGTTTCATCGGCAGTAAATTCAACGGTTGTGTTTTTAATAACCTCATTACCCACTTCGTTGGTTGGGTCAACACCGTTTTTGTAAAGTTCAATTTTTTTAGCGTTTAGGTCGAACCCTACAACCTTTACCTTTTTAGCAAAAGCAACCGCTATTGGCATGCCGACATAGCCAAGACCGACAAGGGAAATTTTTTCTTCGCCGTTTAGAATTTTTTGATATAATGACATATTATTTGCCCTCCACTTTGAGAAGTTTGCACATATCTTTGTTTACTTTTTCAACGTCGAACTTTTCTTTACAGTAATTATGACTTTGTTTACCCATTTGCGGAATAAGTTCGGGTTTGTTTATAAATTCCATCATTTTTTCGGCTACGGCATTAGCATCCATAACCGGTACCAAAAAACCTGTTTTACCGTCGATAACTGTTTCCCTGCACCCCGGAGCATCGGTTGTTATTATGGGGCGTCCCATCGCCATCGCTTCCAAAACGGTTCGTGGTGTTCCCTCTCGGTACGAAGGAAGAACATATACCGAACATTGTTTATAATAATCGGCCACTGTGTCTGTTTCGCCAAAATGTTCAATTATTCCGCGATCAACGTAGTTTTGTAATACCTCGGGCGATATAGAATCTTGTATGCCTTCGCAAGCACCGAGAAGCATTAATCTTACTTCGGGATGTTTTTCTTTTACAATTTCACAGGCTTCAAGATATTCTCTTATGCCTTTCGAAAACATAACCCGAGACAACATGAAAAACGTGATTTGCTCCGGAAAAGGCGCAACTGTGAATTTTTCGACATTAACGCCGGAACCATTTACGACGGAAACCTTGTTTTCTTTCACAAGTTTTTCCGCAACAAACTGCTCTTTATCATCGTTGTTTTGAAAAATCACCACATCGGCAGAATGAAAAGCTGTTTTATAAAGCAAAGACATAACAAACTTAATAATTTTCGCTTTTGCAGTTTTGGCGGTAAAGGCATATCCGGCCCCTGTTACCATAGCGGCAACATGGGGAACTTTTGCAAGTTTTGCTGCAATGGAACCATATATTACCGGTTTACTTGTATATCCTAATGTAACATCCGGTTTTTCTGCTTTGAAAAGTTTTTTAAGTGTTAAAAGATATTTAATATCATGAAGCGGGTTAACCCCATTTTTATTCATCGGTATTTCGACAAAGCGAGCACCAAGTTCTTCTATCTTGTCCACATTGTCTCTATTTGGGCCGGTCACAACCACCTCGTATCCTTGGGAAATAATTCTTTTGATTAAATCGCCCCTAAAATTATAGGATGTTCTGTTTTTCGGCGAAACAAGAATAAATTTCAAGTAACCTACCCCTTTTAAATTTTTTTAAGATTTGAAGCTACAACGTCAAAGAGCCTTGCATTATTTCCTTCGCCGGAAAAACTGTTATGCGGTGTTATGATAACATTTTCCATGTCCCATAACTGACTATTCTCATTAAGCGGTTCGTTTTCGAAAACGTCAAGTACCGCACCGCCCAGTTTTTCATTTAATGCAACAACAAGGTCCTCGGTATTCACAACGGCCCCGCGTGAAATATTGACGAGTATGGAACCTTGTTTCATAATGGAAAACTTTTTATCACCGAAGAAACCTTTTGTTTCCTCAGTGAGGGGTAAAGTAAGTATTACAACATCTGCATTGTTAAGCAAAGCGTTCAGTTCCGTCATTGGTAAAACGTCGACAAAATATTCGGACTTTTTAGGACATACATCTGCTCCGTAAACCGTGCAACCCATTGCCGAAAATCTTTTTGCGCACTCAAAACCAACGTTCCCGGCACCAACAATCAATACGTTTTTTTGGAACAATTCTAAAAGTGCACGATGTTTTTCCCAAATGTGTTGTTTTTGGTTTTCATGAAAAAAAGCAAATTTTTTATACAAATTCAGAACGCCGGCGAGTGCGAATTCGGCCATGGGGATGCTGTATACCCCGCGAGCGTTGTATATCTCAATTCCGTTTTGTTTGATATAGTCCATGGGGACTCTATCAAACCCCGCTGATGTAAGTTGAATGAATTTAAGAGAAGTGAATTTTTCGATCTTATGGTGAAGGAAAATTCCGTTTCCGATAACACCCTCAACATCTCGGTACTCACACGGTAAGGCATCATGCTCATATTGCATAAATATCACCTTATGCCCGAGGTGTTCAAAATACTGAAGTTGTTTTTTGGTGCAATTAAAAGCACCCGTTATAAGCAAATTCATAACTATCCCTACCGACAAATTTCATCAACGATTTTAACAACATTTTTTCTGTTTTCATCAAAAAAAGGATTGTTCTGTTTTTCGCAAAAGTTTTCAAATTCGCGAATCTCTTTTATCCCACTCTTAAAAGTCGCATCAATAACACTAATATCATTAATCGCATCGGTATTGCAAAAACTTCGCGACAAAATAACGCAAGTAGAACCCAATCTGTAATGCTCGGCAATTACTTTCCCCCCCGGCAATGCACCACCGGTTAAAGATGCTACACCACCAAATCCGTAAGGAAGGTTTTTTTCTTTGAACTTTTCAATGATTCTGTCAACAGTTCCGTCAGCTAATAGTTTGAACATAAACTTATGACCAAAGCCAAGACTTAAATCGTTAAGACCGATAAACACCTCGTCGATCCCTTTAACCGACAAAATTTCATCTATGTTCTGAATCGACTCAACTGTTTCGAAAAGGAGGAGCGTTTTTGCTCTTCCTTTTACCGCCTTCACAAATCGTTTTACCTCGTCTGCCGTTTTGAAATACGGCAACATAACAATATCTGCACCTGCACGTATAACCGAAGCAATTTCAAACTCCGAGCCTCTATATTTGTTTTTAAAACTCATGTTGTGGATAGGGTTAACCCTAGCCATAACCTTCGATTTTGTTAAAACCTTTTTAACTTCCTTAACATCTTTTGAAGTATGACGGTTTTGCACCGTATCCATACCGCCTTGACGAAGATTTTTACCGATATATTCGAGATCGATGAAAATCCTGTCAACTCCTACCTTTTCTGCAATTAAAGCAACTTCAGGATTTTTTGTGATATACATTAATTTTAACAAAATTAATCCCTCGCAAAATTTTATATAGTCTGTTCTGCTGCTTCTTGGGCTTGTGTGACTTCGCTTGAAACTACTGTTTCGCCAACGTTCGCGTTGTCAGCGTTTGTAAACACTTTGAATACTGTTAAGAAAAATATTTTTAAATCAAGCTTAAAAGAAACGTTGTCTACATACCAAACATTGAGCTTGATTCGGTGATTCCACTCAACATTCTTTCGCCCGTTTACTTGCGCCCAACCTGTAATTCCCGGGCGAAGGGAAAACATCCTTTTTTGCTCATCGGTGTATTGGTCAATAGGCCAAGGATGATATGTAAGCGGAGGTCTTGGACCAATAAAGCTCATTTCACCTTTTAGTATGTTTACAAGTTGAGGAAGCTCATCAATACTGGTTTTTCTTAAGAACCTACCAACTCTTGTCAAGCGTTTATCTTTATCGTTTGAATAAACACCGGATTTTTCAGCATCAACAATCATTGAACGAAATTTGTATATGTAAAACTCTTTCGCACCAAGGCCCAATCGCTTTTGTTTAAAAATGATAGGTCCCTTCGAGTCGATTTTTATTATTACAGCAAAAACAATCATTGGAATCAATAAAAAAGCAAGCCCGATTAAAGAAATCGCAAAATCTAACGTGCGTTTTATAACAGGATATTTCATTTTAACCCCCCTATTGAAAACTTTAAAGGATTTGATTACTGTACAGAAAGTTATATATAATATATAATATTATATATGTCAAAAAAAGTCAACCCATTGATAAAATCATGAAAACAACAAAACCCTCCAATTACTAACAAAAAAACAAGACTATCGAATATCGATAGTCTTGTTTTACAGCGCTTTTAAATCAAAATCAAACGAGGGTCTTCAATATAATTCAAATTGTATTTTTCTACCATTTCTTGCGCTTTTATGAGAGAATGATTATCAAATGCATTTTCTACATCGTGCGAATCAAAGCCGAACACCACTGGTGAATGCTCCTCACCAACTACTTTCCAAAAAGCATCGTTCGGATAATTCCTGTTTTGACGAATGCCTAAAAAGTTAATTTCGAGCGGTACGTTCAGCTCGCGTGAAGCAACACAAATTTTTCGCATTTCTTTTTGATAGAGTTTGATATCACCAATAAAATTGAAAATATCCGGATGCGCAACGTAGCTAAAAAACCCTGTTTTCATTCCCGAAACAACTGTTTTAACATATTCTTTCAGTTCTTTTACGCTTTCGTTTTTAGAAATCGTTGGTTTTGAAACGTTTTCAGGTCCAATATAGTGTTGCCCCAAAATTAAATACTGAGCCCCATATTCCTTTGCTTCTTTTAGGGTTTTATCAAAATATTCGGGATAGTACTCCATTTCAAAGCCGACTGAAATATCAATTTTTTCTTTATACTTTTTTGCAAGAGCTTTGATTTCGTTACAATATGTTTTTCCATCACAAACCGGAATTCTAAAAAAAGATTGTGTACCATCGGGAAATTCCAAAGGGACATGGTCTGAAAAGCCCATTTTTTTAATACCGTTTGAAACAGCCCTTTTTACGTAGTCTTCTTCTTCCCCATTCGCATGATTGCAACGATAAGTGTGAGTGTGGTAATTATATGATAATTTTAACACATTTGGCATGCGTGATAACCTCACAAAGCGGTTAATAAAATCACTTGATTACAGTTTGGAACCTTTAAATCCTGAATCTGTCAACAGATAATGTTCTGTGTATCCACAATGCAAAAGAATTTCACGTGCTTGATCAAACCCGCAATCCAGCTTGGTAGCATCGTGGCAATCCGAAGAAATGATAGCACCAAATCCTAACCGTTTTAACTCTTTTATAAGCGGAATTTCAGGATACGGAACGGAACGGTAACCACGAGAAATCGCACCTGTATTGACCTCGAAAAATGGGATTTTCCCTGCCAAAGTTTCGGCACATTCGATAGCTGCGCAAAGGTATTCTTTGGAATCTGTATCAAAAAACTTCTCAGTTTCGATGTTTTTGGTTATCAAATCAAAATGCCCCAGTATATCGAAGTTCCCATAGTTGGTGATTGTTGAAAACTGACGATAATATTCTTTGGCAAAAGCAAGTCCATCACCGCCGAAATATGTATCAATCACTTCCCGTACCACCTCGGTCGAGCGGTCAAAGCCGACATAATTTTCGCCGATTTTGAGGTAGTGGCAAGAACCGATGAGATAATCGTAGCCGGAAAGGTCGACTTGGGAATACATTTCCATTTCTAAGCCCAGATATATTCCAAATTTGTTCTTATACTCTTCTTTTAGTTGGGTGATTTCTTTTTTGTATTGTTCGCAGCGTTCAGGAGTCATAGAGAGTCCGTTTGAAAAATGCATGTAAGAGTGCCCTGAAAAGCCAACGCTTTCAAAACCTTTCTCTATTGCAATTTCCACTATTTCTCTTGGCGTATGTTTGCCGTCACAATAAGTGGTATGAGTATGTAGATTTTGTAATTTGTTCATTGATTATCTCCTACCCCAAACAGTTAAATCAGACAATAATCCTCATAAAATTTTATACCATATTTCGCCTGTAAAAGCAACCGTTTTTATGCTCATATCATTGACAAATATGCTGTTTTGTGGTAGTGTTTCACTATTAGGAGACGATGATATGATAAAATTGATATTTCCTGAAAATAACGCCGTAATTGACACCCATACCGAAATACAAAACACCTTTATTGATACCATTTACACACAAGGAACAGATGCGGCGTTGGAATGGCTTTTGCCACGCAAAAACAACATAGAACGTTCTCATCCCGAACCACTTATTTTGGAATGGACAAACGATGGTTCTGCCACGTATGAGGTTTTGGTTTCGGAAACAGAGGATTTTGAAAACGCAAAAGTTTTTAAAACCACAAGCACTACCTACTCCCTTGTTAATTTAAAAATTGGTCAACAATATTTTTGGAAAGTTAACAACAGTGCTGTTGGCACTTTTAGCACTAAAAACAACCGTTTTCGTTTTGTTAAAGTGGACGGATTACTTAATATGCGTGATCTTGGCGGTATCAACATTAAACAAGGTTTACTATACCGCGGGAGTGAAATTCACGACGATGAACTCAGCATTGAAGAGTCGGGGAAATCCACTTTTATCGAAGATTTAGGTATTAAAACACAAATGAATCTGCGGCTTGAAGGCGCCCCTTCGTTACCGCATTCTTACGTTGGTGAACAAGTTGCTTATGCCTTTTTACCTTATCGTCCGTACAAAGAAGTGTTTTACGACGATCACCGCAAAGGCTTGCGCAAAATTTTTGAGTTTCTTGCCGACGAAAACCACTATCCCATTTATTTTCATTGCTTCGGCGGTGCGGACAGGACCGGTATGATCGCCTTGTTTTTGCGGTGCCTGTTAGATGAACCGGAAGAAGATATCTTGGTAGATTACGAAATCACCTCGCTTTCGATATATGCTGCAGGTGTTGCAGAGGGCGTGAGTAGTTTGGGGTTTCGTAACAGAAAATGTGATTATTTTGTTGAATTTCTCGATCTTTTGGAACCATATGCACCCGGTGGCACATTAAATGATAAAGTCAAAAACTTCCTTTTGGATTGTGAAATTTCAAAAGAAACATTAGACAAAGTGATTTCTAACATTAAAAAATAAATGAGGTTTTATAATGAGTAATATTATTTTAGAAAACAAAAACTTCCGCCTTACACTTACAGAAGAAGCTATCGTAAAAAGCTTGATTTTCAAGGAAACTAACGAAGAATTATTACTTTTAAACGAAGAAGTTTCGTTGTTTTCGCTTACGCAAGCCAGACCGTTTAATAACGAAATCAAACTTTCTCACATGAACAAAAAGACCGCTTTCCAAGCAAATAAGATTGTTATGGACGGTAACGTTCTCACGGTGAGTTTTGAAATCGTTCCTTGTCAAGCTTCTATATCCGTTGATATTCAAGATGAATATATTTCTTTTACTCTTAAGGAACTGTTATATCCCAACAAAGAACACGTTTTTCTTTCGATGGATATGCCCCCTGTTGAAGAATTTCGTCTTTTGCAACTTCCCATAAAAACCAGAAAAAACTTTGGTCAGTGGCTAAATGTTATGTGGGATGACAATGCCAGCATTGCTGTTGTGGCAGCCACCCCCGAAACAATGATTGATTCTGAAAAACGAAACGGTGGCAGAATTTTAACGGCTGATCTTCAAAAATCGGTTCAGTTGGAAGGAACAACCGCCACGCTCATTGTCAGCGGTGGGAAAGAAGCATTCCTTGACGCTGTGGACAAATTTGAGCACGAATATAATTTGCCTCTTGGCGTAGAAAGCCGAAGAAGCAATATGATTAATCGTTCCGTATATTGGGTAGACAGGTTGACACCGGAAAATGTTGATGAACACATTAAATTCGCTAAAATGGGCGGCTTTTCTTGCATGCTCATTTATTACGAAGGTATTTGCTCCGAAGTGAACGACGATGTGATTTATGGGTCTTGCGGTGATTATTCTATCAGCAAACCCTATTCCAACAGTTATGAACAACTAAAAATTGTTGTTGATAAAATCAAAGCAGCCGGCATTACCCCCGGTTTCCATTTCTTGCACACACATATAGGAAGAGAAACCAAATATGTTACACCTACCGTTGATCCGCGTTTGAATATTATAGAATATTTCACGTTGACACAACCGCTCGGTATGGATGATGATAAGATTTATGTTGCGCAAAACCCGAAAAACGCCTTAAAACGCGATAAACGCCGCGTTCTTAAATTTGGCGAAGAATTGATGTCTTACGAAGGGTTTTCCACTGTTCCTCCTTATCACTTCTATGGCGTTAAACGCGGGTATTGGGATACAACTGTCACTTCGCACGCAACCGGTATTATTGGCGGTATTCTCGACGTTAGTGAATATTGCGCCAATAGTGTATACGTTGATCAAAACACAGACTTGCAAGATGAAATCGCCGAAGAAATTGCCAAAATTTATGATTTGGGCTTTGAGTTTATTTACTTTGACGGTTCCGAAGGGACAAACAAACCGTATGAATATCATGTGCCCAACGCGCAATACCGTGTGATTAAAAAATTGGGATCTGCTCCAAAGTTCTGCGAAGGTGCGGCAAAAGCACATTTTAACTGGCATTTTCTTAGCGGTGCCAACGCGTTTGATATTTTTAAGACAAACGTGTTTAAACGAATGATTGATGTGCATCCTTTGGCAGAGTCGGATTGGATGTGTCAAGATTTTACGCGTCTTAATTTCGGTTGGTGGGCTTTTTACGAAGATACGCGCCGCGATATTTATGAATACGGCACCAGCCACGCTCATGGTTGGAACAGCCCTGCAACCATACAATCGAATCTTAAACTGTTTAACTCCCACGCACGTACAGCCGATATATTAGAAGTTATGCGACGCTGGGAAGATGTTCGGAAAAACAATCTTTTAACATCCGAACAACAAGAGTTGATTAAAGTACCCGGTAAAGAATATACCTTGTTTATCGACGAAGCAGGGAAATACGAGCTGCATGAATATTTTGAACTTGAAAATTTCTGTTCAGACTCCCAAGAATTATATGCTTTCACCCTTCAACGCGGTAACCGTAGTTATGCTTTGCTGTGGCACAACACCGGATCGGCAAAAATCAGCATTCCGATTTCAAAGGATAATGCGGAATATTTTAGTGACTTAACAAGAGAAAAATTACCGATGGAAGAAAAAGACGGTTGTCTTGTTATTGATGTTTCTTCATCGGCTTATCTCTCCACAACGCTTTCGCAAAGCGAGTTACGAGATGCACTTTCCAAAGCAAAACCGGTTTAATTATTCAAAAAACTGAATATCTTGTTGTTTCGAAAGAGGATAGATTACCAGTCTATCCTCTTTTTCTTTTGAAAATCGAACCCCACATAGGCGAGAATTCTGATAGGTTTTATAATAATATATTCCATTTACCAAATCCATACATGAAGTGTATTGTGTAACAACATCTTCCCCGTTTTCAAGAATAACAGCACCGCGCGGTACACAGACTGTGTCAAATATTTTATAAAACTGCGTAATGGCATTTGCCTTTACAATCGAATTCTTAAGAAAAAACGCCGCGCGTACAAAGCGTGAAACCGAAGAATAATCTCCCGGCAAACCATACGAAGCAAGTCCGCGCGTATAAGCTGTTCCTTTTTCTTTAACAGAAAGATTTTTAAAATCTTCTAAACGAGTTCTATGGTACCAAAAAGGCGGTTCATTTGTTAACACACCAATATCATTCTCGTACAAGTTTAGCCCATTTTTGACCGATTCTATGACCAAAGAACGCTGTTTATCAGCAATGATCCAGTGCATGGGAGTTACAGATAAATCATTTGAAAACGAAATGTGACATACATTTAGCTTTTTAAGAAAAAATATTGCTTCATCGATGGTTTGACATTTTCCTAAAATATACGGTATCAATTCAAAAGGAGCAAGATTTACTTTCCCACTTTTTTCTTCAAAATACACGGCGCTTTTGGGGAAATTAAGCCCTGCCATAGCAAGTCCTTTTTCGTTCATAGCATCATAATACAATGGAAATCCTTGTTTTTCTATTCCCATTCCAAGAATTCTATATTGAGCATAGAACGACTCTTCACATCGTAATTTAACCAAAAATTTTTTAGGTGTTGCTATAACTGATTCGTTATAAGAATATTCTAAATCAAGGGTTCTTCCAAAAAGATGATTTTTGCTGTCATAAATTGCTGTACACATATTCTCTCCCCTTTGCTTGGACACTTGAATTTTTGTCGAAAAAATGATATGTTTATACTATAAATTTGTTAAGGAGGTTTTTCCTTGAAAACGTGTAATCATTGTAATAATCAAGCCGAAGATACCGCTGTTTTTTGTTGTCATTGCGGCACTCCTTTCCCTACGGATGACACGACACAAGCACCGTATACTCCCCCGCAACAAAACTATTATCAACCACCGACACAGCCACCCTACACACCTATATTTGATCCGTACGATCACACAGCCGAATTTGATGCCAAAGATATTTCGGAAAACAAAGTGATTTGTATGTTGGTGTATTTGTTGGGGGCTATCGGCATTATTATTGCTTTATTAGTCGGCAATCATTCACCGTATGTTTCTTTTCACGTACGTCAAGCATTAAAATTTTCGGTAATTGAAATTTTGTCCACCTTGATAATGGCTCTGCTTTTTTGGACAGGAATTGCCGTTATTGCCTATGTTATTTTTATGTCTGTTTTATCAATTATTAAGATTGTTTGTTTCTTCCAAATTTGCGACGGGAAAGCAAAAGAACCCGCAATCATACGTAATTTAAACTTCTTGAAATAAAAAAAGTGCTGCTTTATTGAAACATAAAGCAGCGCTTTTTTTGCATAGTATTTTATGTATATTCTGCAAGGAGGAAATTCGGTTGCTGGTTTTTTCAAAATTCATACAACTTCTTTTTTCCAACCCCTTCTTTTTTATAACTGTTCTTTTGACTATGGGGGTAATTTTTGTCAACGGTTGGACAGATGCGCCAAACGCCATTGCCACTTGCGTTGCCACAAGATGTTTAAAACCGAAAAAAGCGGTAATGATGTCGGCTGTTTTTAATTTTTTAGGCGTGTTAGTCATGACATTTATTAACAGTAAAGTAGCGACGACCATTAAGAATATGGTGGATTTTGGCAACAATGCCTTTGAAGCACAAACAGTACTTTGTGCTTCGTTATTTGCTATTATTTTGTGGGCAACATTAGCTTGGATTTTTGGAATCCCCACGAGCGAAAGCCACGCTTTGATAGCAGGGCTTTCCGGCGCCGCCATTGCTTTGCATAATGGTTTTAACGGTATTCATTCTCACGAATGGATAAAAGTGATTTACGGACTGATATTCTCTTCTCTTTTAGGTTTTGCTGCCGGCCTTTTTTTTGCCAAATTGACAGAGTTTTTCTTTCGTAAAACCAACCGATGCAAAACTTCTGTTTTTTTTAAAAAAGCACAAATATTTGGTGGCGCCGCCATGTCGTTTATGCACGGTGCGCAAGATGGACAAAAATTCATGGGTGTCTTTATTTTAGTAATTGCACTCACTAACGGAAACACTGATTTTGGAAGTGCTACACCGCCTTTTTGGATGATGCTGATATGTTCTTTGCTCATGTCTGTTGGGACATCCCTTGGCGGTTATAAAATTATTAAGTCGGTTGGAATGGATATGGTTAAATTAGAACCATACCAAGGTTTTTCTGCCGATATAGCCGGTGCGTTTTGCTTGCTGATATCTTCTCTTTTGGGCTTTCCTGTCAGCACAACACACACAAAAACAACCGCCATTATGGGCGTTGGGGCAACCAAACGATTATCAGCCATTGATTTCGGTGTGGTGAAAAACATGGTGTTCACTTGGTTTCTTACTTTCCCCGGTTGCGGTTTAATCGGATTTTTTTTAGCAAAAGTTTTTATGACGATTTTTTAATAAAACAACAAAAAGCACCTGTATGTCCAATACATACAGGTGCTTTTTATAATCAATCGTGCGGCGTAAATAACGACAAGGACGAATATTCCGGAATTTCTTTACCTTCCATAGCAGCAACAAATTGGTCACCGCTCATCTTTTCGTTCTCTATTAAATATTCTGCAATTAGATGCAGTTTTTCACGTGCTTCTGTTAATTTTTGCGTGGTACGCTTATAGGCATCGGTGATGATTTTGCTGATTTCCTCATCAATTAACGCAGCAATTTCTTCGGAATAATTGCGAGTATGACCAAAATCACGCCCCAAAAACACTTCGTTTGAATCTGAAGAACCAAATACAACCGGACCCAGTTTTTTGCTCATACCGTACTTAGTAACCATTTTTCTGGCTGTTTCGGTAGAACGTTCCAAGTCGTTAGATGCACCGGTAGAAATATCACCAATTATCAGTTCTTCGGCAACACGACCACCCAATAGAACTTCAATATCCTCTAACATACGGTTTTTCGTCAAATGTTGATGATCATTTGAGGGTAAGTTCATGGTAAAGCCGGCAGCCATACCGCGCGGGATAATTGAAATTTGGTGTACGGGGTCTTGTGTGGGACAATAGTACGAAACAATGGCATGACCTGCTTCGTGGAAAGCGGTGATGCGTTTGTCGCGTTCAGAAATTACGTGACTGCGTTTTTCTGTGCCCATAATCACTTTCAGCGTTGCTTCTTCCACTTCTTCCATTGTCAAGGAATGATGTCCTCGGCGAGCCGCCAACAAGGCAGATTCATTCAACAAGTTTTCTAAATCCGCTCCGGTGAAACCAACCGTAGCTTTGGCAATTACCGAAAGATCCACATCCGGTCCCAAGGGTTTTCCTTTGGCGTGTACACGAAGAATGGCTTCTCGTCCCTTAACATCGGGATAATTCACCACCACTTGTCTGTCAAAACGACCCGGACGCATCAAAGCGGGATCCAAAATATCAGGACGGTTGGTGGCTGCCATCATAATAACGCCTTCGTTGGCGCCAAATCCATCCATTTCTACTAACAATTGGTTAAGTGTTTGCTCTCTTTCATCGTGCCCACCGCCTAAACCGGCGCCACGTTGACGACCAACCGCATCGATTTCATCGATAAAAATAATGCAGGGAGAGTTTTTCTTGGCTTGTTCAAACAAATCACGAACACGCGAAGCACCCACACCGACATACATTTCCACAAAATCGGAACCCGAAATCGAAAAAAACGGTACGCCTGCTTCACCTGCAACAGCGCGAGCTAACAAGGTTTTACCGGTGCCCGGAGGGCCCACCAGCAAAACGCCTTTTGGAACACGGGCACCCAGTTCCATAAACTTTTTGGGGGAACGTAAGAACTCAACAATTTCTTGCAGTTCTTCTTTTTCTTCGTCTGCACCGGCAACGTCGTCAAACGTTGTTTTTCGTTTTTCGTCGGTGGGTTGTTTGATCTTGGCTTTTCCAAAGCCCATCATTTTGGAACCGCCATCCATCCCCGAGAAAGATCGACGCATCCAAATCCACATAGCAACAAACAAGCCCGCCATTAAAAGTGACGGTAAAATATTACCCCAAGGAATGGTCGTAGGTTGCGTATAGTTATATGTGGTAACCTTTGCCAAATAGGGCTGAATATCTTGCACAAATAAACTAACGTTGGGGGCTGCGTAAGTTATAACGTCTTTTTCGTCAACTTTATCATCTTTATTGATATCGGTACGAAACTCCGGCTTTAAAAGAATGTTGGCAACGCCGTTTGTGAGATTAAAATCAAGCTTTTCAACTTGCTCATTTTGGAACAAACGAACGTAGTCGGAATATACCATATCCTGTTTTTTGCTTTGCGGACTAAACAAAAACAGCCAAACAATGATGACAACCAAAACAGGAAGCCCGATAATCAAGCCAATGTTTCGAAAAAACTTACCAAAATTATTGTTATTTGACTCCACTCATCCTCACTCCTTTTCGTGAGTATATACTTCCGGCTTTAACACGGCAACATAAGGTATGTTACGGTATTTTTCCGAATAATCCAAGCCGTAACCGACAATAAAAGCATCCGGAATAGATGCGCCGATATAATCAGCATGAACATTGATGCGACGACGCTCCGGTTTATCTAAAAATGTGCACAGTCGTATACTGCTTGGATTTCTAGCTGATAAATTTTTGAGCAAATACGAAAGAGTAACACCGGAATCTAAAATATCTTCAACAACCAATACATCTTTACCTTCCAATGAAGCATCCAAATCTTTAAGTATGCGGACTTCACCGGTAGTGCTTGTTCCCGAACCATAACTGGAAACAGACAAGAAATCAATAGAACACGGCACAGTAATATGCCGCATTAAATCTGCCATAAAAATTAAAGAACCTTTTAACACACTAACTAATAACAGGTTTTTACCTTCATAATCTTTACTGATTTGTTGTCCCATATTCTTAACAATCTCGGCAATTTTTTCTTCACTAAGAAGAATTTCACTTAAATCATCGTACATGCTCATTATACTTCCTCCACTTTTTCCAAAACACAAACATAAGTAGTGTTATTTGAAATTTTAACACGTTCATCGGCACCAAAGCCAAAGACCGCAACAATTCCCGCTTCGTCACACAAAATCGGCAAAGAATCGCGCTGAGTAACTTTGTATTCGTTAAATAATTTTTTTAATGTTTTACCGCAACCACGACCTACGGGATGAAACATATCCCCTTCTAAACGTTGCCGAAAAATCAAAGTACCGTTAATTTTATCATAATCAAAAGCGTTTTTAAATATGTTTTTGTCATTTTTTAGTTTTTGTTCATATTCTTTTTTGGAATATTGGTGAATACGATATGCGAAATCTCCTATCACATAAGATTCATCAAAAATAACGGTATGTGAAAAAGGCAAAACTTTTTCATTATCTGATACGATACTTGCCGTATTTTGAGAAACAACAAATCGTTTGTTTTCGCCCAGCGTAACCGCACCACCGTTTTTTAGTGCTGATTGAGCCAATCGCAGGTGTTTTTCTTCACATTGACCAAACAATCGTTGCAAAGTAAAAAATAGCAGCGTTTGCGGTAACAATAACAGTTTCTCTCGTGAATAGCAATTCGGACTCAAAAAAGCTTCTCGCTCCGCTTTTTGAGACAAATCATCTATGAACTCAAACAATTCTTGCGCTTGGTCAGAAAAACGGCAAAGTGCTTCTTCTGCCTTGGGATTAATTTCTTTCATAGCAGGAATCACTTGCAACCGAACACGGTTTCGAGAAAAGGTGGCATCTAAATTAGTGCTATCTGTTACATATGGCAAGTGGTGCAAAACGCAATATTCCTCCACGTCTTTTCGCGTACAATTGATTAATGGTCGAATGACCTTGTCGCGTTTAACAGGGATACCGGATGCACCACGAATGCTGCTGCCACGACAAAGGTGTAACAACACTGTTTCGGCATTATCACTGGCCGTGTGCGCTGTTGCGATGACAGCATTTTGAAAAGAAGAACAAACATCTTCAAACAAACGATACCGTAAGATACGTCCCGCTTCTTCCAAACCAATTTTTTGTTCTTTGGCAAAAGCGGTAACATCTACACAAAATGTGCGAAGCGGCACATTCCATTGCTGGCACAAGTCTGCAACAAAATGACTGTCACGTTCGGATTCCTCGCCGCGTAAACCATGATTAACATGTACTGCCACAACTGTTTCGAAAGATAGTTCTTCTTTTAGTGACAGTAAAATATGTAACAACGCTACCGAATCGGCACCACCGGAAACACCAACAACAACAGTTGACCCCTGTGACAACAAATCGTTTTGCCGAATGGTAGACAATGCTTTGCTTTGAGCGCTCATTGCTATCATCCTTCACGTTGGGTATCCAAAGAGGTGAATTGTGTAAATTCTCCTTGGAAAGCTAAGTTAACTGTTCCTAACTCACCATGACGGTTTTTAGCAACAATCACCTCTGCCGTTCCATTAGGCACAGCGGTTGGATCACTTTTTTCGTTACGATAATATTCATCACGATACAAGAATAAAACTTGGTCGGCATCTTGTTCGATAGAACCGGATTCACGCAGATCCGCCAATGCCGGACGATGGTTAGCTTGTTTTTCAGTTGTACGCGCCAACTGTGCACAAACCAACACCGGAATATTTAATTCTTTTGCCATGATTTTAAGACTACGTGTAATTTCGGAAACTTCTTGCACACGATTTTCGGTGCGTTTTCCGGAATGCATCAATTGCAAATAGTCAATTACGACAAATCCTACGTCTTTTAAGCGGCGTAATCTGGCTTTCATGGTTGGAACGGTAATATTTGCTGTCTCGTCTAAATAGATCGGCGCTTGGCCCAATTGGCTGGCGGCATATGCCATCCGAGTCCACTCATCAGGCGTTAAATTGCCGGTACGCAACTTTTTGGAAGAAACACGCGCCTCGGACGACAAAAAGCGGTTTACCATTTGTTCGCGCGACATTTCCAAGTTAAATACCGCTACGGTACGTTTTTGTTGCATAGCAACGTTACGTGCCAAATTGAGCGCAAAGCTGGTTTTACCCATACCGGGACGGGCACCCACAATAATTAAGTCGGAACGATTTAAGCCGGTGGTGATAGCATCCAAAGCACTGATGCCGGTGGGGATACCCAAATACAGATCCCGTTCTGCGGATGTGAGTTTGTTATACATTTCGTAGTTAGAGGCAATCACTTCGCGAATCGGCACCAAACCATCTTGGTGACGGTCTTGCCGAATTTCAAAAATGCGTTGTTCGGCAGAATCGATCAAAACAGAAGGATCCACAGAGGGTTCCATGGCTTCTGTAGTGATATCGCGAGAAATACGAATCAAACGACGAACATCGAACTTTTCGCGTACTAAACGAGCGTAGTTGCCGATGTTAGAAATTGAGGGAACCATTTGTGCTAGTTTTAAAAGATAGGTTTTGCCCTCTTCACCCGAAAAATAGGATTCACTTTTTAAAGCATCTAACACCGTAACGAAATCGATTGTGGAAGATGTCATCAGTTTTTCCATCATAATGGCAAAAATTGCTTGATGTTCCGGCAAATAGAAATGCTCGGGGCGCAAAATATCCGCCACTTGATTAATACATTCGGGGTCCATTAAAACAGCGCCTAAAACAGCTTGTTCCGCTTCTAAACTGTAAGGAAGATTAAGTTCGTTGTAATTTTCCGGCATGACAACACGCCCTTTCTATGCTTATTCGCAAACAACAACCGTAATTTTGGTGGTGACACCTTGCGTGAATTTCAATTCTGCTTCGTACGAACCAAACGCTTTAACATCGTTCATTGAGATTTTACGCTTATCAATGGTAATGGAAAATTGTTCTTTGATTGCTTCTGCCACTTCTTTTGTTGTTACAGAACCGAACAATTTTCCGCCTTGTCCTGCCCGTGCTTTAATCTTCACGGTTTTACCGGACAACGTGTTAGCAGCAGCTTCGGCTTCTTGCTTTTCCACTGCCAAATGATGCTTTTGAGCAGCTTCTTTGTTGCGCAAATCATTCATTGCTTGTGCATCAGCCTCCACCGCTAAGCCGCGAGGCAACAAAAAATTACGAGCGTAGCCATCGGAAACTTGCACCAGTTCCCCTTTTTTGCCATGACCTTTAACATCTTGTTTTAAAATCACTTTCATAATATACTCTTCACCTTTCTTTGTGGTTTTCTTTTTTGTAAGAAGATATCACTTGACATAAGCGGTTTTCGGCTTCTTCAAGAGTGGTTTCTTTCAAAAAGGCACCCGCCATTGTTTGGTGTCCACCACCGCCCATCGATTCCATAATCAGTTGCACGTTTACGGTACCGAAAGAACGAGCCGAAATATTAACCCCGCCATTTTCACTAAACAGAACAAAAGACGCATCTACGTTGCGCACCGACATTAGTTCGTCTGCCGCTTGTGCCGCAGCAATCCTTAAATTTTTATCTTCAATGTTGGCGCAAGCAACTGCCGTGTTATCGAATAGTTTGGCAGTTGCCATAATTTCTGCCTTGACTTGATACATAGACATATCTTCGGAAAACATGCGTTTTACCGCCACCGTATCTGCACCGGATTTTCGCAAAAACGCTGCAGCTTCAAATGTGCGAACACCTGCTTTCATAACAAACTGACGAGTATCCAACATGATTCC
Organism: Acutalibacteraceae bacterium; assembly: GCA_045648765.1. Classification (GTDB taxonomy): domain Bacteria; phylum Bacillota; class Clostridia; order Oscillospirales; family Acutalibacteraceae; genus RGIG3009. The sequence goes on from JAZROQ010000041.1 coordinate 84,834, forward strand.
TGCCAACAAAGCCTCTGCTTCTAAACGAGAAAGTTTAACATCGGGCATGTATTGAATAACTTCTGCTGTCATCTCCGCCGCAGAACTGGCGTATGGTTCGTGATAAAACAGCAATGCATTATCGATATGTTCTACCATCTTGCGATGATGATCAATCACTACCACTTGCTTGGCTTTTTGATATAATTCAGGGAAATCCAAGCGACTTGGTTGGTGAATATCTGTGATAATCAATAACGTGTTATCGGTAATCATTGGAACAACATCTTCGATTTCGACAAAAACATCTTCTTTTCCTTGCGCGGAAAACCGATTAATCAATGCTTTTGCCAACGTTGTTTTTGGGTCATATACAACGTACGCAGACTTACCCATATTACGACATATACAAGCCAATGCAGCAGCCGAACCCAAACAATCCAAGTCAGAATAACGGTGTCCCATCAAGATGACGTTTTCACTGTTTTGAATAATTTCTTGCAGCGCAGAAGCAATAACGCGCGGACGTACTTTTGTGCGTTTTTCCACGCTTTTGGAAATACCGCCATAGAAATCAAAACCGTTTTTGGTTTTTACAGCGGCTTGATCACCGCCGCGCCCCAGCGCCATATCTAACGCTTGACGAGATTGCTCTTCGGCTTGTGCAAAGGTCTTTCCCTTGCCAACACCTATAGAAAGTGTAACGTTTTCCGTTTCGGTAGGCAAAGCTCGAACAGTATCCAAAACCGTAAAGCGCTGTGCCTCAATTTGTTCCAAGTCGCGTTGTTCTATCAAAGCAATATAGCGATACGTTCCACATTTTTTTAAAACACCGTTGTATGTTCCCATCCAATCTTCCAATATTGCTTCCACTTGAGAAATCAATCGTGCGCGATCACTTTCTCGTGAATTTTGAAGCACTTCTTCCCCATTGTCTATGAACAACGACAAAACAATTGGACGAGATGCAAAATATTCATTGGAAATGTTGTTTAATTCGGTAATATCGGCGCAATACAACAAGTAGCCTTGCTCGTTATCAAACAAAACTTCTTCTGTATACAAAGAAAAGGTTTTGTTTTGTGAATGAATTTTAGATAAAAAACGGTTGGTTATCTTTTTGATAGACAAACCGTCAAAAACAGACGACAGTGCCTTGCCGTATGCGTCGGTTTCGTGCAAAATTTCTGCACGAAACAAATCGTTATACCAAAGCAATTGATCATTACAAGAAACCAAAGCAACCGGCATGGGAACGTCTTGCAAAGAATCACGTTTGTTATGAATAAGCATATCGGAAAGCTTTGTCAAATACTGCCGAACATACCGCTGAAACCGAAATTGACGAATTAAAAAAAACAAAAGAAAAGGAAGCGTAACAGTAGCTGCTATGTAAAATGCACCGCGATTAAGGAAGAAAACCACGAGCAACATCAGAGCTGCATACCCCAAAAAAGCCCATACGTTTGGTAACGAAAACGGGTGTTTTTTTTGCTTCATGATTTTCCTCCTTTCTTTGGTGAAATTAAACTTCCATAATGATAGGCAGTATCATAGGACTGCGCTTCGTTTTTTGGAATAACATGCGGGATAATTCATCCCGAACTCGAGTTTTCATTGTTCCCCAATCTCTGGAATGACGACGACAACAATCTTCCAACACATCACGAGCAACGGAACGCGCTTCTTCCATCAACTCTTCTGCGCCTCGAACGTAAACAAAACCACGCGAAATCAAATCGGGCCCGGAAATGATTTGCCCGCTTTGGGGATCAATGCTGGCAACAACCACAATCAAACCGTCTTGTGCTAAATGTTTACGTTCGCGAAGAACAATACTGCCCACATCACCAATGCCCAATCCATCCACCAAAATGCGTCCGGCGGGTACCGAACCTGTAACCGCTATTTTTTCTGGCGTAATTTCAATTACTTTGCCGTTTTCGGTTACCACAATGTTTTGAGAGGGCATTCCCATTGTTTTTGCAAGTTGTGCGTGTTTGCGCAAATGTTTCAGTTCGCCGTGTACGGGAATGAAAAAGTGCGGCTTGGTGATACCGTGTACTAACTTTAATTCTTCTTGGCAAGCGTGTCCGGAAACGTGGACGTCGTACATTTTTTCATAAATCACATCACAGCCGCGCCGCATTAGTTCATTAACGACTTTGTCAACGGTTTTTTCGTTTCCGGGAATCGGGGTGGCGGAAATAATGATGCAATCATCCGGTCCTACTTCCACTTGACGGTGGTCAGAAAAAGCCATTCGTGCCAATGCTGACATCGGTTCGCCTTGACTGCCGGTAGTGATAATCACCATTTTTTCTTTGGGATATCGGTTTATCATTTCGATATCTACAAGCAACCCTTCCGGCATTGTTAAATAATTGAGTTCATGAGCAATTGACACGTTATTGACCATACTGCGACCGGAAATAGCTACTTTGCGACCTTCTTTTACCGCAGCATCCATAATTTGTTGAATACGTGGTAAATTAGAAGAAAAAGTAGCAACGATAATACGCTTATTTTCGGCCTTTTTGAACAAACTGGCAAAGCTTTCCCCTACCACGCGTTCGCTGGGTGTATACCCCGCTCGTTCGGCGTTGGTAGAATCTGCCAAAAGCGCCAAAACACCTTCTTTGCCAAGTTCGCCCAAACGTGGCAAATCCATCATTTGCCCCATGATCGGCGTGCAATCAATTTTGAAGTCACCCGTGTGCACAACATAACCGAGGGGCGTTTTTATGCCCAACCCAACCGCGTCGGGAATAGAGTGGTTTACGTTAATAAATTCTACCGAAATGTTGTTAAATTTGACAACTTGACCCGGAGAAACCACATGCAGCGGAACTTTTCCGGATAAACCATGTTCTTTCAGTTTGGCATCAATCAGGGCAATTGTCAGTTTTGTTGCATAAATTGGGAAAATCATTTGTTTGAGCAAATACGGCAAAGCACCGATATGATCTTCGTGACCGTGTGTAATAACAATGCCTCGGATATTCTCTCTCATTTTCTCTAAATGAGAAAAATCGGGCAACACGATATCGACGCCCAGCAAATCCTCATCGGGAAAAGCCATACCACAATCGATGATAAAAGCATCGTTGCCATATTCAAACAATGTTAAGTTTTTACCGATTTCATTCAGACCGCCCAACACGGTCAATTTGACTGGTATTGCCGGAATTTCCGGTTTCTTTTTGCGATTCGCGCTGGAATATCGTTTTGTCGGTTGAGGTTTCTTTTTATTATCTTTCGCAGCAGTTTGCGTTAATGGTTTGTTTTTCCTGTTATCATTACGTCTGTTGTTTTTCGGTGCTGTTGCACCGCTACTCTTCTTTTCTTCTTTTGCCATTACAATCCTCCGTTTCTTTTACGAAAATTAAGCCCCACAAAATTCAGTGAGGCTGTTGGTTTATATTTTCCGAACAAATTACAAAAAAGAAATTGCGAAACCGAACACATCATCTTAATTTATTTTACCTTCTTTAATAATAGTTGTCAAGTAAAGTATGTAACATACATACATATTTTAGACTTGCAGTTATGAAAATTGTTGGTATAATGGAAATAGATAAAAACAGATGGGATGAAAACAATGAAACGAGTAGAACTCTTTACCGATGGCGCTTGTTCCGGGAATCCCGGTGCCGGTGGTTGGGCAGCAATTTTACGCTATGGTACTCATGAAAAAGAATTAAGCGGTGGTGAAACACAAACCACCAACAATCGCATGGAGTTAACCGCCGTCATTCGTGGGCTGGCCGCATTGAATGAACGATGCAGTGTAGTAGTTACTACCGATTCGCAATACGTTGTAAACGGTATTGAAAAAGGTTGGGCTATCGGTTGGAAAAAGAATGGTTGGCGCAAAGCAGATAAAAAACCTGCCTTAAATGCCGATTTGTGGGATGCATTACTTAACTTGTTGGAGTTGCACGAGGTTTCGTTTTGTTGGGTGCATGGTCACCAAGGACACCCCGAAAACGAACGATGTGATGCCTTAGCGGTGGCTGAATATCAAAAATTAAAATAGTAAAACGCGGAAGCTTTTTAGGTAGCCTCCGCGTTTTTGTTATTTCAAAATCGCTTTATGGAAAACCTTCTTGCCTTTGCGGATTTTTACACCCGCTTTAAGTTGTTCGGCAGTAAAGGAAGTGTCAATTGTTTCGACTTTCTTTTCGTCCGCATAAACTCCGCCTTGTAACACCAAGCGACGAGCTTCACTTTTGGAGTCGGTCAGCTTGCAACGTACCAACAAATCCAAAATTGCAATGCTGTCATCCGTTAAATCGTCAGCCGTAAGTTCTGTTGTCGGCATGTTGGAATCGTCACTGCCGCCGGCAAACAAAGCACGTGATGCTTCCCTTGCTTTTTCAGCTTCTTCTTTTCCGTGTACCAACGTGGTTAATTCATATGCCAAAATATCTTTGGCGCGATTCAGTTCGGCGCCTTCCCATTTTTCCATGGCGTCGATTTCTTCCAGCGGAATAAAGGTGAGCATACGGATGCATTTGAGCACGTCATCATCACCAACATTGCGCCAATATTGATAAAACTCAAACGGAGATGTTTTGTTAGGATCGAGCCAAACTGCACCGTTAGCGGTTTTGCCCATTTTTTTGCCTTCGGAATTCATCAACAACGTGATGGTCATAGCGTAGGCATCTTTGCCCAATTTCTTGCGAATGAGTTCCGTGCCGCCCAACATGTTGGACCATTGGTCGTCACCGCCGAACTGCATGTTGCAATCGTATTCTTTGTACAAGTGATAAAAATCGTACGATTGCATAATCATATAGTTGAATTCCAAAAAGGATAAACCCTTTTCCATACGTTGTTTGTAGCATTCTGCGCGCAACATATTATTAACAGAGAAACAAGCACCCACTTCGCGCAACAAATCTACATAGTTTAATTTTAACAACCAATCCGCATTGTTAACGGCAATAGCTCCGTTTTCCCCTTCAAAATCAATAAAACGTTCCATTTGTCTTTTGAAACATTCGCAGTTATGTTCAATGGTTTCGGGAGTCATCATGGAGCGCATATCCGTTCTACCCGACGGATCACCGATATAGCCGGTACCGCCACCAAGCAAAACAACCGGACGGTTACCGGCCATTTGCAAACGTTTCATAAGACAAAGAGCCATAAAGTGGCCAACATGCAACGAGTCGGCAGTCGGGTCAAAACCGATATAAAAACGCGCCTTGCCGTTGTTGATCAGTTCACGAATTTCTTGTTCATCTGTCACCTGGGCAATTAAGCCACGGGCAACCAGTTCTTCATAAATTTTCATTATGCCTAACCTCACTTTACTATACAAAACAGTATACTTCACTTTTTACAACTTGTAAAGAGCGAAGTTACATTTTTGCAAACGGTTTTTAGTGTATTTACTTTTTTCTCTTGATTATTTGCTCGTTTTGCGATATAATACTACAAACTGGTGTTTTTTGCAGTTTTTTACTATTGTTAATTTTCACAGAAAGGTGTGCCGTATATGATTCGTATTGACAACCATTTGGGAAGTATTGAAGTTTCTCAAGAGTATTTTTCCTATTTGATCGGTCATGCCGTATCGTCCTGCTACGGAGTTGCCGGTATGGTAAAAAGCGGAACGCGTCAAGGATTACGTTCTTTGTTTTCCAAACGAACCTTTGCTGATGAAGGTATTCGCGTTCGCAGCGAGGGCGAAAAATTAGTAGTGGATTTACACATTTGTGTTATCTATGGCATGAACATTGCCGAAATTTCCAAAAGCATTGTCAATAAGGTGCGCTACACCATTGAGGAAGCGACCGGATTAGCTGTAAAAAAAGTCAATGTTTACATTGACGGTATGAAAGCTGAATAATCGATGTAAGCGGTGCGGTTGCTTTTTCTTGCACCGAAAGGAGTGCTTTTTTTGATTCAAGGTAGTATATTGCGCGATGCCATGATTTCGGCATCCAACGTTTTAGCTCGTCAAAAACAACAAGTCGACGAACTTAATATCTTCCCTGTTCCCGACGGCGACACCGGCACGAACATGTCTATGACGTTATCTGCCGCAGCGCGGGAATTGGCTCGTTTATCCAATCCCACCGTCAGCGAAACTGCTGACACAGCTTCTGCTGCCCTTTTGCGCGGTGCACGCGGAAACTCCGGTGTTATCCTTTCGCTTTTGTTCCGTGGCTTTTCCAAGGGATTAAAAAGCAAAACCGAAGCTAACGGTGCAGACCTTGCCACCGCTTTAAAATTAGGCGTGGAAGCAGCTTATAAAGCTGTTATGAAACCTACCGAAGGTACAATCCTGACCGTTGCTCGTGAGGCAGCTGAAAAAGCCGTTGCTGCATCGGAAACCGAAACTTCGGCAACTGCCATTTGGGCAATTATTTGTGACGAAGCCGAAGCATCCTTGCAACGTACACCGGAATTATTACCCGTTTTGAAAAAAGCAGGCGTTGTAGATGCCGGCGGTCAAGGTTTATGTGTTATTTTCCGCGCTATGGAAGCAGTTTTTAACGGTGGTGCGATTGAGCAAGGCGACGTTTCTGCCGAAGCCGCTGTCGCAAAAACCAACGTCAGCGCTGCCGGTTCTTTTGAAACAGAAATCACCTTTACCTATTGCACAGAGTTTATTGTCGCACGTGATCCCGCATGCAAAAAAGATCCTCTTAAATTACGTGCTTATTTGGAAACCATCGGTGATTGTGTAGTAGTGGTTGATGACGAAGAAATTATTAAAGTTCACGTTCACACCAACGATCCCGGCAAAGCTTTGAGCAAAGGCGTAGAATACGGTGCTTTTGAAACCGTAAAGGTGGAAAACATGCGTATTCAGCACGAAAATGCCGGCTGGATTCCGGAAGAGGCACAAGCACCGGCTACTCCCGCCCGTGTGGAACCTGAAGAGGAATTTGGTTTTGTAGCTGTTGCCGCCGGCGAAGGGTTACAAGCCTTGTTCACCGATTTGGGTTGCTGCCAAGTGGTGTCCGGTGGTCAAACCATGAATCCTTCTACCGACGATATTTTAAACGCTATTGAAGCTACACCTGCCAAAGTGGTATATGTTCTTCCAAATAACAAAAACATTATTTTGGCGGCAGAGCAAGCCATTCCGCTTGCCGACCGTACGGTCCATGTTCTCCCCACTCGTACCATTCCGCAAGGTGTTTCTGCTTTGCTGAATTTTGATCCCACAGCGACCGTTGAAGACAATTTAACAACCATGATGAAAGCTGCTGATGCTGTTTCCACCGGTTCTATCACGTTTGCCGCGCGCGACAGTGATTTTGAAAACCGTGCCATAAAAGAAGGCGATATTTTAGCCTTGGACAACGGCAAACTTTCTTTTACAGATTCAACAGCTGCACATGCCGTAGTCAAACTGACAAAGAACATCGCTAACGCTCGTCGTCTTAGCGGAAAAAGCGTTTCGTTTATTACGCTGATGTACGGTGAAGGTGTCACCGAAGCAGAAGCCGAAGCCGCTAAAACCGCTATTTCTGCCAAACTGGGTAATGATGTGGATGTTACCATCATCGCCGGCGGTCAACCGGTATATTACTACTTTATTTCGATTGAATAATACAACGCGCCAGCCGGTGTCACCCTATACGGTGGTACCGGCTTTTTTGAAAACTTTTTGTGAAAGGGGGATTCTTTGTGTTGACGCTTCAAACCGCTATTCAATATTTGAAAGGCGTTGGCGAAAAACGCGCCGAGCAATTACACAAACTGGATATTTACACAGTGCAAGATTTGCTGTATCATTTCCCGCGTCAGTACGAAGATTGGTCAACCATCACCCCTATTGCTGATGCCCCACGCAACACACCGTGCTGTGTTCGTGCAACGGCTCTTTCCAAACCGCTTGAAAGAAATGTCCGTAAAGGTCTTTCCCTATACACTTTTTCTGCTACCGATGCATCCGGTGTACTTCGCGTGACACTGTTTAACAACAAATATGCCGCTGCAAAAATTGAGGCCGGTAAGCAATATTTGTTTTTTGGTACCGTTACCGGTTCATACAGTGCGCCTGAAATGACTTCACCTTTGATTGAACCCTCCGAAAACGGAGACCGCATTCGCCCTATTTATCCTTTAACCGGCGGAATTACCTCGCGGTATTTAGAAAAATTGGTTGGCACGGCATTATCAGCTTTAGATAAAAGTTTAGATAACGACCTGCTCCCCTCCGATTTACGAAAAGAACACCAGTTATGTACGTTTCGATACGCATTGGAAAACATTCATTTCCCCACTGATTCGTATGCATTGGAACTTGCACGACGGCGTTTGGCTTTTGAAGAATTATTGTTGTTGCAATTGGGGCTTTTACGGCTTAAAGGCCGAACACAAGCCTCCACCGGCGTTCAGATAACAACCGATTTTTCTTCCGAATTTTGCGAACATTTGCCCTTTTCTTTGACAGGAGCACAAAGCCGTGCTATCGGCGATTGTTTAACCGATATGCGTGGCACCGTTCCCATGAACCGATTGATACAAGGTGATGTCGGTAGCGGAAAAACGGCCGTTGCCGCTTGTGTGGCATATTCTGCCATTCAAAACGGATATCAATGTGTTATGATGGCCCCCACGGAAATTTTGGCACAGCAACATTTTAAGTCGGTTTCGAACTTGTTTTCTCATCGTCCCGAAATAAAAGTTGGGTTATTAATCGGGTCTATGACAAAAAAACAAAAAGAAGCGGTTTTGCAAGACACTCAAAACGGTACCGTTCGATTTTTAATCGGCACACACGCCTTGCTTTCCGAAACCGTGCAGTTTAGTAAATTGGGATTAGTCATTGCCGATGAGCAACACCGTTTTGGTGTTCGTCAACGCGCTTTGTTGGCCTCAAAAGGCAATTTCCCACATTTGTTGGTTATGTCTGCCACTCCTATTCCCCGTACGTTGGCTTTGATGGTATATGGCGATTTAGATGTTTCTATTTTGGATGAGTTGCCACCCGGCAGAACACCTGTGCAAACTTTTGCCATAGGGACAGATAAACGTGCCAGAGCATATAGTTATGTTCGCAAATTTTTGCAAGAAGGACAGCAAGCATACGTTGTTTGTCCGCTTGTCGAAGAAGGCGAAACTGATTTAGTAGCCGCCGAAGCCTATGTCAAGCAATTGGCGCAGGGCCCGCTTGCCGGATACTCTCTTGGGTTGTTACACGGCAAAATGAAAGCCAAAGAGAAAGAACAAATCATGGCAGATTTTGCCGCTAATCGCTTATCTGTTTTAGTTTCTACCACCGTTGTTGAAGTAGGAATGGACGTTCCCAACGCTGTGCTGATGGTGATTGAAAACGCCGAACGTTTTGGCTTGGCGCAACTCCACCAATTGCGCGGTCGTGTCGGTCGAGGGAAACTGGCTTCGACTTGTATTTTAATTTCCAATGCACAAAACGAAGAAGCCGTTCGACGACTAAAAGTGATGTGTGAAACCACCGATGGCTTTAAGATTGCGGACGAAGATTTAAAACTGCGTGGTCCTGGTGACTTTTTTGGAAAACGGCAGCACGGATTACCCGAACTGAAAGTAGCCAATTTGTTTACCGATATGCCGCTTCTAAAAGAAACACAACAAGCCGCACGTGAAGTATATGCCAAAGACCGTACCCTTTCTCTTCCCTCTAATTCTCGTTTGAAAGAAGCGGTAAACGCACTTTTTGAACGCGCAGGCGAACAAGGATTAAATTAAGAAAAGACGCATTTTATAAAAATATGGCGTAGAGTATCACTTTATAAGAAGGACCATTCACCCCCTTACGGAGAGTGCCTCAGATAAATATCTTTTTGGCAAGTTTTTCTTTGCCAAAAAAATCGTATCCATTGATTTATAAAACGAGGAAAAGACAATGATTTTAACGATAACCGCTAATCCAACCATTGATAAAGTGTATTTTGTGGACGAATTTATTATGGGAAATGTTTACCGAGCCAAAAGAACCGTAGCAACCGCCGGTGGTAAAGGAATTAACGTTTCCAAGGTGGCTGCCATTTTGGGAGAACCTGTTACGGCGATGGGCTTCTTAGGTGGAAAAACCGGTGAATTCATCCGCGAACAAATCGCACGTTGGGGAATTATTGATAAGTTCACTGCAATCGATGGTGAAACACGTACTTGTACAAACATTTCAGATAAGCACGGCAAGTCCGGAGAAATTTTAGAACCCGGTCCTGTCATCACCCCTACAGAGAAAAACACTTTTCTTAAAGAATTTGAAACAAACGTCGATTCTTGCGATGTTGTTTGCGCTTCGGGTAGTTTGCCCAAAGGACTTGACAGTAATTTTTATTGTGAAATAATTGAAATCTGTCAAAAACACAACAAACCGATCATTGTTGACACAAGCGGCATAGCTTTAAAAGAGGTTGTCAAAAAAGGTCCTTTCCTTGTAAAACCAAATCGTGAGGAACTTGTTCAATTAACAGAAAAAAACTCCACAAACAATGAAGACTTAAAAGCCTTTCTTGATTTCTTGAAAGCAAAAGGAATAACCATACCATTTGTAACACTTGGGGAAGAAGGCTCGATAGCGCTTGTTGAGAATCGATATTATTCTTTTAGCGTTCCTCAAGTCAATGTGAAAAACGCCGTCGGTTCCGGCGATAGCACGATTGCAGGCATTGCTGTTGGTTTTTGCAGGGGGTATCCCTTTATAGATGCCATACGTTTAGGAATGGCATCCGGTGTGGCGAATACTCAATTTGAAGAAACCGGCATGGTTTCCAAAGAATTAGTAAATAAGTACTATAACAAGATTGTAGTAAAAGAATTATGAAAAAAGAGCCGAACGGCATCCCGTTCAGCTCTTTTTGTTATGTTATAGATCGTCTAATGTTAGTTCGTACGCCGGCAAACAATGTTTTAGGAAGTAGTCTGCTGCTTCCAATTTCATTTCGCGCAAGGATTTTTCGGTTGCTTTGCGTGCTTTGGAAAACTCTTTATTGCCTTGTTTGAGTTCCTCAACGCATTTAATGAGTGCCGAAAGCTTATCCGCCGCTTTGACAATGCGTTGTTCTTCGCTGTTTTCGGGTAACAACAGTGAATGGTATTCCGATTCTAATTCAGGCGGTAACAAGGATAACAGTTTGTTTGCCGCAATATCTTCCACTTGCTTGTATGCATCGCGAATAGCAGGATTATCATATTTTACCGGTGTGGGCATATCCCCTGTTAATATCTCCGTTGCATCGTGATAAAGGGATATCAATACACATTGTTCCACGTTTACCGAACCACCAAAAAGACGGTTTTGCAACAATGCCAGAGCGTGTGCCAACACGGCAACTTCGTGTGAATGTTCGCAAATATTTTCTTTTCGCGTATTGTGCATCAGCGACCAACGCGAAATGTTTTTCATGCGCGATAACATCGCGTAAAATGCATATTTCATTTCTATCAACTCCTTTTTCAGTATATACCTTTTTTGTTTTTCTGACAAGTAGGAATAAAAAATTGCTATGTATCCCATACTGTTAGTAACGAAAGAAAGGATGAGATACATGAACAACGATACCATTTGTTTGTTAAAAGAATGTAATTCCGGTTGCAAAAACGCCACCAACAGCATGGAACAAGTGTTGCCTTTTTGTAAAGAGGACAGCACCATCAAAAAAATCATTGACAAATACAACGATGAGCATATTGCCATTGGTGACGAATGTCATAAGCTACTAAACGAGCTGCAAAAAGATGAAAAAGACCCGCCTTCTATTGTAAAAGCATTTTCTTGGGTTTCCACCGAAATGAAACTGATGTTGGACAACGACACAAAAAAGATTGCGGGAATTATGTTTGACGGGTGCAGTATGGGAATTAAATCACTTAGCGGATACCTCAATCAATATCCCGATGCTTCCGAAGAAAGCCGCCGCCTTACCAGAAAGTTAATTGACCTTGAAAAAGAATTTATGGATGACATGTTAAAACTAGTATAAAAAAAGCCGCCTGTACGGTCACAGGCGTCTTTTTTGACTTGTTTAGAGGATAACATACCCTAACTTTTTCATTACTTTTTTCAGCGTTTTCCCGGCGACGTAAGAGGCTTTTTGGGCACCGTCTTTCATCAGTTGTTCGAGTTGGGCTTTGTCTTTCATAAGTTCTGCAAAACGTGTTTGCAAGGGCTTTAATTCGGCTGCCACCGCTTCGCCGACAGCTGTTTTAAAATCACCGTAGCCTTTGCCGGTAAATTCGTCTTCGATAGCTTCTAACGTTTTTCCGGTAACGGCAGAATAAATTTCCATCAAATTGTTGATGCCATCTTTGCCTTCGGCATAACGCACCTTGGCTTCGCTGTCGGTAACCGCACGGCGGAATTTGCGTAAAATGGTATCTTCATCATCTTTAAGAGAGATAAACGCATTTTGATTTTCATCGGATTTTGACATCTTTTTCTGCGGTTCTTGCAGCGAACAAACACGCGCACCGGTTTTCATAATGTACGGTTCGGGAACGGTAAAGGTGTTGGGATGCAAATTGTTAAAACGAATCGCGATGTCCCTTGTCAGTTCGCAGTGTTGTTTTTGGTCTGCCCCCACCGGCACATAGTTTGGTTGATACAGCAAAATATCAGCAGCCATCAAAACAGGATAGGTAAACAAACCGGCATTGATATTATCGGCATGTTTCGAAGATTTGTCTTTAAACTGCGTCATACGGGACAACTCACCAAACTGTGTGTGGCAAGAAAGCATCCAACTTAGTTGGGCGTGTTCCGGCACTTGGGATTGCACAAATAAAAGTGATTTTTCCGGTTGCAAACCGATGGCCAACAACAAAGCAAACGTTTCGTTGATTTGTTGGCGCAATTTGGACGGTTCTTGCCGAACGGTAATGGCATGTAAATCTGCCACGGCATAAGCACATTCAAACGTATCTTGTAACTGCACCCAGTTGCGCAGTGCACCTAAATAGTTGCCCAACGTGGGAGTTCCCGTGGATTGAATGCAACTAAGTGCGCGCGGTTTTTGCTCCGGCACAGTGTTAACAGTCGTATTTGTTGTGGATTCCATAAAAATCAGGTTCCTTCCAAAAAAACTTTTCTATATAGTACCACACTTTCATTGACTTTTGCAACCAAAACTTGTAAAATATAGTATATGTGTGCTGTTTAGGAGGAATTTTGATGTCGGCATTACAAGAATTAGCAAATTTATTGTTCCCGGACGTTACTCACACCCCGGAGCAATATGAAGAAATATATCCCCCTCGCGGTTTAAAAGAAGGCGCTCGTGTAGTGCGTATTGCTCCTTCTCCCACCGGTTACTTGCATTTGGGTGTTTTATTCACCGCTACCATTAACTTTTTAACTGCACGAGCAACCGATGGTGTTTTTTATTTCCGCTTGGAAGATACTGATAAAAAGCGCGAAGTGGATGGCGGCGCTGCCGATATTTTAGCAGGGCTTCAACAATATGGTGTGATAACGGATGAGGGATACCGTTCCCCCACCGAAGAAGCCGGTGCATACGGTCCGTATCGTCAAAGTGACCGTGCCGTTATTTACCATACCTACGCCAAAGCATTGCTGTTGCAAGGCCTTGCCTATCCTTGCTTTTGCACACCCGACGAATTAAACGCCGTGCGTGAACAACAAGAAGGCAAAAAGTTACGCACCGGTTACTACGGAGAATATGCCTCTTGCCGTACTTTAACGCCCGAGCAAGCGCTTCAAAAAGTAAAAGCGGGTATCCCTTATGTCGTTCGGTTGCGCTCACCCGGCAGTGAAGAAAACCGCATTAAGTTTGACGATATGATTAAAGGCACCATTGAAATGCCGGAAAACGACCAAGATATTGTCTTGCTGAAAACCGATGGTATTCCCACCTACCACTTTGCTCATGCGGTGGACGACCATTTGATGCGCACTACTCACGTTATCCGTGGTGATGAATGGATTGCTTCGGTACCGATTCACTTGCAATTGTTCCGCTTATTAGGCTTTAAACCGCCCAAATTTGCCCACGTTAGCCCGATCATGAAAGAAGATGAGGGTGGTAAACGCAAGCTTTCCAAGCGCAAAGATCCCGAAGCAGCCGTGCATTTTTACACCGAACAAGGGTATCCGCCTGAAAGCGTAATGGAATATCTACACACTGTTGCCAACAGCGATTACGAAGAATGGCGCCGCCAAAATTCGGACAAGCCGCGCAGCGCCTTCCCCTTCAACTTGAAAAAGATGAGTGTTTCGGGTGCGTTGTTTGATTTAAACAAACTCAACGACGTCAGCAAAAATTGCATTGCTACCATGGATGCTCAAACGGTAACCGATGCAGCTATTGCTTGGTCAAAAGAGTTTGCACCCGCGTTGTATGACTTATTAACAAAAAATTTAGAGTTTTCAAAAGGTATCTTTTCTATCGACCGTGGCGGTGCCAAGCCCCGCAAAGATTTGGCAAAATGGAATGATATTCCGGAATATGTGGAGTATTTTTTCCACACTCCCACAAGCTATCCGTGGCCGGAAAATGTGCAACCATCCGATATCGCTGCCATTCTCACCGCTTATGAGAACGTATACGATGCAAGTCACGACAAACAAACGTGGTTTGACACGTTAAAAAGCATCTGCCCTGCCCTTGGTTTTTGCCCGGATGTGAAAGAATATAAGAAACAACCGGAAAACTATAAAGGCCATGTAGGTGATGTCAGCACAGTGATTCGTGTGGCAATCACCGGCCGTCGCAACACCCCGGATTTGTGTGGCATTATGTCGCTTTTAGGGAAAGAGACCGTTAACGAGCGTTTGAATGCTGCTAAAGCTTCTTTGAAATAATTAGGAGGATTTTTCATATGTCAGAAGAACAAATTGTTGTAGCAGGTGGGAATTTTATCCACGATATTATTGACGAGGAGTTACTCCCCGAAGGACGTTGCTTTGGCAAACAAGTTCACACGCGTTTCCCGCCGGAACCGAACGGTTATTTGCACATCGGTCACGCCAAAGCCATTTGCATTGATTTTGGTACAGCTGAAAAGTATGGCGGTATCTGTAACTTGCGTATGGACGATACCAACCCCACCAAAGAAGATGTCGAATATGTTGATGCGATTCAAGAAGACATTCATTGGTTGGGTTACGATTGGGATGACCGCTTTTATTTTGCTTCGGACTATTTTGAAACCATGTACGATATTGCGGTTTCTCTTATCAAAAAAGGGCTTGCTTACGTTTGTGAATTAACCCCCGATCAAATGCGTGAAAACCGTGGAGATGTCACCCATCCCGCTGTCAGCCCTTATCGTGACCGTCCCGTTGAAGAAAGTTTAGATTTATTTTCACGGATGCGTGCCGGTGAATTTGAAGACGGTGCCATGACGTTGCGTGCCAAAATTGATCTTGCCAGTGGCAACTTCAATATGCGCGATCCTGTCATTTATCGTATTAATCATTCGCACCACCATCGTCAAGGTGATAAATGGTGCATTTATCCCATGTATGACTTTGCTCATCCGTTGGAAGATGCAATTGAAGGTATCACCCATTCTCTTTGTTCGTTGGAATTTGAAGACCACCGCCCGCTGTATAACTGGGTGGTCGAACACGCCGATTTGGAAGGACAACCCCGCCAAATTGAGTTTGCTCGACTGAATATCAACTATACCGTTATGTCTAAGCGAAAATTGCGTCGCTTGGTGGAAGACGGCTATGTTTCCGGTTGGGATGATCCGCGCATGCCCACTTTGCGCGGTTTGCGCCGCCGTGGTTACACTCCCGCTTCGGTACGTAATTTTATCGAACGTGTTGGTGTTGCCAAAGTTCCCAGCATGGTAGAAATTGCGTTGTTGGAACATTGTTTACGTGAAGATTTGAACGAAAACGCCACACGCGCCATGGCTGTTTTGCACCCTGTAAAACTTACCATTACCAATTACCCCGAAGATCAAAGCGAAATCTTCGACGTGGAAAACCACCCCTCCTACCCCGAGCGCGGTACACACACTGTATCGTTTTCACGTAATTTGTGGGTAGAGCGCGATGACTTTATGGAAGAACCCGTCAAAGGTTATTTCCGCTTGTTCCCAGGCAACGAAGTACGTTTGAAATCCGCCTACGTGGTGCGCTGCACCGGTTGCGTGAAAGATGAAAACGGCAACGTGGTAGAAATCACCGCCACCTATGATCCGCAAACCAAGGGCGGCACAACGCCCGACGGCAGAAAAGTAAAAGGCACCATTCATTGGGTAGACGCCGCTACCGCCAAAACAGCCGAAGTGCGGCTGTATTCTTCCCTTTTCTTGGATGCCGAACCGGAAGCCGGTGACAACGATTATTTGGACGTTCTCAATCGCGATTCTTTGGAAACGTTGACCGACTGTAAAGTCGAAGCAGGAATTTTGCCTGCCAACGATGCCACCTCGTTCCAATTTATGCGCCTTGGCTACTTCTGCATTGATAATGTAGACAGCACCGATGAACATCCCGTTTTCAACCGTTCTGTATCTCTCAAAGATAGTTTTAACAAAAAATAAAAGCATTAGAAAAAGCGTTACCGATTGAATTAATCGGTAACGCTTTTTTTAATCAGATGGTATCGTCATCATCGTTTTGTTCAGATGCGGAATAACGTTTTACTTCGCGCAATTCTTCTGTGCTATATTGTTTGGGAATGACTGGTTTTTCCTGTGTGCCTCTATCTTCAAATACAGGTTCTTCCAAATTTTGTGTGCCATCTTCCAAATTCAAATCACGGCGTTTTTCGATATCCTCATCCGGATGTTCGTTGTAATAGGGGTCAATGATGTGCTTTTTGATAAGCGGAAAAACATTGAACTGAATAAGAAAAGACCGAAATGCCGGAAAGAAAAACACATAAGCCACAATCAAAAGTCCTGCTGACAACACGCCAAACGCCAAAAACACAAGAATTGCCAAAGCATAAATAAGACCTAACGATACAGAAAGTATCAGATTTTGCTTAAAACCGGCAATGCTGAGCAGAATACTGTTTTTCCAAATTTGTTTTACAGAAAGTTTAAACGTAATTACTTGAATGTACAAGTAATACCGAATTTGCAAAAAGGAAATGGCAATAAACAAAGAAACAGCAAAAAACAATAACGCACCAATAGAAACCGTTTCTCCCATCATTAAACCGTTCCATGCATAGACTAAATCAAAGCCTAAAAGCGCACAAATAAGCAATTCTTCAATACCGATAATTAAAGCTTGTTTAGCGTTTTTCTTTACCGTGTCCCAAAAATCCGACGGCAAAAATACGTGCTTTTGCTGAACGTAGTTTCGAGTAACAAAAGTGAGACCCGCTTGTGCCAAACCATGAGTAACTACAGGTAATGAAAGTAGCACATACAGTAAATTGGCAAGTACTAATTTCCAAATTTTACGCGCATACAATTCCCAAAACAGAAAAAAACGTTTTTTCTGCGGCGCATTTTTAGACACACCCGGTCCCGGTTTGGAAGTATCCAAAAAACTAAACATACCTGCCATAAAAGAACACACTCCTTTTAATTATCCACCTAAAACAAGGCGTAAAACAACTTCCCAAACACCTGCTATCCCAACAGGAAGCAAAAATACTAAAAACCGAACACAGTAAAGTTTGAACACTTGCCAAAGCCCCCCACAGCGGGAAGAATGCGGCAGTAGTTGAGCAGCCAACAAAGCCGACATATGCAAACTTTCCGAACTTGCCATTAGGATAACAACCATTTCTATTGCGGCAACAGGTAAAATCACTACCAATAAAAGCAACCAACCATTTGCACCGGATTGCGCATAATGCGCTTGATAAAGCCCCACTCCGACTCCCCAAAGTATGGGAAGCAATAAAGCACACGGTGCTCCGCACACAGATAATCCGCTGATAAACAATAGCGCAAGTAAACAAAAAGACGGAAAACAAACCGATAACCAAGCCGAAAAAGCAGAGCCAATCGTTGGCTCAATCACCTCAAAAGCGAGCAAGGATAGCCAATCGGCAGAAAAAGTTTTTATAGGTGTGTACAAAAAGAGCCCACTTATACAGCCGCATAGCGGCAACAACAAAAACAACAGCAACCGACGATTTTGGATAAAAAAACGCTTGATAGAGTTTGTCCGTTTCACAAAGCCACCTCCGTTTGCACTATATGCCATGTACAAACGGAATATGATAAAAAAGCGGGACGGAAATTTCCGTCCCGTTCGGATTTACTTGTGTTTAAAATTAACCCCCAGCACGCCACCAACAGCACCTAAAATAACGGCAAGAACTGCTTTGACAAAAAACAGCTTACCATCAAAATCTTGTAAAAAGGCAACGGCAATCAAGGCAGTTAACAATAAAAACAAAAAACCGGTACCCAGTCCATACAGGAATCCGCGTTCTTTGGCATACCGTGCCGAAGAAAAGCCGCCCACCAAAGACGACAAGGCAAGAATGCTGAGTGAAGTTGGTGTTGCCGCAGTAGCAGGAAAAACACCTGCCGTAAACAGCAACGCCGCCAAAGACAGAAAAACAACGCAAGACAATACATCTGCGCCAACCCCCAGCATAAGAGGTTTAAAAATCTTCTCAAAAACCGTTGTTTCTTTTCGAGCTTTCATAATTACTCCTCCGCAAAATTTCAGTTGTTACAACCTATTCTGCGAAGGAGTAAAATAGTACTTTTTTGCTTTTACGAATTAGATATCGTCGTCATCATCATCGTCGGCAGCATCATGCACAGTGTTGCAAGATTGCATCGCCCATTTTTTGATAACCATTTTGTTGCGATCTGCGCCGGTTTCAATGGTGAATTCGTCTTCTTTGATATTCACAATACGACCGCAAATACCACCGATAGTGGTGATTTCATCACCCACGCGAACGCTCTCACGCATTTTTTGTTCTTCTTTTTGTTTTTTCTTTTGCGGACGAATCATGAGGAAATACATCACAACAAACATAAGTCCCAACATGATAAGCGGCATAAACGCGCTTAAACCACCCGCTTGTGTTGCGGCATCACCTTGCGCGCCGGTTGCAGCAGCTGTTGCTGACAAAGAAATAAATTTAACCATGGTAATTACCTCCTAAATACCTATTACCTATAAGTATACCTAATTTTAAGTGAAATGGCAATAGTAAAATATAAAACAATATAATTTGTTTACAATTCATTAAATCCGTCTATCTAAAACACCACGATATTTATGATAAAATTCTTCAAACGTACCATTATCCAGCGCCTCACGGATTTTTTCGGTAAGTGTGTTGTAAAAATATAAATTGTGAATGACACACAACCGCATAGCAAGCATTTCATTTGCCTTGAACAAATGGCGAATATATGCACGAGAATGACGCCGACATGTAGGACAATCGCATTCTTCATCAAGTGGCAAAGGATCGTATTCGTATTTTTGATTAAGCATATTGCGGTGTCCGCTCCACGTGAACACATGCGCGTGTCGTGCATTTCGGGCGGGCATAACACAATCAAACAAGTCAACCCCGCGGTAAACACCTTCCAAAATGTTCTCCGGTGTACCAACACCCATCAAATATCGCGGTTTATCCTTTGGCATAAACGGTTCGACCGCATCGATAATACGGTACATATCTTCCGTCGGCTCCCCTACCGCCAATCCTCCAATAGCATATCCGTCCAAATCCAACTCGGCAATTTCTTGCATGTGTCTTACACGAAGATCCTCAAATGTACATCCCTGATTAATACCAAACAGCATCTGTGCTTTGTTAATCGTATCAGGCAATGATTTTAGTCGTTCCATTTCCGTTTGGCAACGTTTTAACCACCGTGTAGTGCGTTCACAAGAACGCGCGGAATAATCGTATTTAGCGGGATTTTCCACGCATTCATCAAATGCCATAGCAATGGTAGAAGCGAGGTTAGATTGAATGCGCATACTTTCTTCGGGACCAATAAACAACCTTCGTCCGTCAATGTGCGAAGAAAAAGTGACACCTTCTTCATTAATCTTGCGAAGTTTAGCAAGGGAAAACACTTGAAAGCCCCCACTATCGGTTAAAATAGGTCCATCAAATCCCGTAAACTTATGCAAACCACCCATTTTTTTAACCAATTCATCACCGGGGCGCAAGTGCAAGTGATACGTATTACAAAGTTGTACTTGGCATTTAATATCTGCCAAATCATAAGCCGAAACCGCACCTTTAATAGCGCCGCACGTAGCAACGTTCATAAACGCAGGGGTTTGAACTGTACCATGAGGCGTTTCAAACACACCGCGCCGTGCACGACCACTTGTTTTAATAATCTTCATGTAATGTCATCCTGTTCTTTTTATACAATAAGCATTGCATCGCCAAAGCTGAAAAAACGATACCGTTCTTCCACTGCGTAGCGGTATGTTTCCATGGTTTTTTCGTAACCGGCAAAAGCACTAACCAACATAATCAAGGTACTTTCCGGCAAATGAAAGTTAGTAATTAAGCCATCCAGAATTTGAAAACGATACCCGGGGTAAATAAAAATGCCTGTCCATCCTTCGTTTGCGTGTACCAAGCCGTCTTCCCCCAAGCCAACACTTTCCAACGTGCGGCAAGAGGTGGTTCCTACCGCAAAAACACGACCACCGGCGGCTTTGGTTTCGTTTATTAACTGTGCCGTCTCTTTGGGCAAGACGTAGTGTTCGTAATGCATTTTATGGTCTGTAATGTCATCTGCCTTTACAGGTCTGAACGTTCCCAACCCCACATGCAATGTTACAAATCCAATTTTAACACCTTTTTGTGTAAGCTTTTTCAACAATTCCGGTGTAAAATGCAACCCTGCCGTAGGCGCTGCCGCTGAGCCAAGTTCTTTGGAATAAACGGTTTGATACCGTTCTTTATCTTCCAGCTTTTGCGTAATATAATGTGGAAGCGGCATTTCACCGATTTTTTCCAAAATTTCGTAAAAATTCCCTTGATAGGAAAAATGAACCAAGCGGTTTCCATCGGGCAAAACATCGATCACTTCGGCTTCTAACAAACCTTCACCAAAAGTAAGAATATTACCTATTTTTGCTTTTTTGCCGGGGCCTGCCAACACTTCCCAACAGTCATCCCCTTTGGGATTAAGCAAAAGCAATTCGACTGCTGCACCTGTTTCTTTGCGGTTTCCATATAACCGTGCAGGCAAAACACGACTGTTGTTAAGAATCAAACAATCGCCTTCGTGGAGATAATCCATAATTTCAAAAAACTTTTGATTTTTCCGCTTACCCGTGGCACGATCAAGCACTAACAAACGCGATTGATCCCTCGGTTCTACTGGATATTGTGCAATTAATTCTTGCGGTAAATCGTAATAAAAATCTTGTCGTTTCATGGATAAACTCCGTTTCCGTTTTATCGGTGGATTTTGTTGACATCCTTGTTACATAATGCTACAATAGGAATGAAAAATTGTCAAGCAAAATCAAAGGTTTTACTTGTCTCAAATCAGGAAGGAGTTCTCCCCTATGAAGAAGTTTAATGTTGGAATTATCGGTTGTACCGGCATGGTCGGTCAGCGTTTTGCTACGCTGCTTGCCAACCATCCGTGGTTTACGGTGACGGCCCTTGCCGCCAGTCCGCGCTCTGCCGGAAAAACCTATAAAGAAGCTATCGGCAATCGTTGGGCTATGTCCTCACCGTTGCCGGAATCTTTGCAAGATATGATGGTATTTGACGCTGCTGACGTAGAAAAAGTGGCTTCGCTTGTCGATTTTGTGTTTTGTGCAGTCGATATGCCCAAAGATCAAATCCGTGCCTTGGAAGAGACGTATGCCAAAGCAGAATGTCCTGTTGTTTCTAACAACAGTGCACACCGTGGCACAGCCGATGTACCGATGATTATTCCCGAACTTAACGCTGACCACGTAAACGTTATCCCCAGTCAGCGCAAACGTTTAGGCACAAAGCGTGGCTTTATTGCCGTTAAATCCAACTGCTCTTTGCAAAGCTATGTTCCTGCTTTGTTCCCGCTTTCTAAATTTGGCATTAACAAAGCGCTCGTTTGCACCTATCAAGCCATTTCCGGTGCGGGCAAAACCTTTGAACGTTGGCCCGAAATGGTAGATAACCTTATCCCTTATATCGGCGGCGAAGAAGAAAAATCCGAAAAAGAGCCGCTCAAAATTTGGGGTCATGTGGAAGATGGCGTAATTGTTAACGCTACTTCGCCCGAAATTACCGCACAATGTTTGCGTGTCCCTGTTTCAGACGGTCACTTTGCCGCGGTGTTTTGCAGTTTCGATAAAAAACCGAGCAAAGAAGAAATTTTGGATTGTTGGAAATCATTTAAAGGCCGCGCACAAGAGTTGGAATTGCCCAGCGCACCCAAACAATTCTTGCACTATTTTGAAGAAGATAACATGCCGCAAGCGGCATTACACCGCGGCTTAGAGGGTGGCATGGCTATCTCTTTGGGTAGATTGCGTGAAGATTCTCAATACGACTACAAGTTTGTCGGTTTGTCCCACAACACCTTACGCGGTGCTGCAGGTGGTGCAGTTTTGTTGGCAGAATTGCTTTGTGCAGAAGGATATATGGATTAAGTAACCTATTTATCAAAGGAGGAGTTTAGTATGAGTAAGCCTGTTCTTTTTACCGGTGCCGGTGTAGCGCTCATCACTCCCATGCATCCGGATGGACGTATAAACTTTGAAAAATATCGCGAACTGATTGATTTTCAAATTGCCAATGGTACCGATGCCATTATCTCTATCGGCACCACGGGCGAAGCCCCAACATTGGAAGACGATGAACATTTGGAAGCTTTGCGTGTGGCAATCGAGTACACAAACGGTCGTGTCCCGGTGATTGCCGGTACCGGTTCAAACAACACTGAACACGCTGTGTTTATGTCAAAAGAAGCCCAAAAAATGGGTGCTGACGGTTTGCTGCTGGTGACACCATATTATAACAAAACTTCTCAAAATGGGTTGATTTCCCATTACAGCTATATTGCAAACTCGGTAGATTTACCAATTATTTTATACAATGTTCCCTCCCGCACCGGTGTGAATATTCAGCCAAAAACGGTTGCCGAGTTGTATAAAATTCCCAACATTGTGGCTCTTAAACAAGCCAGCGGTAATTTGTCAGAAACGGCTCAAATTGCTTCTTTGTGTGACATCACTCTCTATTCGGGCAACGATGACCAAATCGTTCCCATTATGTCTCTTGGCGGGAAAGGTGTCATTTCGGTGCTGTCTAACGTTGTACCGCAACAAACACACGATATTTGCGCCGCGTGGCTAAACGGTGATTGTGAGCGTAGTTTGCGCCTGCAATTAGAATGGCTTGACTTGGCAAACGCTTTGTTTATGGATGTTAATCCCATTCCTGTCAAAGAAGCACTCAATCAAATGGGATTCTCCGTGGGCGATTGTCGTCTCCCCCTAGCTGCTATGACAGCAGAAAACAAACAAAAAATAACTGACGTATTACGTCGGTATTCATTACTGAAAGGTTGACTTTTATGACACGCATTTTACTCTGTGGTTGTAACGGAAAAATGGGACGCACCATTGCCGCTTGCGCTGCCAAGCGTGACGATTGCAAAATTGTTGCCGGCGTGGATATTAACACCAATCCTTGCAATGATTTTCCGGTTTTCAGCACTCCTAAGGAATGTAATGTTCCGATAGACGTTATCGTTGATTTTTCTCATCCATCCTGCCTTGACGGTGTGCTGCAATATGCCACCGAGAATCATATTCCCGCGGTGATTGCTACCACCGGCTTATCGGAAGAGCAACGTGTAAGAATCCAAAAAGCAGCAGAAAAAACGCCGTTGTTTTCTTCGGCAAATATGTCTTTGGGCGTCAGTTTATTAACAGAATTGGTCAAAAAAGCAGCCGAAGTTTTGGGTGGCATGTTTGATGTTGAAATTATTGAAAAACACCACAACCAAAAGATTGATGCTCCTTCAGGCACAGCGTTATTGCTGGCAGAATCGGTAAAAGATGGTCTTTCTTATGAACCGCGCTATGTTTATGACCGTGAGTCGGTTCGTGAAAAACGCAATCCTCACGATATCGGCATCAGCTCGGTGCGCGGTGGCACCATTGTGGGTGAACACGATGTGATTTTTGCCGGACACGATGAGTATGTCACCCTGTCACACACTGCTCTTTCCAAAGATATTTTTGCAGTTGGTGCTTTGAATGCCGCTTTATTCTTGACAAAACAACCAAACGGCTATTACACCATGAAAGATTTGATGGAATAAAAAAGCAAGGGAAAGAATCCGCACGATTCTTTCCCCTTTTTTTGCTTGTTATTTCTTTTCAAAAGATTGGCAATCTGTGCATTCACACATGGTTGGGTTTGTTTCGTGAGTTCCCACGTGAATGGCATTCAACGTACAAAAATCACCATCGCAACCATGATAACGGCACTGTTCAACAGTACAATGGATGGACTGATTGTTTTTACAATTGTTATCCATAAATCTTTCCCTCCTTTTTGTTTGTTGGTTATTAGTATTTCCCAACAATCAAAAAATAACGATCAAATTTTTTGTTTTCGCAAATCATATTATTCTATTCAATTTTTTTACCACGTTTGTTGACAACCATACGTAAAGATGTTATAAAACGTATTAGATAACAAAATTGTTAGGAGATGTTTCTTGTGGCTACAATCGGCAGAGAAGTATTTGTGGTAAAACCCAGTCCCGAAAATCCCAGAAATACAGAGGGAGCTTTCGCTCTTCTTAATGACGGAAGCATTTTATATGCTTACAGCCGCTTTATTGGCGATTCCAATGACCACGCTGATGCGGATATTCATGCTTTTATCACTCACGACGATGGTGAAACGTGGGAGGAATTCGGCACTATTTACACAAAAGGTCCCAACGACAGAAACGTCATGAGCGTTTCTTTTTTACGTATGCTGGATGGCGCCTTGGGAATGTTCTTTTTAAGAAAAACCGGTGATGGCGATGAAATTGATTGCCGTCCCAACATGATTTTATCTTACGACGAAGGCAAAACATGGTCCGAAGCCAAATGCTGTATTGACAAACCAGGTTACTATGTTATGAACAACGATAGAATCCTCCGCTTGGCAAACGGTCGTGTTATTTTGCCTGTAAGTTATCATGAGTTTTTACCGCAAGCAGGCGAATTCAGCGACCGAGGCATTGCCTGCTTTTTTATTTCTGATGATGACTGCAAAACTTTCCACGAGGCAAAACAACGCTTAGAATTGCCCTTTAACCATCCTGTTTCCGGTTTGCAAGAAGTGGGGGTAATGGAACTCAAAGACGGTCGAATTTGGGCATTTGCACGCACAGGACACGGCTATCAATTTGAATCTTATTCCGAAGACCAAGGCGAAACCTGGGGCGATGTGTTACCCAACGAATTCTTTACCTCTCCCAATTCTCCTATGGGTGTTAAACGTTTGCAAAACGGAAAAATGTTGGCAGTGTTTAATCCTATTCCCATCTATAATGGGCGCCACAACATTGTTGGTTCCAAACCATTTGAGCATGCCGAAAAAACAGTTTGTTATAATATGTACCATCCCTATTCCGTATATTGCGGCAGAACACCACTTGTTTGTGCAATTTCCGATGGTTCCCCTAAAGAATTCGAAGATTATTTGTGGTCGTTGGAAGATAACCGTAGCCGCGAATACTGCTACCCCGCTATTTTACCAAATAAAGATTATGTGTTAATTTCTTATTTTAAAATGTGTTCTACCTATGGTTATCCCCCGGAAGTACGAAAAACACCACTCTACGGCAGCCATATCAAAAAAGTTATGTTAAGTGAGTTTGAAGATTAAAAAAAACCGCGTCGTATGACGCGGTTTTTTTATTCTTCCGTGACCTCTTTCAAAATAGAACGCAGTTCCTCCACCCCTTCACCGGTGATAGCCGAAAAGGGTACCATATAGATTCCTTCGTATTCCGAAAGTTCTTCTTTAAGTGCCTCTAAACGTTCAGCGCGTTGCGTTTTGTTCAGCTTATCCGCTTTGGTAAGCACCACAATAAACGGCAATTCACAGTGCGTTAAATATTCTAACATTTGATAGTCATCGGCGCTCGGCGGGTGACGCATATCAATCAGTTGTAGCACTAATCGCAAATCACGATCATCGTCAAAATAATGTTCGATCGTTTGGCTAAACCTTTTCTTTTCCGAAAAAGAAAGTTTGGCATAGCCATATCCCGGCAAGTCAATGAGCCGTAAAGTATCTAATTTATAAAAATTGATGGTTGCCGTTTTACCGGGGGTAGAACTGGTCCGCGCCAATGCTTTGCGGTTTACCAACTTGTTAATCAATGAGGATTTTCCAACGTTGGACCGACCCGAAAAAGCGATTTCCGGAAGCGTAGACAGGGGCAACTGACTGCTGATGCCGGCGGATAATTCAAAAACAGCCGATTCAATTTTCACAAGCATTCCCTCCCCTTTAACACAATGCCGTTTCAATAACAGTTTCCACGTTACGTGCAGTAACAAATTTTACATTTTGCTTGACTACCTCGTCAATTTCTGCCAAATCCACCTCGTTGTCTTGCGGAATCACCACCGTAGTAAAATGATGGCGATATGCTGCCATGGTTTTTTCCTTTAAACCACCAATCGGTAAAACCCGACCGCGCAACGAAATTTCTCCGGTCATTGCCACATCGTGGCGCACCGGTGTGTCTGTCAGAGCCGAAACAAGAGCCGTTGCCATAGTCACACCGGCAGAGGGACCATCCTTTGGGACAGCACCTTCGGGAACATGAATATGGATATCTTTGGTTTTGTAAAAATCTTCCGCAATATTCCAGCGGTCAGCGGTAGAACGCACATAGCTGACAGCTGTTTTGGCAGATTCTTTCATCACATCACCCAAAGAACCCGTTAATTCTATTTTGCCCGTTCCGTTTAGTACAGCCACTTCTATTGGCATAGTTTCGCCACCAACGGCAGTCCAAGCCAAACCGTTAACCACACCCACTTCGTTTGTTTTACGTTCATTTTCCTCTTTGAAACGGCGTGGTCCTAAGAATTCGTGCAAATTTTTATCTGTCACGCTTACACTTTGTGCTGTTTCAGAAACAATTTTTTGCGCGCATTGACGACAAATTTTAGAAAGACACCGTTCTAAATTTCTAACGCCACCTTCGCGTGTGTATCCGTCAATCATTGCATAAATAGCAGCATTTGAAAAGCGAAGTTGTCGTGCGGTTAACCCGTTGGCTTTTAATTGTTTACGAACAAGGTGGTTACGCGCAATGTGGAACTTTTCTTCAGTAGTGTAACTGGAAAGCGTAATCACATCCATACGGTCAAAAAGAGGTGCAGGTATGTTTTCGGCATTGTTTGCCGTTGTAATAAACAGCACATCCGAAAGATCGTATGGAATTTCTACATAGTGGTCAACAAACGCGTGGTTTTGTTCTGTATCCAACACTTCCAACAAAGCCGACGAAGGATCGCCGTTATGGCTATTTCCCAGTTTATCAATCTCATCCAATAAAATAACAGGATTATTCGACTTGGCCTTAGTGATTGCTTGAATCAAACGACCCGGCATCGACCCGATATATGTTTTGCGATGCCCGCGTATTTCAGCCTCATCTCGCACACCGCCAAGTGATACGCGAACATATTGACGACCAAGCGCCTCTGCAACAGATTTTGCAATAGAAGTTTTACCTACACCGGGAGGACCGACAAGGCAAATCACTTGCCCCGCCGTACCCCCTGTTAATTTTCGAACCGCCAACACTTCTAATATACGCTCTTTCACTTTGGTTAGTCCAAAATGATCACGATCCAATATTTTTTTGGCTTGTTCTAAATTATCTTTTTCTTTTGTGGTGGTGTTCCACGGCAGATTTAAACACACGTCCAAATAATTACGTACTACCGTTGCTTCGTGTGAGCCAAACGGCATTTTAGCAAGTTTATCGCACTCTTTAAGCAACTTTTCTTCGGTCTCTTGCAACAAAGAAAGCGCTTTAATTTTGGCACGTAATTCGTCAGCCTCCCCCATCGGGTCATCTGCTTCACCCAATTGCGAAGCAATCACCTTCATTTGCTCATGCAAATAATAATCCCGTTGGTTTTTCTCCATATTAGCCTGTACTTGTTCTTCAATACCACGTTCCAATTGCAAAATTTCGATTTCATCCGCCAACAATTTAAGCAGTGTATGTAAGCGTTTTTCGGCGTTTAAAGAATCTAAAATCTTTTGCTTTTCGTCTGCAGGAGCCGGTAAAACATCGGTCATACGGTCGGCTAATAGCAAGGCATCTTGCTCGGCCAACAAAGGTAACACATCGTCCGAGGAAATCTCACCCGAAAGCTCCGCATATTTTCCAAAATACGAGCGCAATTCGCGTACAAAAGCAGCCCCTTTTTCTTTGTCTGTAACAGAACGCGATAAACATTCTCGCACCTGTACGGTGTAAAAAGGATCCTCTTTTAAAACAGAATGAATACGTGCGCGATACAATCCCTCTGCGACAACATGTATGGTATCGGGTGAAGTACGCAACACTTGACGAATGCGCAACACAACACCGGTTTTGCAAAGAGCTGTTATACCGGGGCGTTCTTCGGTAATATCTTGCTGCATAACCGCAAACAAGCATTGATCGGTATCCATGCAACTTTGTAAAGCTTGTATGGACTGCTCACGACGAACATCTAAATGCACAGTAGTTTTCGGGAAAACCACCATACCGCGCAAAGCAAGCAACGGAAGCGTTGCCAAACGCGATATTCGTCTTTTCATAGTCATCATAGTTTTTCCACTCCTAAAAATTAGCAGCCGGTCGCAAATGCGGTCGGCTGCTACACGAAAAGTCTTACTTTTTTTACGTTATCCGACTTTACGCTTTACCGTTTTTTTGCCCGGTGTTTTTATTCTTGTCGGTTTACGTTCCGGATTTTTCACCAATTCCGGAGATGCATTTTCTTCCACACAAGCACGAGAAATTACAATCTTTTCAACGGTGTAGTCCGAAGGAATTTCAAACATTAAATTTGTAAGCAACCCTTCCATCACCGAACGCAATCCTCGAGCGCCTGTGTTTTGTTGCAATGTCTTTTCCGCCACCGCTTTGAGCGCATCTTTGGTAAATTCCAGTTCGACGCCATCCAATTTAAACAAACCGGCATACTGCTTGAGAATAGCATTTTTCGGCTCGCTCAAAATTTTGACCAAAGCGCTAGCGTCTAAAGGTTGCAAAGCCGTAATCACCGGCATACGACCAACCAATTCAGGAATTAACCCAAATTTAACAAGGTCTTGCGGTACAACCTGACGGTACATTTCCCCTTGCTCAAAATCTTTTTTTGATTTAACCTCATTGCCAAATCCCATTGCCCCGGAAGAAACGCGTTTTTCAACGATTTTTTCAATGCCGTCAAAAGCACCGCCGAGAATAAACAAAATGTTGGATGTATTAATCTGAATAAACTCTTGTTGCGGATGCTTTCTTCCACCACCGGGAGGCACATTGGAAACAGTACCTTCCAAAATTTTTAAAAGAGCTTGTTGAACACCTTCACCACTAACGTCACGCGTAATAGAAGGATTTTCACTCCGACGAGCAATCTTATCAATTTCGTCCACGTAGATGATACCACGTTCAGCGCGTTCTACGTTACCTTCCGCCGCTTGTAACAAACGAAGCAAAATGTTTTCCACGTCTTCGCCAACGTAACCGGCTTCGGTCAGCGTTGTGGCATCGGCAATAGCAAACGGAACGTTCAACGTTTTAGCCAAAGTTTGCGCCAACGCTGTTTTACCAACACCGGTGGGGCCAAGCAACAGCACGTTGCTTTTTTCTAAGTCAACGTCGGTGCTTTCGCCCATAAAAATACGCTTGTAGTGATTATAAACCGCTACCGATAACGTAATTTTTGCAGCATCTTGGCCAATAACGTATTCATCTAACACTTTTTTGAGTTCTTTGGGAGTTGGTAAAGTAAAAGAGCTTTCCGCATCCAAAGAACGTTTTTTGGAAAAGTGAGCGCCATCTTCCAAAATTTCACTGCACAGCTCGACACATTCATTGCAAATGTATACGCCGGGACCGGCAATCAAACGAAAAACCTCGTCTTGCGCTTTTCCGCAAAAAGAACAACACACCGAACGATTTTCTTCATTTTTCGACATACGCTCACCTCCCCCTTCATTGAAATTAAATTAAGCGCGTTTTTCAATCACTTTGTCAATGATACCGTATTTCACAGCGTCTTCCGCTGTCATCCAGTTATCACGGTCGGTGTCTTTTTCAATCACTTCCAAAGGTTGACCGGTCATTTGCGATAACAAGGTGTTCATACGGTTGCGAATAAACAAAATGTGCTCGGCTTGAATTTTGATATCACTGGCTTGACCTTTGGCACCACCAAGCGGTTGATGAATCATAATCTCGCTGTTAGGAAGCGCCAAGCGCTTGCCTTTGGCACCGGCCACCAACAAGAACGAACCCATGCTAGCTGCCATACCAATGCAGATAGTAGAAACATCACATTTAATAAACTGCATGGTGTCATAAATTGCCATACCCGCAGAAATCGAACCGCCGGGGCTGTTGATATAAAGATGAATGTCTTTATCAGGGTCTTGGCCTTCCAAATACAGCAATTGTGCCACTACCAACGATGCGGTAGCATCGTTTACTTCGTCAGACAGCATGATAATGCGGTCGTTAAGCAAACGAGAAAAAATATCATAACTACGTTCACCGCGGCTGGTTTGTTCCACAACGTAAGGGACTAAACTACTCATTCACACTCATCCTTTCCGAGCACTAATATGCGCCATTTTTATGCGTTTTAATCTTCTTTTTTAGCTTTGGTTGCTTTTTGCGGTTTTACGGCAGTTTCTTTTACCAAATCCATTGCTTTGGTAACCGCCAAGTCTTTTGCCAATTCTTCTTTAGGAATAAAGGACTTGATCTTTTCGACTTCCATTTTATATTGCTCTGCATATTTAGCAAATTCCGCTTCTAAATCTTCTTCGGTGGGAACAATGCCTTCCACAGCAGCAATCTTTTCAAGTGCCAAACGAACTTTGACAGCACGTTCTGCTTGTTCACGGAAACCTTTGCGGAAATCTTCGTCGTTCATGCCGGTATATTGCAAGTAGGTTTGCAAATTAAGACCTTGAGCTTGCAAACGATATTCAAATTCGCGAACACTTTCGGTTACGCGGTTTTCATACATTGCTTCCGGAATTTCACCTTTGAGGTTTTCCACCAATTGATTTAACAATTCTGTTTCAAAGGCATCTTCTGCAGCATGTTCTTTTTGATGTTTGATTTTGGCTTTAACATCGGCCTTTAAAGCATCCAATGTATCGAACTCGCTGCAATCTTTTGCAAAATCGTCGTTGAGTTCGGGCAATTCTTTGACTTTGATTTCATGCAATTTGCATTTGAAAACAGCCGGTTTGCCAGCCAATTCAGCAGCATGATAATCTTCCGGGAACGACACGGTAACGTCAAATTCTTCACCGGAATTTTTGCCAACGATTTGTTCTTCAAATCCCGGAATGAATTGATGCGAACCAAGAACCAAGGAATAGTTTTCGGCTTTGCCACCGTCAAATGCTTTGTCATCTACGTAACCGTCAAAATCAAAGACAACCGTATCGCCCTCTGCTGCGGCACGATCTTCTACAGTCACCAAGCGAGAGTTGCGATCTTGCATTTTTTCGAGTTCTGCTTTGATTTCGTCTTCTTTAACCGAAACCGATTTTTTAGCAGCTTTAAGACCTTTGTATTCGGCAACTTCCACTTCCGGTTTCACGGTGATAACGGCTTTAAAGCACAAACCTTCCGCACCAACAGAAGTGACATCGAAGTCGATTTTATCTTCTACGTATTCGTAACCGGATTCGCGAATAGCTTCGTCCAATGCAGCAGGATACACCGCATTGACGGCATCTTCATAAAACACGCCGGTGCCAAAAATCTTTTCGACATAGGCACGAGGGGCTTTACCTTTTCGGAAACCCGGGATGTTCATTTTACTAATGTTTTTTTTGTAAGCAGCAGCAACTGCTTTTTCGAATTCGGCAGCGCCGACTTCGATTTCCAACTCTACACGGTTGGTTTCGACTTTGTTTGCTGATTTGAGTGACATTTGTTTTGCCTCCTACGCTTTTGAAATCCATATGTTTTGCTATTATAACATATCTTACCAAAAAATACTAGTGAAATTTGAAGATTTTTCTGCCTTTTTTTAAAAAATCAAGAAATTAACAACGGACAAAAAGAAAGCGCATCACACGATGTCAATTTCATGGAAATACCTTC
Source organism: Acutalibacteraceae bacterium (assembly GCA_045648765.1). Taxonomy (GTDB): domain Bacteria; phylum Bacillota; class Clostridia; order Oscillospirales; family Acutalibacteraceae; genus RGIG3009. The sequence continues at coordinate 117,048 of JAZROQ010000041.1, forward strand.
CCATTCCCCTTGAAAAGCTGAGCGAATACCGGCGCTGTGGATATGACCGTAATAACAGCGTTTTATCCCCTCTTGTTGCAGCACGTCTGTGATTTCACGACATATAACATCTTCTACAATAGGCGGATAGTGCAAAAACACGATTGGTTCTAATCCTGTTTTTTTGGCGGCATCAATTGACATTTTTAACCGCGCTGCTTCACGTTGCAAAATTTTTGCATTATCTTCTTCGGTTGGATCAACATACCAACCGCGCGACCCGCACACGGCAAAACGGTCATCCACCGCTACCGCATCATTATGCACGATACGTAAAGAATATAATCCGTTTTCTTCTAAAAAAGCATCCATTTTACGGCGGGTACACCACCAATAATCGTGGTTACCTTTAAAAAGAAGTTTCCGACCCGGTAAATCGTTCAAAAACGAAAAATCCGCCAATGTTTCTTCTAACGCCATCGCCCAAGAGATGTCACCGGCAATGACAACCGTGTCGGTCGGTTTTACCAAAGCGCGCCACTGTTTTTCCAAACGACTGACATAGTCATCCCAACCACGAAACACCGCCATGGATTTATCCGTGCTTAACGATAAATGCGTGTCCGAAATAACAAATAACGACACGAAAACACCTACTTCAAAAACTCAAATACGGCCTTTTCCATTTCGTTGCGTTCGCAAACCTTTGTAAAGCGCACAACCTTGTCTTTCAAAGTGAGTAACGAAGACGGAATCGGGCAACCGGTTAAGGCATTCAGGGTTTCCACTTTTTCAAACTCATCTAAATCGTCGCGGTCGCCGTTTAAAGCCGACAAAACGCTGGCAGAGAATTTATAAGGATTGGCCGTAGAAGCAATCACTGTGGGTGTGGTATCTCCGCTTTGTTCACGATAGCAACGATAAACACGTTTTGCCACGGCGGTGTGCGTATCGCACAAGTATTTTTCTTCTTCAAACGTGGCACGAATTTCTTGCAACGTATCTTCATCGTCACACCAACCGGCGGTAAACAAGCCTTGCAACGAAGCAAGCAACGATGCAGGAATAGTATATTTGCCGTTCTCTTTGAGCTCGGCCATCATTTCCCCTACCAATGCCGCATTTTCGCCCGACAAATGATACAACAACCGTTCCAAGTTGGAAGAAATCAAAATATCCATCGACGGCGAAGCGGTTAAGTGAAATGCACGATTACGGTCATATGTACCGGTTTTGATAAAATCGGACAATACGTTGTTGCAGTTGGAAGCACAAATCAAGCGATTAACAGGCATACCCATTTCACGCGCATAATATGCCGCCAAAATATTACCGAAGTTTCCGGTAGGAACAACAACATTAATGGGATCGCCTTGGCGAATTTTGCTTTGTTTTACCAAATCGCAATATGCCGAAATGTAATACACAATTTGCGGCACCAAACGTCCCCAGTTAATGGAGTTTGCCGAAGAAAGCATTTGACCTTGTTTTGCCATTTTTTCGGCAACGGCATGATCGGTAAAGATGGTTTTAACACCGGTTTGTGCATCATCAAAGTTACCATTGATGGCGCACACTCCAACGTTTGCGCCTTCTTGTGTTGTCATTTGCAGTTTTTGCATGGGGCTAACACCGTTTTCGGGATAAAACACCACAATGCGCGTATGCGGGGCATCGCGGAAACCTTCCAAAGCGGCTTTACCTGTGTCACCCGAGGTAGCGACCAAAATGACAATTTCTTTGCCGTCGGCTGTCTTTTGAGAAGAAACGCGCATAAGATGCGGCAAAATCTGCAACGCCATATCTTTGAATGCGCAAGTCGGGCCATGCCACAATTCCAAAATATGCGTATCGTTTTTAAGCGTATAAATCGGTGCAATATCGGCACTTTCAAAATGTTCCACAGTGTATGCCGAAGAAGCGCAATCGGTTACTTCTTCCAAAGAAAAATCGGTTAAAAAGCGCGATAAAACCGTAACCGCACGGTCAACATAAGACTGCGAGCGCAGCAGTTCCCAGTCCGATGCTGCCAATTTGGGCAAAGATTCGGGGACAAACAAACCACCCTCGGCAGATAAACCGCGCGTGATCGCCTCGGCCGCTGTTACAGAAACCGTATTATCACGAGTACTTTTATAATTCATAACATTTCACTCCTTTGATATACAACACGATATTATACCAAATTTTTCACTCCTTGTAAAGGAAAACTTCGTATAAAAGCAAGATACCCGTGTGAAAACACACGGGTATCTTGCTGAAGGTCGATTAGTGGGCTTACTCGTTGCCTTCGTCGTCGAAAATGTAATCCTCGCCTTTGCTGATGATAAGAGAGGAATTGAGGAGAGCAATTTCGGAGTCGGCAAACAACGTTTCGATTTCTAAAATCGGTTTATCATACGTTTTCATTGTTTGACCTCCTCTTTATTCTTGAATTTGCTTGTACATCAAGCGCGAACCATAGAGATACCAATTGGTGGTAGAAGTTATCCAGCCACGGTTGGTGAGCATGTTACATCTCCATTGGTGGTCATAACCGCCACCATTGGCAATAATAGATGGTGACTTGGCATTAACATAGTAGTAAGCGCCAAATGCTTGCTTAGAAGTCAAGCTCTTATCATATGCGTCACCAAACAAGTGACCGGGATCATCAAACAGAGAAGTAATCCAATAATTGTACCCGGGAAGGTCTTGTTTGTTGCCGTTATCGTAATAGTTATTTTCAAATGGCTCGCCAACAGGCACATATTTTACACCATCGGCCTTACAAATTTCATAATCACGCATGTTGTTACAGGTGTACATTTGTCCATCTTTGAACGTAACATCCGGTAAGTAGTGCCACACGTTACCCACAGGATTTTCAATCCAGCGATAGCGGATGGGGTTTTGTGTGATCTTCAAATCCGCATCGGTGGTAATCCAGTTTGCGCGACCGGTATGCCACGTGGTCATACCGCCGCTGGGAGCATCTTCAACATAGTTGGTGAAAAGCGGAGCAGAGCCTATGAAATCTTGCTTTGTGGTCACGATTTCGCTACCCGCATCGTTAACTCCAAATTCTGCAGCAACCAAATCAAGCGGTGCACCATCGAAGGTAAAGACTGTGTACATTACGCCATCGATTTCTTTATCTTCCACTTTGGTGATTTTGCGTTGCGCAATAATATTTGATTGCGTTTGTCTGCAAATGGTAATGGTAGAATCCACCGGCATAAAGCGTCTGAGATACCAATCAGATTTAAAATATTTAACAGCAACTTCATTGGCGTTTGTTGCCGATTTTCTAACACTTAAGCTAGCCAAAGAATCCGGTTGCATGTAGTCGGCAACACCGTAGCCGAAGACACGATTGGTGTTACGGCAACCATATTCCACAGCAACCAACGTCCACAAAGCATCGACCGAACGGTTATCATACAAAGTATAACGCACACCATTACCTTGCGCAGCAGACAAGAATTCAATAGGTGTATAGTTGTTAGCCGGAATAACACCGCCAACGGAAGACAATTTCTCGTCTGTGCTCATAGAGCCTTCAAACGCGCCGACATAAATGGCATCTAGGACTTTACCATCTTCAATAAAGGCAGGATGAAGTTGAGTATCGTCGCCTGTAATCACGCGGTATTCGTAGCCATCTTCGGTGTATTTTTGCACCGAGAATTTCGGAATGCGCACAAACACGTTGCCGTTGCTGCCATCCAAGGCAAAGCCGGGTTCGCCTTCGTAGGTGATAATATCTTCGCCATTAGCGCCTTCTTTAACGTTACAACGCACCATGCCCGACCAAGGATAAATGCTATCGAAGTCGCTGCGACCGGCCACGTCGCCAACACCAATAACCGCTTCCAACCCCTCGGCATCAAAGCAACGAGCACCTAAATCGTCAGGGTCGGTGGTACTCCATTTGACACCGTATTTTGTGGTAGAAGTAGTCAATTCGCCCGTAGCGCGTTTTTGCGCATCGGCAGCCGAATCGGTTCTGGGTGTAGTATAAATGACTTCGTCAACACCTTTCAACTTGATGTATCCACGGCTGGTATATTTGCGTTCTTTAAAGGTTTCAGAAGGATTGCTGGTGGTCATGGTTGCTGCAAAATCGAGCGAGTTATTAGAATAAGCCGAAACCGACAACGTTTTATCAGTGCTGTTGTAGTTTTCAACCCGCCAGATAGTTGCAGCGCCGCTACCACCAACGTTATCCAGCGTCAGTGCGGTAGTATTGGCAGCACGTTTGAGCAACGTACCCATGGATTCCACTTCGTAGGTTTGACCGTTGTATTTGACATTGATTTCATCACCGTTCAAATCGAGGCCCTCGATATACAAACGAGTCAAGAAACGAATACCGTCTACTTTATCGCCTTGTTGTTGACCATCGAGTTCACGATAAGCCGTGCCGATGGTTCCCGCAGTAAAGCTTGTTTGTGCGGTAGAAGCCATATCGATTTTTACGGTGAAAGCACCTTCGGGAACTTGCATCATAAAGCTGTTTTCCGTGCCTTCTATCTCGGTGCGGTTGAGCATGCGATGTTCGACACCGTCAGCTGTTACATAGCGCAAGGTACCCGGTGTTGGAATATAACCATTGTTCGATTTGAGTTGAACCGAAATAATCGAACCGGTAATAAGGTTTTTTAAAGCATTACCGTTAATGTCTTTAATAGCTACGTCGGCGTTCGGAGTATTAAAGTTGACGGTGTATTCCCCTGCCCCGGCGGCTACAGGCAACACTTTTACAACAAGGCTAACCGGCGAGGCGCTGCTTGCCGGGTCTTTTACCGTCACAGTGGTGGTACCCAGTGCTTTTGCTTTGATTTTAGCTGTTCCGCCGGTAACAGGACCATTTCCGGCAGTGAATGCCAAAACACTTTCATCGGCAATGGTCCATTGTGCGTTGGGATTGACAGCACTCAAGCCAAGCCACGTCATCGTGCTGAGTTCAATTTCCGAACCAAGCGGCAACACTTTGTTAGCACCGTAAATCGGCGCCGAAGTTTTTGGTACCAAATAGCACGAAAAATCTTTGGCATAAACCGGTGCCGTGGTAATGAACATCGCGCCCCAAGCAATGCTGGGAGAAGCCGGCATCAGTTCAATCCAAGTGGTATAGGTGTACCAACCATTGGCATCGGGACCTTCCAGTTGGGAACCCATTACATGACCGTTGCGGCGATGTTCGTTGGAATAAGCATAGAACAAACCATTTTTACCATCTGCCGGTTTATATTTTACCGAATATTCATAAACTTTTGAAAGGTCGGGCGTTAGATAAACGTTAGAAAGATACACGCCCGACGTGTTTTTGGGAATGAGGAAACTTTCTTCTGTTCCATCCAAAACAGTTGTTTTGGAAAAGTTTTTTTGCGATTCACCCACCAAGTCACCGGCAGTACCGGAAAGTAGGTTAAGTTCATCGGTTACTTCAAACAATCTTACGTCCGAGAAAGATGCCGCGATAACCTTGTTACCATTGGCAGATTCGCCCCACGAACTGTAACCATGCGGTGCATTGACAAAGGATAATCTGAGCGAAGCAGAATCCACACTTGGCACAAAAGACGTACTAATGTTACGCACTTCTGTCCAAGAATTACCGGCTGTAGCCGAAGGATCATTCCAGCGAATGGAAGTGATCGTCGTTCCATTGCTGTTGGCAACAGCAACACCGCCCAAGCTACCTTTCATGATGGTAGAAATTACATAGCGTTTACCCGCTTTGATAGGACGTTGCAAATTGACCGTGACAGCATAACTTGTGATAGCACCTTCGGCGGGAGCAGCCAAAGAAATGTACGGTTTGTTGTGATAACCGCCGTTGTCATATTTGGTCATAACGTCGGTATTTTCGGTTACCGAAGCAAAAACGTCGTCAGGCATCAAATTGTTATTCACCGTTACCGTAGCGGTAGCGGGCGTGTCAATACCTTCGTATTTGGCAGTAATGGTGGCAGTTTTTACTTTATCTCCGGAATAGACAACCGTTACCACACCGTTGGCATCTACCGTTGCCACCGATGTATCGCTGCTGGTCCACGTTACTTTTTCGGGAATTACAGAAGAGTTTGCCGGTGCCGTGCCCACCACCGAAAGAGTTTCCGTAGCGCCGGCACCAAGCAAAGTTACTTGTTCTTTGTTTATTTTGATAGCAGTGGGTTCCACCACCGTCATTTTTACGGTGTAGGAAGCAGCAGGCGCACCTGTCACCGAGGAAGTGGCAGTAATTGTTGCCGTAGCGTTCGGTGTGCTGCTTACCATTTTGACCAAGCCGGTAGCCGCATCCACCGTGGCAACCGAGGTGTCGCTACTTTGCCATGTTAAATTGCCGCAATAGGCGTTGGCATCCCACACTTCGCCAACCTTACCTTGCGGGAAAATGAGTTTTGAAGTACCGGGTGCCATGGGAACCACCGATTCTGCAAATTGCATTGCCGAAATTTCGGGGATGGTATCTACCGTTTCACCGGTGGCACGTTGGTTGGTTTGATAGAACGAAAAATCATCCACGTACATACCGTTGGTGCTACCAAATTTCACAGTGGTAGAATAGTTAAGGTTTGTGCTCTTCATATTCACCCATGCGACAACCGTATACCAGCCGTTTTCGTCAGGACCGGTAACAAAGCTCTTCATCACAGTTGCCATAGAACTTGAAATAGCGCCAGTCGGTTTTTCGCCGTTTTTGCCTTTGAAGCGGTACGACATTTTGGTAATATCATACTTTGTAACACTAAAACCGCTAAAAGCGAGAATCGGAGTACGCGACGTGTTATCCGCCGAAACTTCCCACACTTTGTTAGTAGAATCATCGGGGTCTGTGGCAACCTTCATTGTCACGCCGGCATCCAAGTGGTTCATAAATGCCATATAGTCAATCGGATCATTGGAACCATTGGTACCCATGTGAAAACTACCGGTACCTGACAAAGCACCGCCGTCGGAACCGGGCATAAGATTCATGCCCACTTTATATTCGTATAACTCAAAATTATCAAAATAGACGTCTTTTTCGGTGTTGTAATATAAAGCCATAGCAAGTTTTCCGGTGTAATCTGCTGTTGCCTTAAAGAAAAACACCTGCTGTACCCAATCGTCCGAAGAGAAGTTCTTTTTCAGTTGAAAACTGCCGGGAGTAATAGCGCTAATGGCAGTAGAAAGAACCTGGGTGGAACCTCCTTTTGTCAAATAGCGAAGCACATAGGAAGAGCCGGCTTTTAAAGATATTTCGGAAACCTGTCCGGCATCACTTGTGCCACCGGTGCTAGACTTTCCGGCCATAAATTTCAAGCCTTTGGAGCCGTTATAACCTGCGCCTTCCACAATTTCAGAACACCCTGAAAACGCCCAACCATAACCAGGTTTTCCGTTTTCGAAGTCACCGTTGGCAATCAAATTGACCGGTGCATCTTCTGCTATGGCGGGCAGTACCCAACCGGAGATGGTGCAAGCGACCAAAATTGCGACAGAAACTGCGCATGCCAGTAAACGTCTTGCCATTTTCTTCATTGCTAAAACCTCCTAAATAAATTGCTGTGTTTCTTTTAGGAAATACCATCGGCGTTCTTTTTGCCGATTAAATGTGCCACGTTTATTTTCTAATTCTTTTATACAACAATCCGCCATTGTATGTAAATGGTATTTTTTTGGTAAAAAAATGTTATTTTTTTATTTTTTCAAAAAAAACTCCGTCAACATAGCCAAAATACATAACTTTTTATTGACATTTCAACTTTTTCCGTTAGAATGTAAGTGAGGTGAGAGTGATGCCAGAATTGTCCAACGGTATTTTGTATGATTATGACCGTGTTATCGACAAGCACGGCGTTTTGGCAGATTTACACTGCCATAATCGATTTGAGCTGTTGTACCTTATCAGCGGGAATATGCACCACGTGGTCGAGGACCGAAAATATTTGATTAACGCCGGTGACTTGGTATTGGTGCGCCCTTCCACCTACCATTATCTTGAACGGTTATCGGATGAGCCGTACGAACGTTACAATATTTTATTTAACCCCGATAAAATTGACGTGGGGGTATCACGAATACCGCAAGATATGGAAGTTATTAGCCTTTCCAACAATCTGATTGCTCACCGTTTGTTCAGAAAGCTGGAATTTTACCGTCAAAATCTTGAGGAAAAAGAGTTTGGCAAGGTGTTAGAAAATATGTTGTATGAACTTTTTCTAAACTTGCAAGTTTTCTCGGACACCCAACACCGAGAAAAAACCTATCTTTCCCCTATTTTGTCAAAAGCACTCGCTTATATTAACGAAAACTTATTTACTGTCACCGATATTGATGAGGTGGCACAGGCACTTTATATTTCGCCAAGTTATTTGTTTTATTTGTTCCGTACAACACTTCACCAAACGCCACGGAAATATATTACCGAAAAACGGTTACTTGCTGCCCAACGAAAAATCAACGTTGGGAAAAAGCCAACCGAAGTTTATATCGAATGCGGGTTCCGCGATTATACCACTTTTTTTAGGTGCTACACCGCATATTTTGGTCATTCACCATCGAACGAGAACAAATAACTCCTCTTTTTCATTTTAATCTATACAAAACGACAAGTCTATGACAACAACTAGCACATTTCTTGCAATTACTACAATAAAAATTTTGACTTTGAAAGCAAGGTGATGTTTTTGAAAACATCTTATCATCTTTGTTATGGTTTTTTTAACAACCCATTACCGTTTGATGGTATCTCCTTATGTCAAATAGGAAGAATGTATTGCGAAAAGGACACCGTTATCGACGAACATATTCACACAAGTCTTTTTGAACTTACCATTGTCACCGAGGGTGAAGGCACTATTTCTGCCAACAAAACGCCCACTGCAGTCAAACGAGGCGATATTTATTTTTCGTTCCCGTGTGACACCCACGAAATCATAAGCAGCCAAGAAAACCCGCTTAAATATGATTTTATTGCATTTGCTCCTACCGATGAAATGTTGATTAATGAGTTTGAAAAAATTGTCCAAAACTACTATTCCCCACACGCTCGTATTTTTCACGATGAAAGAATCCGTCAAATCGTGTCAAATGCTCTTGCAGAAATCCAAGAAAAAAAGATGCTTTCCCAACAACTTCTTTCTGCACTTTTTAGGCAATTGGTCATTTATATCATCCGCGATTTTCAAGACATCAAGCGCAACAAAAATGATGATAAAAAGGCTGCAACCGCCGCAGAAATCCTTTGTTATAAGTTGATGAATTATATTGACACACATATTTTCTCCATGAAAAACCTTGAAGAAACAGCACAGGTTTTGGGATACAGTTACAGTTATCTTTCCACACTATTCAAGAAGACCACCGGCAACACGCTTTCGCATTATTTTAACGAAAAGCGCATGGACGTTGCCCGATTATTGATTTTAGAAAATGATATGAAGATTACCGAAATCTCGGAACTGTTAAATTATTCTTCTCTTTACGCGTTCAGCAAAGCCTTTCGAAGCAGATATCAACTTTCCCCTCGCACATATCGCAAAAAACATATCGACTAAGCATAAAGCCGTCAACGTTTGTGTTGACGGCTTTTTTTGTTTTATAATACATATTTTTCAAAAAAATTGTACGCATTTTCAAAAAAGATTTTATCCACAAGTTTATAAGAAAATCCTTTTTTAATCAAAAACTCTGTTAATCGTTCCATCACCGTAACATTATCCCAAGGTGATTGTAACGTTGTTCCGTCAAAATCGGATCCGATGGCCACGGTGTTCTCTCCGCTTTGTTCACAAAAATGAGCAATGTGATGATACACCGTTTCAAAATCCAATCGACCAAGTTGATCTTTGCATAAATTGACACCTACCACCCCACCGCTATCTCGAATTTGAGCAAACTGCTTATCGGTCAAATTTCGCGGATGGTTGTTAACCGCCGCCGATACGGAATGTGAGGCAATAAACGGTTTTTCGGCAATGTCAGCAACATCCCAAAAACCGGCTTCGTTCAAATGAGAAACATCGGTTATCATACCGTGTTTCGACATGATTTTTACCGCTTGTTTTCCAAACGTGGTCAACCCACCGACATCTTTTGAAAAACAGCCGTTTCCAAGCTCGTTGCTTCCGTTCCACGTCAAGGTGATTACCTTGACGCCATAGTTCGCCATTTTAACGATGTTTTCGAGATTACCAGCCAGCACGGCTCCACCTTCAACCGCGAGTATTGCAGCGCATTTCCCATCACTTACCGCTTTTTGGGATTGTTGTTTGTCACGAACAAAGGTAAACTGTTTTTTGTTTTTGTTTTGTTCCTTTTTAGCGTAGTACAGCACATTTTTAAAAAAAGACAGTGCTTTTTCGCCACGTAAAACATCGGGTATCCAGATAGCAAACACCTGATACCATGGCGAAAAGCAACTGCCTTTCTGTAGATCAATATGTAAGTTGTTTTGGGATAACGAACATTTTTGAGAGTACATTTCATACAACGTATCGCAATGCAAATCAAAAAAACGCATCCGTCATCCTCCATAAGCATTCGGAATATGGTGAATGTGCAAAGCTTTCATGGGATGAGTTTTATCGGTAACCACCTCGATGACGTCAAACCGCACTTGCCGTGTATCGGGATAACGACGAATATACAACAGTGCTGTTTTAATAATGCGTCTTTGTTTGTCGGCGGTTACCGCCTCTCTGGGCATATACCGTGAATCCTCTGCACGCGATTTCACTTCTACAAAAACTATATATTCGTCATTGGCAGCAATTATGTCGATTTCGCCAAACCGTGTACGAAAATTTGCAGTGATAATCTGATATCCCGCATCTCGTAAAAAACGAGCAGCCAAAATCTCACCGGCTGCCCCTTTGGAAACACCTGCCATTTTGGCACCTCTTATTTTAGGTTTTTAAGAAAACTGCGACGATGCACCGGTGAAATGCCGTATTCTTTAAGGCGTTCATAGTGCAGTGCTGTTCCATAGCCTTTGTGTTTTGAAAAAACATATTCTGGATATTGTTTGTCCAATTCCAACATATAACGGTCACGGCTTACTTTTGCCAATACAGAAGCCGCACCAATGGTTGCCGACAAAGCATCTCCACCAATGACAGCACGTGCATCCGACGGTAGCCCTTGCGGTATTTTGTTGCCATCTACCAACACCAAACCGGGAACAACCGACAAGCCTTCCACCGCACGTTTCATTGCCAAAAAGGTTGCTTGAAGAATGTTAACACTTTCAATTTCTTCCACCGAAGCACTGGCAATACTGTAGGTTAATGCTTTTTCGCAGATTTCATCAAACAATTTTTCGCGCTTTTTTTCGGAAAGTTTTTTGGAATCGTTAAGACCTTCGGGAACTTGCTCGGGATCAAAAATAACCGCCGCCGCAAACACCGGCCCCGCTAACGGGCCACGGCCTGCTTCGTCCACCCCGCACAACAGCGTTATGCCTTGGTCGCGATATGCGGCATCAAATTCAAGATTTGTCATACAAACCTCCTACACGATCCATCGGAAATAATCGAAGAACGACCTTTCCCGCTAATTGTTTTTCGGAAACACAACCAAAAGTACGGCTATCCAAAGATTGTCCTTGGCGACGGTTATCACCCATAACAAACACTTGGTTTTCCGGAACGGTTATCGTTCCTGTCATTTTTTCCGTTGCGGTTGGTGCACTGATATACGGTTCGTTCAGTTTTTCACCATTGAGAAAAACTTCTCCCGTTTCCCCGTCCACGCGAACGGTATCTCCTGCTATTGCCACAATTCGTTTTATCAGCGGTTCGCGTTCAACACCTTGACTTACCACCACAATATCGCCGCGTGTCGGCGTGTACGGAATACGGGATAACACCAAACGTTCGCCGTGGTGCAACGTAGGCAGCATTGATGTTCCGTCAACATCCACCAACCGAAAGCAAAAAGTAAAAATGGCGGTAATCACCAGCAAAGCAATGGTAATCGATTCTATCCACTCATATAAATGCGTTTTTTTTATGTTTTTTTCCACGGTTATTCGTCCCCTTAATTCGGTCGTTCCAACGTGATACGACCGAGTTTGCCGCCACGATATTCATCCAACAGCATGGTCGAAGCGCGCAAGGTATCCACTTCACCACCGGAAATAAGCATACCGCGTTTTCTGCCAATTTTTTGCAACAATTCCCAAGTATCTTCGGGAAATTCGTCTGTAAGTTTGTAGCGTTCCCGCAGCGTTGATTCATAATCCTTGGCAAGTATTTTGAGCAGTTCAAACGCCAATTCTTCGCTATCCATGATTTCATCGCGGATAGCCCCGGTAAACGCCAAATGTTTGGCCACCGTTTGATCATCAAATTTCGGCCACAAAATACCGGGAGTATCCAAAAGTTGCGCACCGCTGTCAATTACAAACCATTGTTGGTTACGCGTCACACCGGGGCGATCTTCTACCTTGGCTTTTCCGCCACGTGCCATGCGGTTAATAAAGGAGGATTTCCCCGAATTGGGTATCCCCACCACCATGGCTCGAATGGCGCGGTTTACCATCCCTTTTTGTGCCCAAAGTTCCAGTTTATCGTGCAATATTTCTTTAATCAGCGGAACAAACTGAGAAACACCTTTTCCGCTTTTGCAATCGGCAACCATTACCGGTTGACCCAGCCTACGATATTCTTGCAACCATTGCTCAGTTGCTTTTGGGTCGGCAATATCCGCTTTGTTCATCACAATCAACCGCGGTTTACCGACGGTCAGTGCATCTAAATCGGGGTTGCGACTGCTTAACGGAATGCGCGCGTCAATCACTTCCACTACAATATCTACCAACGGAAGTAACTCAGTGATTTTTCGTTTTGTACGGGTCATGTGGCCCGGAAACCATTGAATGGATTGATCCATATTTACCCCTCCGTTGATAATTTACCCGCAGATTTGAACGGATATAATCGGTATACCGCTTTACCAATAACCGTATCCACCGGAACCATCCCAATATCGTTATATCGGCTATCGTGTGAATTAACACGATTATCTCCCAACACAAAGATATGACCGAGTGGTACTAAAACTTCACCGGTCAGTTGTTGCGCAGGTGTGGGAAAAACCGCATAAGGTTCGTTAAGGCGTTCCCCATTACGGTAAACACACCCATCTTCCTCATTTATGTAAATAGTATCACCGGCAAGTCCGATAACTCGTTTGATAAGAAGTGTATTATTATCGCGACGAATAACGGCAATATCACCATAGCCAAGCTCTTGGCTGACACCGTTTAACAAGAGAAGGTCTTTTGAAAAAAGGGTGGGATACATAGATGACCCGGAAACCACGGTAGGACGAAAGAAGAGAAAACAAAACAAAAACACAATAACCGTAAAGCAAATCGTCAAAACGGTGCTATACACAGATATTCTAGCATCGCGAAGCCATTTGACAAACGAGGAAATAACGCCAAAAATTCCCCGCCGAGCATGGCGTGGTGTTGTGGAAAGCACGATGATTTCTCTCCTTTCTTTTGGATGAATTCATAGAAAAAAGGGAGAAAACCGATTGGTTCCTCCCCGCTTTCTGTCTTATTTAATGAGTTCTTTAACTTTCGCAGCTTTACCCACGCGATCACGCAAGTAGTACAATTTACTTCTGCGAACTTTACCGTAACGTACAACCGTCACAGCGGCTACGTTGGGAGAATGAAGCGGGAACACTCTTTCCACGCCTACGCCGTAAGATACACGACGAACGGTGAAAGTTTCGGCAACGCCGCTGCCTTTTTTGGCAGTAACAGTACCTTCGAAAGATTGAATTCTTTCCCGTTCACCTTCGCGGATTTTAACGTCTACGCGAACGGTATCACCAACGGAAAATTGGGGTGCTGCTTCTTTTACGCTGTCAGCAGCAATGAGTTTTAAAGCATCCATGATTTTTCCTCCTTACTTTTTTACCGACATTCATACCGAAAAAACGATAGCGGAATGTCTGCTTTGACACCAAATTTAACAAGTGTCAACCCCCGTTGTGCTTGGAATTACAGCAACGGTACACAGATACCGTGTAATTATAGTACACTTTTTCAAAAAAAGCAAGTCTTTTTTTCTTTTTTACGCAAAAATATTGCCTTCTTTATCGAGCACCGCTAAACGACGTACCGAAACCGAAAAATCGGGCATATCGGGAATTTGGCGTAAAGCATCCGCAATCAAAGCAGGATTTACCGTTTGTGTGCTATTGCACGGTAACGTAAGTTCAATTTGAGCTCCCTCTTGTGTTTGAGTAACTTGCACGTCTGCCGTTTCCAGTGATGGTTTTATATCAATCGTTTTCCATTCTTTTTTCTTGTTGCGTTTTTGAACGAGAATTTCGGATTGAGAAAGCAATTGTTTTACAAACGTTTCGGGGCAGCCATCCAGCTGTAAACGGTATACAGCTTTGTCCACATCGCCTGCTTTGCGAACCGCCCAAGCAGCTTTTATCACGTGCAGCCCTTCCGGCATAACCGCATCTAACCGCGTTACCAGTTCGGATAAATCCATTTCTTGCTCTAAACGCAAGTCCATGGTTTCCCCCTCACCCTCGTATCCCAACGATAACGGTGAAGCAAACGTCAAATACGGATGACGATTAAACCCTTCGGTATACCAAATTGGCAAATTAGCGCGACGAACGGCACGTGTCATAGTGCGGTTTAAATCTAAGTGAGAAATAAATCGTGCCCGACCCAACTTGGAAAACGTGATACGAACGGTGCGAAAATCCTTAACGTCGTTCAAGGCAAATCCCTCCTTTGAAGCAGGTTGCCCCGCAGTGTGAGCACTGCTCACGGCAATTGGGCGTGGTGGTGCTTTGGTGTGCTTTTTGGTTTTCGGACCACAAGAACTCTTTGGTAACGCCAATGTCAATGTGTTCCCACGGGAACAGTTCTTGTTTATCACGACGACGGCAAGCATAGAAATCGGGGTCTAACCCTACATCGCGGAAAATTTCCATCCATGCATTAAAATCAAAATGCTCCGACCATGCATCCAAATTGAAGCCACGACGGAAAGCTGTTTCTAACACTGCACCCAAGCGACGGTCACCACGGGCAAGCACCGCTTCCAAATAGCAGGTTTCGGCATCGTGCCAACTTAACGAGATTTTACGAGTGGTAATGGATTCGCGCAGCAGTTGTTGCTTTTGGCGCAATTGCTCAATGCTGTCTTGCGGTTCCCATTGAAAAGGCGTGAACGGTTTTGGGACAAAGCAAGAAACGCTAACCGAAACCGAGACAGCTTTGCCTTTAGGTTTATCCGGATTATAATAATAGCAATTAACGATTTTTTGTCCTAGTTCGGCAATGCCTTTTACATCTTCTGTTGTTTCGGTGGGAAGCCCCATCATAAAATACAGTTTTACCGAAGTCCAGCCACCGGAAAACGCTTTTTTGGCAGTATCCAAGATTTCGGCTTCACTCAAATTTTTATTGATTGCATCACGCAGACGTTGGGTGCCTGCTTCCGGAGCAAAGGTTAACCCGCTACGGCGCAGCACATTTAGGCGGTTAGCAAGTTCCTCGGAAAAACCGTCAACACGTAACGATGGAAGTGAAATGTTGGTATGCTTGTCCTCTGCCCAAGAAAGCAAGCGCGTGAGCAGTTCTTCCAAACGAGTATAATCACTGGTGGAAAGTGACGACAAAGAAAATTCCTCATACCCGCTGGTTTCGCACAAACAACGGCTTTGTTTGTCAATGGTATCCACCGATTTTTCGCGTACCGGGCGGTAGATAAAACCCGCTTGGCAAAAACGACAGCCACGAATGCAACCGCGGAAAATCTCGCTCATTGCACGGTCGTGAACAATGTCGATAAACGGTACAACAAACGATTCGGGGTAATAGCAAGTATCCAAATCGCGAATGATACGTTTGCGAATGGTTGCAGGCACACCATCACGCGGAGTTATAGCGGCAATTGTTCCGTCTTCATGATATTTTACCTCATACAAAGAAGGAACATAAATACCTTCAATTTGTGCAGCCTCGCGCAAAAATTCTTCTTTGCAGTAACCTTTTTTCTTGTGTTCGCGATACAGGGACATTAGTTCTAAATTTACTTCTTCCCCTTCGCCCAAAATAAAAATATCAAAAAAGTCTGCCAGCGGTTCAGGGTTATAGGCACACGGACCGCCCGCTACCACCAACGGCATATCGTCACCACGTTTTGTTGCGTGAAGCGGTATCCCCGCTAAATCCAACATGTTTAAAATGGTTGTATAGCACATTTCGTATTGCAAAGTAAAGCCAATAAAATCAAACGTGCGAATAGGATCGCGACTTTCCAGTGCAAAAAGAGGAATATTGTTTTCCCGCATAAGGGCTTCCATATCGGTATCGGGGGCAAACACACGTTCACACCAAAAATCTTCTACCGCGTTGGTTGCACCGTATAAAATCTTCATTCCCAAGTGAGACATACCGACTTCGTACAAATCCGGAAAGCAAAAAGCAAACCGCACCGAAACGTTTCGGACATCTTTAGTGATGCTATTAAGTTCCCCACCGGTATAACGCGCCGGCTTTTGAACTTTTTCAAACAATTGTTCCAACGTTAAGGCCATGATATTCCTCCACACAAGTGATGCTTATAGTATAGCGGATATTATCCTTTTTTTCAATGCTTGTGTCTCAGAAAAATCAATAAAATCAAATAAACGCTCACTGCTAAAAGCGAAAAATTATATCGACTGCACATAAACAGATAAAAGCCTAATATCAGCAACGGAAAAACAACAAAGCAAGACACCATTTTGAGAACGGTCGCTGCTTTCTCTTCTGTGTATTGTTTGCAAAGCAAAGCATATAGCGCTTCTCCTCCGTCCAAGGAATACACCGGCAAAAGATTAAATCCGCCGATAACCGTATGAACACTTGCCGCCACAGGGTTATGAAGGAGCGAAAAAAGAAGAACAAACAAAACATTCATAAACGGTCCCGATAAAGAAACAAAGGCACTTCCGCCATAGCTGATGTGTTGCATTTTTTCGCGTTGAATGCGCATGCCAAAGAATCCCATTGTTATTTTGGAGGGTTTATCGTGTAACATGCACATTGCCAAAGCATGACCAATTTCATGCAACAACGAGGCAAACAAACAAAGTTCTGTCACTCGCGAAGAATCCAGTGAAAGCAAAACCACAATGCTAAACGGAAATAACAGGCTTAGTTGAAACGTCGTGTCTTTCCATTTCCATTCAAGCATAGGGGTGTTCTTCCCATATTTCAAGCGGATTATGATATAAACCATCTTGTTTTAATTCTAAATGCAAGTGGCTTCCGGTAGAATTGCCGGTACTTCCCACCTTGGCAACTACTTCCCCTGCGCCAACCACGTCCCCCACTTTTTTGCAAAGTGTCGAACAATGAGCATACAAGGTTTGTGCTCCGTTATCATGTTGTATCACCAAATGTTTTCCATAGCCGTTATTCTCATCAGCACGAACAACAACACCGCTGTATACCGCCATTATCTTTGTTCCTTTAACAGCAGAAATATCCACGCCGGTATGAAAACCGAGTTCTTTTGTAAACGGGTCGGTACGATACCCAAACGAAGAAGTGATTTTCCCCTTTGCAAGGGGCAATGCCGCTTTTTCTTGTGCCACAAACTGCTCTGTACTTACCGAATCGGGAACGGCTTTAACACTCGGTTCTTCTGTGTTTATGTTTGTTCCGCCAACTGCAACCGTTTGCGTTATCGAGGTATCGGTAATTGCTTGTTCAAACAAAACGCGAATAGATTCAAACGGTTTGCCACCGATAAGGCGCAATACCAAAGCCAACAGCAAAACAACAGCACACGCAATGCACTGCACCACGGTTAAAGATATTGTAAGATGGGGACTTTTTCTGTCAGTCGAATTACGAAATACCATTGTTTTCTCCTTATAAAACATTGTCCCGCCGAAAAATGTTCGGCGGGACGAATACGTACTATACAATAATACAAATCAAGCCATTGCAACCGTCATTGATAATACGTTCCACCGTTTCTTTTAGTTTTATTCTGGCATCTGACGGCATGCGGTACAGCTTGTTGTGCAATCCCTCATTGACCAAGCCGTAAAGCGAGGTGCCAAAAATGTTTGAATCCCAAATTTTTGAGGGGTTTTCTTCGAATTCACGAAGCAAATAATTTACCAATTCCTCTGATTGACGTTCTGAACCGACAATGGGTGCTACCTCGGTGGTGATGTCGGCTTTCATCATATGGATAGACGGTGCTGTGGCACGTAAACGAATACCGTAGCGTCCGCTCTGTTTGATGATTTCGGGTTCATCCAAAGACATTTCTTCCAATGACGGCATAACAATACCATATCCGGTAGCATTGACTTGGTCCAGTGCCGACTTGATTTTTTGATATTCTTTGCACATGGCTGCCATTTCGGTCATGTGACTCATTAATTCACCTTCACTTGTCACAGGAACGCCGGTAACTTCACCTAAAATTTGATAAAATAATTCCGGCTTTACTTCGATTTGGATATTTCCGTTTCCTGTACCCAATTGCACATCAGCAAGTGTTGTATGGTGAACATATTCGCAAGAACGCAACAAATTCGGCAATACCGATAAGTGACGAATTTTTTCCACACCAATTACCGATTCGCGAATGGTGTTGGTAATGTTGCGGCGCACGGGGTGTTCCCTATCCAACCGCATAACCCACGAAGGCAACTGAAAACCAATGGCGTTTACGGGGAATTCGAACAAAATGGTTTCCAACAAACCGCGAATTTCTGCCTCGCTGATTTCCAAACAGTTTACCGCCGTTACCGGCACTCCGTATTGATCAGCAAGGGAGTCGCACAACGCTTTTGTTTCTTCATTGTGCGGATGTGTACTGTTTAGTAAAACAGCAAACGGTTTGTTGAGTTCTTGTAATTCGCGGATAACACGTTCTTCTGCTTCGGCATATTCTTCGCGAGGAATTTCTGTGATACTTCCATCCGTAGTGATCACCAAGCCGATTGTTGAGTGTTCCGATATCACTTTTTTGGTGCCCACTTCTGCCGCCATATTAAATGGGATTTCCTCGTCGTACCAAGGTGTTTTCACCATACGCGGAGCATTTTCTTCGATGTACCCCAAAGCAGAAGGGACCACGTATCCTACACAATCAATCAAACGAACTTTCATTCCCACCGCATCACTCACCGTAATATCAACACCTTGTTCGGGAATAAATTTCGGTTCAGTTGTCATAATGGTTCGTCCTGCCGAAGATTGAGGCAGCTCGTCTATGGCTCTTTCACGGTTATATTCTCCATTGATATTCGGTAGCACCAATGTATCCATAAATTGTTTGATAAACGTGGATTTCCCGGTACGTACCGGACCAACCACGCCGATATAAATATCCCCGCCTGTTCGCGCTGCTATATCCTGATAAATGCTTTTGTTGGCTGTCATCGTTTTTCCTCCGTCCACTTCTTGTTTTGTTGCTATATCTTTATGTGGTTAACGAAAAAATTATGCCAAACAAAAAAACAACCGCCATTTGCGGTTGTTTTAAGCATTATTTGTGATATTTTCCGCCACTGGAAATTTGCAAAGCACGATATAGTTGTTCCAGCAACATAACACGCGCCATTTGGTGAGGAAACGTCATTTCGGACATGGAAAGACGGAGCTTTGATGAGGATTTAACTAAATCGGAAAGTCCCCAAGAACCTCCAATGACAAATGCGATATGGCTATTACCATCCACTGCCCATTGGGACAGTTGTTTGGAAAGTGCAGGCGAGGTTATCCCCTTTCCCTCAATACACAGCGAAACCATGGGAACACCCGCCGGTATACGAGAAAGCAACCGATGCCCCTCCTCTTCTAATGCGGCTATGATTTGCGCAGGAGAAGGATTGTCGGGTAATCGTTCTTCATTAACTTCCACTATCTGTAAATGACAAAAAGCCGAAAGACGTTTGCTGTATTCGGCGCAAGCATCACGCCAATAGGCTTCTTTTAATTTTCCTACGCAAGCAACAGTGATGGTTAACATAATGTACACACCCTAAAACAAGATATACGAATTTTGGTTTTCAGGCGGAGCAACGTCCAGCAAATAATCCACACTCTCGCACATATCTGCCGCTTGAAGTTGTTCCTTTGCAGATGCGGCAGCCAACATAGGCAAGTTGTTTTCTTTGCTTAAATGTCCCAGTGAAAAGCGTGTCGTGCCATGGCGCACTAAATTCGGCAATTCTTTTGCACAAGCATCATTGGAAAGATGACCTGTCGGTGATAAAATACGTCGTTTAAGCACGTATGGATACGGTCCGTTTTCCAGCATACGAATATCGTGATTGGATTCGATATGTATTAAATCACAACCGAGCAAATTTTCGCGAACCGTATCAGTCATCACACCCAAATCGGTGGCAATGCCGACCCGTCGTTCATCGGAAAGCGTGATACAAAAACCGTTGCTTTCAAGGCTATCGTGCGAAGTGGCAAACGATGTCACTAAAAAATCATCCAACTGAACTGTCCCGTCAATCACCGAACAAGCATCGGAAGATAGCAAAGCACCGCTTTGAAGCAACCCTGTTCGTGTGCCTGACGAAGCAAAAACAGGTGTTCCGTATTTTTTTTGAAAAACACGTAAACCAGCAGTGTGGTCTGTGTGTTCGTGTGTCACAAAAATAGCGCGAACGGCTTTTGGGTCAATTCCGCGTTCCGTCAAAGCACGTTCAATACGACGGGCGCTGACACCCACATCAATCAAAATGCCGCAAGTAGCTGTGCCCACGTACAAGCAATTACCATTGCTACCGCTGAACAAAGAACAAAATCTCGCCATTGATATTTCCTCTCAAAAAAAGCGCACACCCACAAACGGTGTGCGCTTAAAAATTAAAGTGCTTGTGGGAAAACGAGTTCGTCGTTTTCGGTAAAGCGCTGAATATCAGCACCTAAACTTTGCAGTTTTTCTACCAAATCCTCGTACCCGCGTTCGATATGGTGAATATCTTCTACCACGGTTTCCCCTTTTGCTGCCAACGCTGCAATCACCATTGCAGCACCCGCACGCAAGTCGATTGCCTTTACAGGAGCGGCATTGAGTTGTGCAATGCCTTGCACCACAGCTAATTTGCCATCCACTTGTATATCGGCGCCCATACGGCGCAATTCATCAACGTAACGAAAACGATTTTCCCACACACCTTCGTTGATAATGCTTGTCCCTTCTGCGAGCGACAACAGCACCGCTACTTGAGGTTGCATATCGGTTGGGAAACCGGGATGCGGCATGGTTTTGACGTTGCAGTGACACAACCGACCGTTGGAGGAAACGCGAATTTCTTCGTCAAATTCCTCGATTTCGGCGCCCATTTCTTGCAACTTTGCGGTGATGGATTCCAAGTGTTTGGGAATAACGTTTTTGACCAACACATCGCCTCCTGTGGCAACTGCCGCTGCCATATAGGTTCCGGCTTCGATTTGGTCGGGGATAATGGAATACGTTGTACCATACAGATGCTCAACGCCGTAAATTTTGATGACGTCAGTACCGGCGCCGCGAATATCGGCACCCATGGAGTTTAAGAAGTTTGCCAAGTCGACGATGTGAGGTTCTTTGGCGGCATTTTCAATCACGGTGACGCCCTTGGCATAAACCGCCGCCAACATAATGTTGACGGTTGCGCCAACTGATACCATATCCAAATATACCGAACTACCAACAAGTTCTTCTGCTTGTGCTTCGATCATGCCATTTTTCAGCGGCAAAACTTTGGCGCCGAGACAAGAAAAGCCTTTTAAATGTTGGTCGATCGGACGAACGCCGAAGTAGCAACCACCCGGCATGGGAACGTTGGCCCTGCCAAACCGACCAAGCAACGCACCGATAAAGTAGTATGACGCGCGCATTTTTTTTGCCAAATCGTGAGGAACGGTTTGGGTGACAATAGTGCGAGAGTCAATTTCCACGGTGTGTTTATCTAAACGGCGCACAGTGGCACCAAGGGATGACAAAATCTCCAACGCTGTGGCAACGTCGGCAATATTGGGAATATTTTCAATACGGCAAATGCCGTTTGCCAACACCGCAGCGGGTAAAATAGCAACAACGGCGTTTTTAGCACCGCTGATACACACTTCGCCCTTTAACGGATGGCCGCCTCCAATGCGATATTTATCCAAAAAACCCACTCCTCAAAGTTTAGGTTTATGATAGTTATTACACCCTACTCAATATAGTATACCACAGTTTTTATAAAAATCAAACATTTTCTATAAAAAGTTCGTTTTTATTTTTTGAAGATACTATATATAGTATGACCCATTTTTAAAATCCAAGTGATTCTCCCACCAAAATGACGTGAATGCGGTCTTTTTCGCGCTGAAAAGCCGAAATAACACCGGATACACAAATACGTTGCGGAGAAGTGCAACCTTGTGCCATTGTACCATCGGGGAACAAGCAATGTCCTGTTTTGGCGCACGGTGTTTGACAGTTTAAACGGCGTGTATTCAGCGGAGCTGCAATCGTTTTAACGCGTTTTACGGCTGCCGGTAAATCCTCTACAATCTTGTTGCACCCGACCACTAAAATCACTTTTTCGGGGCCAAAGCACAAAGCGGAAACGCGGTTCCCTTTTCCATCGACATTATACAATTCACCTTTTTGGGTAACGGCATTAGACGAACACAAAAACGTTTTTGCAGACAAACCTTGACGCATACGTTCTAAACGTTCTTCGGATGTTAGCCCCGGTTCGTCACGGTCAATAAAGACATATTTCCCGCTGCGCAAAAGATCCATAACTCCGCTTTCTTGCAAGGTTTGCGATCCGCCGACAGCAACGGTTTGCCCTTCTTGTAATAATGTAGACAATAAAGGAACAACTTGTTCTTTATTTTCCACACAATAAGTGCGAATATTATTCTTTTCCAGTGCTGCGGCAACGATTTCCAATTGTGATAATGTCATGGTTTCGCTCATTATTCCAGCCCCTGTTCTTGTTCTAATTTGGTGATTAAATCAACACGTTGTTGATGGCGACCGCTTTCAAACGGTGTGTTAAGGAAGGTGGTAACAATACTTTTAGCAAGTTCCGCACCCGTAACACGAGCACCAATGGCTACCATGTTGGCATCGTTATGGCGGCGGGTAAGTTCAGCCGAAAGAGGTTCGCTGCAAAGCGCGCAACGAATACCGTGTACTTTATTGGCGGCAATGCTAATCCCAATGCCGGTACCGCAAATCACAATACCTTTGTCGCAAGTGCCGTCGGCAACGGCTTTGGCTGCGCGTGCGGCAAAAATCGGGTAATGGCAACTATCGGTTGTATGAGTGCCAAAATCGATATATTCCTCCCCCATGTCTGTGAGCATGGCTTCAATTTCTTTCTTTAATTCAACGGCTGCGTGATCACAAGCAATCGCAATCATATTATTTTCTCCTTTTATAAAACAGATTTGTAAAAAAAGGAAACGCAGGGCGTTTCCTTTTTTTTGATAAACTTTCTTATTCTGCAACTTCTTCGGCGGGTGTTTCTTCGACAGCCGCTTCTTCTGTTGCCTCTTCCACTGCGGGTGCTTCTTCGAGCAACGCGCGAATAGACAAGCTGATGCGGTTGGTTTCGGTGTCGACAGCCGTGATTTTCACTTGTACTTCTTCGCCGACTTTCAACGCATCTTGCGGTTTGTCAATGCGGCGGTTTGCAATTTGCGAAATGTGAATAAGACCATCCACACCAGGCATGATTTGAGCAAAGGCGCCAAAGGTGGTCATACCCACAATTTTGGCGGTAGCAACATCACCCACAGCGTATTTTGCTTTGAAGATTTCGAACGGATTATCTTCTGCACGGCGGTAGCCGAGAGAAATCTTTTGTTTTTCCATATCCAAATCACGGATATATACTTCGACAGTGTCGCCAATGCTGACAACTTCGGAAGGATGTTTGATGTGATTCCACGAAAGTTCCGAAACGTGAATCATACCGTCGACGCCGCCCAAATCCACAAACGCACCGTAGGAAGTCATGGATTTGACAGTGCCGGTATATTTTTGACCAACTTCTGCCGTGGCAAAGAAAGCATCTTTCTTTGCTTTGAGTTCTTCACGAGCAACGTCACGAATCGAGCCAAGGGCACGACGACGAGCGTGATTGATTTCGATGATTTTGAAACGAACGTTTTGTTTGAGCAAGGGAGTTAAGTCTTCCATACGGGCTACCGAAGCGCGGGAAGCCGGCACAAACACTTTGACGCCGTGGGAAACAACCAAAACGCCACCTTTGATAACGTCGGTAACAACACCTTCCAAAATTTCACCGCTTTCGCAAGCAGCAACAATGGTATCCCAGCCTTTTTTGGCGTCGATACGTTTTTTGGAAAGCATAATGGTGCCTTCTTGGTCGTTGGTACGCATGATCAGCAATTCCAGTTCGTCACCGATTTTTACCAAATCGGCAGGATTGGTGCCGGCAGCCGACAATTCGTCGACAGGGATGTAACCGGTTTGTTTACGACCGACAACTTCGACCTGCACTTCGTTGGGGGCAACAGCCACAACGATACCGCGTACTCTTTCATCTGTAGTTAAACTTTGAAGAGATGCTTCTAAAGCCTCTTCAAAACTCATTTCGTCAAAGGATTTGACTTGCTCGACGGCTTCTGCCGCCACATTTTCTTGGACTTCGCTGTTGTTGACAATCTCGGACATGGTTGAAAGTACCTCCTTAATTATATCGGCCGGTGTCGATGCTCCGGCTGTCACACCGATAGCACGCGCATTTACAAAAGTTTCTGCCTTTAATTCTGCTGCTGTTTCCACCAAAACCGTGGAGCAATACGGACGGCACACCTCTTGCAATTTGGCGGTGTTTGAGCTTTGACGCCCACCGACAATCACCATCACATCACTTTGTTGTGACAGGGCCACTGCCTCTTCCTGTCTTTTGGCAGTCGCATTACATATTGTATCAAAGATTATTGAATTTGTATAGTGTTTTTTTACAATTTCGGCGCACTTTTTCCAAATATTCTGCTGAAAAGTGGTCTGTGAAACCAAAATTACGGCTTTTTCAGCCGACACTTTATCGGAATTGATAAAGTTATGTACTTGTTCTTCGGTCGAAAAGACATAAGATTCCCCACAACAGTGACCGCGAATGCCGACAACTTCGGGGTGTCCTTCGTCTCCGGCAATAAAAACAACCGCACCTTTTTTTGATTCTTCAGCCACAATGCGATGGATTTTTGCCACAAAAGGACATGTGGCATCGTGCACACAAAGTCCCGCTGTGCAAATATCATCGTACACCGATTGCGGCACACCGTGCGAACGAATAACCAGCGTGGAACCGAGCGGAGCTTCTTGCGGGGTATCAACAATTTTAACACCGCGATCGGCAAGTGATTGTACCATTTGCGGGTTATGGATAATTGGGCCCAACGTGCAAACGCGCTCGCCGTTATCGAGAAGCGTATTCACGGCATCGACCGCCCGTTGTACACCAAAACAAAAACCGGCAGAATCTGCCACACGAATAATTTTATTCATATTCTTCTATCTGCTGTGAGATAGCCTCCATAATGCGGCGTGTGGCAAAACGAATATCGGGATGTTCTGCGTCTGCTAAGTGAAGTTCTTCCACCGACAACGGTTTTCCATAAACAATTGTAATAGGTCTAAACAATCGAATGCGCTGTTTATGGGTGACAATCGCCGTAGGCAATATGGTAGCACCGGTTTTGGCAGCAATAAAAGCCACACCCGATTTTGGGCGCAACAGTTTGCCGGTTTTTGAACGAGTGCCTTCGGGGAAAATACCTAAAATCTTTCCTTCTGCAACCAACGCTTCTGCCGTATCCAGTGCAGCAGTGTCACCCGTTCCGCGACGAACGGGAAAAGCGCCAAATTGTTTTCCCAAAAGCCAAGAAAACAAACGGTTGCAAAACAACTCCGATTTTGCCATAAAATAGATATGACGATGTGGTTTTGCAGTGATTAGCAACACAGGATCCCAATTGGAAATATGGTTAGAACACAAAATCAGCGGTGTAGAAGCAGTCGGGAAATTTTCTACCCCCACTTCCCTTACACGCATAACAAAGCGCACCAAGGGGCCAAGTGTTTTAATTAATGCGCGACCTAACCACATATGCAATCATCCCTTCAACGACGTTAAAATTATTTCTTTGAGCAGTGCTACCGATTGTTCCAAATTAATGCCATCGGTATTAACAATTTTGGAATCTTCTGCCGGTTTGAGCGGTGCCGTGGCGCGGTGTGAATCGTTATAATCCCGCACTTTCATATCTTCCAGCACTTCTTCGTAAGTAACTTTTGTTCCTTTTTCGACTAATTCCAACAAACGACGACGTGCGCGTTCTTCGGCGGACGCTGTCAGAAAGATTTTTACGTCGGCAAACGGCAATACCACCGTTCCGATATCACGTCCGTCCATAATCACATTTTCACGCCGTGCTGTATCTTGCTGTAAATGAAACAAGAATTCTCGCACTTTCGGTATGGCAGAAACCGCAGACGCCGCCATCGAAACTTCGGGAGTTCGGATATAAGCGTTGACATCTGCACCGTTGAGGAAAACATGTTGTTCGCCATCCACATATCCCATAGAAACCGTAAGACCGGGTAACAAAGCAACTACCGACTCGTCGTCTTTAGGGTTTATGTTTTGCTGTAACACAGCATATCCAACGGTACGATACAAAGCGCCGGTATCCACATAAATATATCCCAATTCTTTTGCCAAAATACGGGCAATGGTGCTTTTTCCCGCACCGGAAGGACCATCAATAGCAATGGCAACTGTCTTTTTTTCTGACATATGTTTTTCCACTCCTTGTTTATTGGATATGTGAACCGGCGGCATAGCCGGTTGAAAAAGCAATTTGCAAATTAAAGCCACCGGTATAGGCATCGACATCTAACACTTCACCGGCAAAATACAAACCACTTGCCAATTTTGATTCCATGGTAGTTGCATTTACCTCTCGTGTGCTGACACCGCCCGAAGTGACAATTGCCTCGTCAATCGGGCGAAAACCTGCCACCGTCACAGGTAACGCTTTTAAGCATTGTCCCAAAGCGTGGCGTTCTTCCCGCAAAATCGAGTGACATTTCTTTTCCCCTGGTATTTTGCAAAGTGAAAGCACAGGAGAAATCAACAACCGTGGCAAAAGTTCTGCTAATGTGTTACCCACACACGCGTTTTTGTGTGTTTCCAACTCGCGAACCAGTCGAGCATCCAGTTGTTCGGGCGTGAGTGCAGGTTTTAAATCTATCAACAGTCGATAGCGACCGCGTTCCATGTTTCGAAAATGAGCACTGGCACTTAAAACCATGGGGCCGGAAACGCCAAAATGGGTAAAGAGCATTTCACCAAAGTCGGTATATACGGTTTTGCCGGTCTTGGTATCCACCGCCGTTAAACCGCAATTTTTAAGTGATAGCCCTTGCGCATCGGCGCACCAAGCATCCACAGTGGTAAGCGCTACCAAAGACGGACGGGGCGGTACAACGGTATGCCCTGCTTGTTGAGCCAACAAATAACCATCACCGGTCGAGCCGGTGGCAGGATAGGAGCAACCGCCGGTGCAAACAATGGTGGCGTATGCTGTGTATTGTTTGCCGCTTTCGGTTTTGACACCACAACAAACACCATCTTCTATCAACAAGTCCGTAACGCGGTCTGTTACGAAACGAACATTACCGCTTCGCGCATAGGAAACCAAGGCATCCACCACATCTACCGCCTTGTCCGAAGCAGGAAACACGCGGTTGCCTCGCTCTGTTTTGAGAGAAAGTCCTTGTTCTTCGAGCAAAGCTACAGTATCTTGCGGAGAAAAAGCAGAAAAAGCACTATATAAAAACCGTCCGTTGCCCGGAACATTTGCCACACATTCTTGCGGTGTGCAAGCGTTTGTTACATTGCAGCGGCCTTTTCCGGTAATCATCACTTTGCGTGCCATGCGAGCGTTACGTTCGAGCACTGTTACCTGATGACCATAACGAGCTGCGGTACCGGCAGCCAACAACCCGGCCGCTCCCCCGCCAACAACAATTACCTGCATGAGATTCTCCTTTGGAATTAACTGTTCACCTTATTTTGGTTGATATTCGTGATACGTTTCCCACAAAGCTTCCATTTCGGTTAAAACGCTTCGATTTTCCTCTATACGCCGTAAGGAAATTGCCACCAACAGAGCGTTAATAACGCTCATTGGCGCTACCAAGGAATCGACAATAGTTGCCATATCGCTATGTGCTAACAACAAGCAATTGGCAAGTTCGGCAATCGGTGACAGTTCACTGTCTGTCAACGAAACAACGGTGGCACCCCGAGAATGCGCAAAGTGAACCGCTTTTACCGCTTTGCTGGAATAACGAGGATAACTGAGAGCGACGAACGTATCGTTCTCGTTAATAGAAAACATTTCTTCAAGCATCTCTGCTTCGCTCGATGTGCTGATATAGCGTACATCCGGCAACAAAAGGCGCAAATAGTGTGCAAAAAAGTTTGCAAGAGCACGGCAACTTCCTGCACCAAAAACAAAAACCCGACGTGCCGAGACAAGAGAGTTAACTGCCTTATCAAAAGCTTCGGGAGACAGTTCTTCCAACGTTTTGCTAATATTGGAAATATCGTACGATAAAACGCTTTGCAGCACCTCTTCATCTTTCATGCGAGCGCGAGTAACTTCCACGCGCTGCACGCTGGTGAGCTTGCTGCGTACCAATTCTTGAACAGCGCGCTGTAACTGCGGATACCCCTCAAACCCCAGCATCATAGCAAAACGCACTACAGTAGATTCGCTGACACCAACGGTTTGTCCCAAGGCAAACGCTGTCATATAAGCGGCCGTATCGTAATTTTCCAATATGTAATTAGCAATGCGACGTTGTCCTTTTGAAAATCCATCCATTTTTGAGGTGATTCGCGTGGTCAAATCGGTTTTCACAGTCAACCCTCCCCTTTTTGCTATTGTACCGCGTAAAAGAGAAAAATGCAAGAAATTTTAAATTTCTTGCAAAATTCATCATTTAAAGAATAATCGCCTACACAAAGGTTGCAGTCTTGAAAAATAAAGCGGTAAAAAACGGGTGAGTCCGATATCATACAAAATAAATATAACATTACCGGCTAATAGAAAAAAACATAAAACCGTCGAAAGAGGTAAGGAAAGTCCGTTGATCGCAAACTCATTCATAGGAAAACCGATCGATGATAAAACAGCATACACAATGATTACCGAAAGGTTAAACACACCCAGTTTTATAATCCATTCCAGGAAACGGGTTTTGGTGGATTCTGCAATTGCCTTTAACAAGGGGTAATATCCAAAAAAAGCAACAAACAACGCTTTGGATTCGATATCCGGTACGAGAAACAATGCCAAAACAGAAACCGATAAATAGGCACAAAACGCTGTTTTTTTTCCGCATTCCACAACCAAAGGCATTAAAAACACGCCCGCGATTGCCGGCAAGGCATAGGTTGCAAACGGAAAAAAAGTAAGCAGCAAACAAAGCAGCGACATAGCACACAACACACTGCTTAATGCAATACGTGATGTTGTTTTCATATCAGCAGCACCGAATAAGGTCGCCACCCAT
The DNA here is from genome assembly GCA_045648765.1 of Acutalibacteraceae bacterium. Classification (GTDB taxonomy): domain Bacteria; phylum Bacillota; class Clostridia; order Oscillospirales; family Acutalibacteraceae; genus RGIG3009. Next base: position 146,627 of record JAZROQ010000041.1, read on the forward strand.
GCATTCGCAGCAGCAGTCTGCGCAAATAAGGCCTTGGCAAACATCGCAACCGGAGCAGCCGCCCGGATTTGCGCCCCCACCGACACGGTAACCACCGGTGCGACGTTGACGGTCCAGTTGTGAAAAAGCGGCACTATATTCACGATTGGTAGGATCCATTCGCACAGCGGTGGAAAAATTGTTGTACGCTTCGTCTAACCACCCTTTTTTATACAGAACACTACCCTTTAAGAAATACCATTCCGCATCACGAGAAGGTGCCGGGATACCATCAAGCAAGGTTTCTGCATCAAACGACCGGCCCATGCGAATTAAGTTGCGAATATCCGTGTATCGTGTTGAAGAGCCACTTTGTGTAGCGTTGTTTTGATTTGTTCCGCCTTGGCGGCGCATACGAACAATAGCGTCATATGCTTCGTTGATTTCTTGCATTTTTTCTTCAGCCAAATCTGACAACGGATTATTATCGTAATTATCGGGATGATATTTACGTGCGAGTTGACGGTAAGCATCTTTTACCTCGTCATCTGTCGCTTGTGGGCTGATCCCCAATACTTCATAAGGATTTTTCATTGGTTTTACCTCCCTTACCGTAAATAACCTGGTTTTGCATATACGGCATTCCATAGTCTAATATATTTCGTAAAATACCATCAAAATGGTGAATTGCTAACAAGTCATATGCTGCTTTGCACTCGGCAAGTAAGGCATTGAGTGAAAACAACATTTCACTACGCACTTTTTGTATAGCATCGGTATCATCGGCGGTTAAAGAATGTAAAAGACATAACGGGTTATAGGCACCGTGTTTCAGATCGTCTTCCAAATCATCTACCGCATCCATACGGTATATCCAGCTGCCCAAGCAATACCCCAACCGTTCCAGAACACGACGTTGTTTTTCGTCCGAAGCGTTTACCGAACACAAGTGTGCCAGCATGGTGGCTGTGGGTTCGGCTGCAGCATCCAAAGAAGCAGTTTTGTTTTTTTCGAGTTCGCTTTGTCGCTTCATACATTCCGACAAAAAACGATCGGTTTGCGGCAATCGCTTTGCAGCGCAACGGTAAGCTCTTGACGATACTGACTGTGCAGCGCCTGCCGCCATACGTTTGGCAAAACGGCTGTCTTCTACCGTATCTTGCAAACGATGATGCATAAGCAAAACCGAAATATCTGCGCCAAATGCAAAAGCTGCATGTTCACCACATTTTAAGCGGCGTTTGCAAGGATTATAAACACAGTGCCCTTTTTCAAAACCGACACACTCTTCCGAAAGTGCCATAAGAAGAAGCACCAAGAAGGTAACATCATAGCTAAGGGACATTTGAGAAACGGCACCGTAACGTTTACCCAACATACGACAAAGTGAGCAGTAAACACCACGATACTGCTCAAACTCGCCCATTTTTAGTTGAGGTTGGTAAACTTTTACGTAACCAAGCATAATTATCCTCGCTTTTTAGTATATCCTAATTACTATCATACCGCTTAATTTTTTGAGAATATGAAAGATTTGTAAATATTGATAATTTCAAAACCGTATATTCTTTTTAAATAGTGGAAACACTACTCACACATCGGTCTGTTTGGTTGCGTTTGCTGTCCGATGTGATACCGCCGACGAAAGAATCAGTCGAGCGGGTTTCAAGGAGGGAGAAAACATGGACAGACTAGCGTTATTGCTGGTAGTTGTCGGTGCGTTGAATTGGGGAAGCATCGGGCTTTTTCAATTCGACATTGTCGCATGGATTTGCGGCGGTCAAAGTGGCCCCATCAGTCGTGTGGTATACACGTTGGTGGCTTTGGCCGGCATCTGGTGTATTTCTTTGTTTTTCCGCAAACGGGAACGCTTGCTCGAAAAAGAAGACGCCTAAAAATCAGGACCGCCGAAAAAACGGTGGTCCTGATTTTTTGCATGTAATTTTTTAAGAAATCAAATCTTTGGTGTCGCGAGCGATAACCAATTCTTCGTTTGTCGGGATAACAAACACGCGCACAGCAGAATCAGGAGCACTGATTTCGATTTCTTGACCGCGGGTCATGTTGGCTTCGGGGTTCAGTTTCACACCCAAGTATGCCAATTTTTCCACGAGTTCTGCACGAAGTTTATCTTGGTTTTCACCGATACCGGCAGTAAACACCAAGGCGTCTAACCCGCCAAGAGCTGCTGTGTAACCGCCAATGTATTTGAGGATTTGATAACTGCGCATATCCCAAGCCAACTTGGCGCGTTCGTTACCTTGTTCCATGGCGGCGGCAATATCACGGTCGTCACTCGACACACCGGAAATGCCCAACATACCGGATTTTTTATTCATTACAGCATCCATCTCAGCAGGTGTTAAGCCTTCTTTTTCCATGATAAAGGTCACAGCCGACGGATCCACCACGCCACTGCGTGTACCCATTAAGAAACCGTCAAGCGGGGTGAGACCCATGGTGGTATCAATTACTTTGCCGTCTTTGATAGCAGCCAACGAAGAACCGTTACCCAAGTGGCATGTGATAATGCGAGTGCCTTCGCCATCGGGTTTGCCCAACAATTCGCAGCAACGCTTTGAAACGAAACGATGCGAGGTGCCGTGGAAGCCGTAACGGCGCACACCGTATTTTTCGTAATATTCATACGGTAAGCCCCACAAATAAGCAACTTCGGGCATGGTTTGATGGAAAGCGGTATCGAACACGCCTACTTGCGGAATGTCTTTGCCAAAAGCAGCGGTAGCGGCTTCGATTCCTTTAACGGTTGCCGGATTATGCAAGGGTGCAAGCGAAGCATATTCGTTAATGGTTTGGACAACTTCGTCTGTAATACGAACAGAACAATCGTATTTGGAACCGCCCATTACGGTACGGTGACCAATAGCAGTAACCTCGGACAAATCGTCAATGACTTTGCCTTCGCCTTCTGTAAGCGCTAATTTTACTTGTTCAAAAGCGGCAGTATGATCCGGCATAGTTACTTCTTTTTGAAAAACTTTGCCATCGACTTTGTGAGTAAAACGTCCATCGATCCCGATGCGTTCGCACAAGCCTTTTGCTACGGTTACTTCACCATCCATATCGATCAACTGATATTTGAGCGAAGAACTACCTGCGTTAATAACCAAAATTTTCATACCAATTACCCCTTATCTTTTTATGTTATTGATTTTTTCACGTAAATACGGTATATTGGAATTATAAACTATTTTTTTATTTCTTTCAACCGATTTTACAACTTTTTTTTAATTTTTAGGGGTGAACATATGCGAGTTGCGGGTATTGTTGCCGAATACAACCCATTTCATAACGGACACGCTTACCTTGTTGACAAAACAAAAGAACTGCACGGCGGATGTGAAGCTACTCACCTTGTCGCTGTTATGAGCGGAAGTTTTGTGCAACGTGGCGAACCTGCCATTCTTTCAAAATTCGACCGTGCAAAAGCAGCATTGGCCGGCGGGGTTGATTTGGTAATTGAATTGCCTGTTCCTTGGTGCTTATCCTCGGCAGAAGGTTTTGCGTTTGGCGCTGTGTCGCTGCTTTCTTCGCTGGGCTGTGTGGATGCCATCAGTTTCGGAACAGAATCGGGCGATTTATCTCTGTTGGAAAAAGCTGTCACCTTAATGGAAACTCCACGTTATTCTTCCTTGCTAAAATATTATATGAGTCTAGGTTCCGCCTTCCCCGAAGCACAACAAAAAGCGTTGGCGGAAATTGCAGGAAAAGCTTTTGCCGATTTGCTGAACACCCCAAACAACACATTGGCTATAGAGTACTTAAAATCATTGCATCGCTTAGGCAGCACAATTACGCCTTTTACCGTCAAACGATACGGTGCCGCACACGACAATATGATGCCGCTTGGCGACACCGCTTCCGCCTCGTATTTGCGCTCGCTGTTTTGTTCCGACCGCCTAATCAACGCTTTGCCATATATGCCGGCCGGCTGTGCCACCGTGGTTTCGGATGCCGCACAAAACGGGCGGTTACCCGCTACGGCAGAAAATTTGGAACGTGCCGTATTGGCAAAATTGCGCACACTCACTTTGGAAGAAATTTGTGATTTGCCCGGCATTTCCGAAGGATTGGAAAATCGATTCCACAAAGCTATTGGTCAAGCCGCCACATTAGCGGATTTGGAATCACTAATCAAAACCAAGCGATATCCTTTGACACGTATTCGTCGGTTAATATGGTCTGCGTTTTTGGGGGTTCCCGCCGGATATGTAAACAAAACGCCCCCGTATTTGCGTGTTTTAGCTTCGAACGAGAAAGGCAAAGAGATAGTGGCAGCCGCTAAAAACGCATCGTTACCGTGGGTTTATCGCGCTTCGCAAGTGCAAAAACTGAGCGAAGAAGCACAGACGGTCTGGAATTTGGAATGTAAAGCAACGAATTTGCATCAATTGGCATTCCCCACGCCGCTTCCTTGCGGAATGGACTACACAAGCGGCGTCATTCGCGAATAAAGATAAAATTAAAACCCGTTCTCACAAGAGAACGGGTTTTGTTTTGGCTGGGTAATACAAACATGAATTTTTTTAGTTTTCACCTATGTGTCCAGAGCCCTCACAAATCTCTTTGTAAAGTTTCGGATTAAATCTTTTTACACAATCTATATAATCTGCAACTCTAACACAATTCTCTATATCATATTCGTCTATTCCTTGAAAAGCATAGATTTCATCGTACAAAAGGCAACTACCCTCTACTTGTACATAACCTGAAATTAAATCAACGCCAATAAAAATAGGGCAGTTCTCCCAAAATTCCTCTTGGTTGTCATAAACTGTTTTTCCATTACCCTCATTTTTTAAAATAAATGTTTTAGGTTGGGGTTGTGAGTTTGGCGGAAGTTTTTGTTTTTCGAATTCATTATTCAAAACAGTTTCATAAACGGCACGAAAAGCTCTTTCTTCATTAAACTCATCAAGTAAATATTTG